>NZ_JBIAGC010000011.1:0-174533 GCF_042869595.1 Streptomyces sp. NPDC006879
TGCCCCTTCCCAGGGGGTGTTGGCGGTGCCGGCCCCGGCTCGGGTGTCGTGCTCGCGCATCCACGTTATGCAGACCTGCCGCCCGCGAACTGTCCGGCATTGCGCCGGACCGGACGGTGGCCGGACCTCTGATCAGCGTCTCCGACGAACACCCCCGGACCCGGTGACACCACCCCCCAGGTCATGCCTTCGACAGGGGGACACAGCCATGCCGGGCCCAGAGGCCAGCGGCCCCATTGCGGAACCGCAGAAAACATAACGGGGGGGGCCTTGCTTGCACTTCTTGCAGTCGCCGCCCAAAGGGACGGTCGACCTACCATCGGCGGCGGCGACGCGGTCGTGCTCCCCGTCCTTAGGGGAACCAGCTGCCGCCGTCGGCAGCGCCAGACCGGTCACCGCCAGACAGACCAGAACTCCGCAGGAGGCCCATGTCCACCGCCTTGTCGAGGTGCCGCGAGTCGGCTCCGACCTGAAGGGATTTCGCATCTCACTTCCTTCCAGCTGGAATCTGCGAAATCCTTACTTCCTTAATGTGTAGTTAGTTAGGCAGTAGATTCAGCTATGTCACCCCGCTGGCTGAGGGTGGGAGCGCGCATCATCTTCGGTTCGCCCCAGCCGTGGGTGGTCGTGGTGCGGCCCATCGGCCCATCCAGCGAGGGCGAGGGCGTGCATGCGGGCGATGCCGAGCGTGGCGTGATGGACTCCACCACCCTTGGGTAGTCGCGGAGGATCTTCCAGACCTTCGTGCGGGCGAGGACGCGCTCGGCTCGGGCCTGCCGGGGATCGCAGGAGAGCCCTTCAGGGCCTGGCCGTACGCTTGGCCGTATGCAGCCTCATGCGACGTCTTCGCCGACCAGCCCCCTGCTGTCCCTGCCCGGCGCTGTTCCCGCCGAAGGGCGGGACGAGGGAGTAGCCGCCCACTACGGTGATCTCTTTCGAGAGCAGCGCTCTTTGGCGGATGGTCGCGGATTCGTTGATCTCTCCCACCGCGGCGTGATCGCCGTCAACGGACCCGAACGGCTCAGCTGGCTGCACCTGCTCCTCACCCAACACGTCAGTGACCTGCCCGTAGGACAGGCCACCGAGGCCCTGGTCCTGACCGCCCACGGTCACATCGAGCACGCGCTCTACCTCGTCGACGACGGCGAGACGGTCTGGGCCCACGTGGAACCGGGCACCCAGGAGGCGCTCATCGGCTACCTGGAGTCGATGAAGTTCTTCTACCGGGTCGAAGTGGCCGATCGCACCGCCGACTTCGCCGTCGTCCACCTCCCCGCCGGCTCCATCGCCGAACTCCCCCGGGACACCGTCGTACGGGAGACCGCGCACGGCCGGGACGTGTTCCTGCCACGCACCGAATTGGCGGGCTTCGCCGCCGAGCACGGCCCGGCCGCCGGCATCCTGGCCCACGAGGCGCTGCGCGTGGAAGCCCACCTACCCCGGCTGTCCTTCGAGACCGACCACCGCACCATCCCGCACGAACTGGGCTTGATCGGCACGGCCGTGCACCTGCAGAAGGGCTGCTACCGCGGACAGGAGACGGTCGCCCGAGTCCACAACCTGGGCAAGCCGCCGCGCCGGCTGGTCTTCTTGCACCTCGACGGCAGCGAAGTGCTGTTGCCCGCGCACGGCACCCCGATCCGGCTGGCCGCCGACGGTGAGGACGGTCGCCAGCTCGGCTTCGTCACCACCTCGGCGCGCCACCACGAGCTCGGCCCGATCGCCCTGGCCCTGGTCAAGCGGAACGTACCGGTCGACGCGGCGTTGCTGGCCGGCACGACCGCGGCCTCCCAGGAGGTCGTGGTCGCCCCCTGACGACAGCGGCCCCGGGGGAACACCGGCCCCTCGGGGCACCACGCCCGTGCACGGCGCGGCGCCCCCGTAGGACGCCGTCAGATGTCGATCAGAACCGTGAACGGACCGTGGTTGGTCAGCGTAACCCGCATGTCGGCGCCGAACCGGCCGGTCGCCACCGTGGCTCCCAGTGCCCTCAACTGTGCCACCACCTCTTCAACCAGCGGTTCGGCGACGTCCCCGGGTGCCGCCGCGTTCCACGTGGGGCGACGGCCCTTGCGCGCGTCCCCGTACAACGTGAACTGGGAGACGACCAACAGAGGGGCGTTCACGTCCGAGCAGGACTTCTCGCCCTCCAACACCCTGACGGACCACAGCTTCCGCGCCAACTGCGCGGCCTTCTCCGGGGTGTCCTCGTGCGTCACACCGACCAGGACGCACAGCCCCTCGCCGACGATCTCGCCCACTGTCTCTCCGGCGACGAGGACGCGTGCGCCGTCGACCCGCTGAACCACTGCTCGCATACCTCCTGTGTAGCAGGCGTGCACCCGTCCGGGGCCGATCGGGTGCAGCCGACTGCACGTGCACCACGGAGAGTGGCACCATGCACGCGTGCGGTTCGCCGCACCGGTCGAGGGAGACGTATCCATGCATTCATCCGGCGCCGGACACTCAGCCTCCGGTCCTGCCTCCGCCCCGGCGGCGCTGCGGCCACCGGCCCAGCGCAACGCCGAGTGCCTCACCGTGGCCCCACGCCCCGATCTGGCGCTGCTGCGACTGCCCGAGCTGCGAGCGCTGCGTCGGGAAGCACAGCGCGACGAGGCGGATCTGAGCTACGTACGCCGCATGTTGCACGGTCGGATCGACATCCTGCGCGCCGAGCTGGCCCGCCGGGCCGACCCGGAGGCGCGGGTCCTGGACCGACTGCCGGAGATCCTCGCGGACGCCCCCTCCTCGCGCAGCGCCTCGGCCCGGCACGTCACCCTGGGCACGCCGCACAGCGAGGAGGTCAGACGCCTCGCCGCGGAGATGCTCGCCGACGTGGAGCTCTCGGACCTCGCCGCCCGCACCGACGAGGAACTGCACCAGGCGATGGCCCAGTTCGTCCGCTACGAGCAGCAGGTCTCGCGTAGCAGGCAGCAGCTCCAGACCACGGCCAACGGCTGTAGCGCGGAGATCACCCGCCGGTACCGGGAGGGTGAGGCGCAGGTGGACGACCTGCTGGCCTGAAGCGCCCTGAGCACCTCGAAGGGCGCCGGTATTGCGTTTGCCAAGGGGGGCGGGGCAGCGCCTAGCGTGAGCGATATGACGCCCAGCCAGGAGACCCAGCAACCCTCACCACGCGACCTCGAAGTCCGTACCGTCCAGGAGGCCGAACTGGCCTCCTGGCTGGGAGCCGTACACGTCGGCTTCCTGACTCCGCCGGCGATGACGGAGGCCGACGTGGCCCTGCGCGCCAAGCAGTTCGACCCGAGTCGCACCCTGGGCGCCTTCGAGTCGCCGGAGTTCGGCGGCGGCTGCGTGGCCACCTTCCGCTCCTTCCCGCAGCAGATCTCCGTGCCGGGCGGATCCTTGGTGCCCGCCTCGGCGGTCTCCCAGGTCACGGTCGCCCCCACGCACCGTAGGCGCGGCCTGCTCACCCGGATGATGGCCACCGAACTGGTTGCGGCGAAGGAACGGGGCGAGGTGCTGGCCACGCTGGTCGCCGCCGAGTACCCCATCTACGGGCGCTACGGGTTCGGGCCGGCGGCCCACGTGAGCGAGTGGGAGATCGAGGTGGGCCGAGCCGGTCTTGACCGGCGCTGGTCACGCCCCGACTGTGGTGGCCGGATCGATCTGGTGGACGGTGCGCAGGTGTGCGCGGTGGGCCCCGGCCTGCACAACCGCCGGTACGCCCGGCGTGCCGGTGTGATCAGCCGGGACGCTCAGTGGTGGAGCTTGAACACCGGCCTGGAAGAGCTGTCCCACCGCCCCTGGAAGGGCACGTTCTTCGCCCTGTACCGGGCTCCGGACGGCGAGCCGGAGGGCGTGATCAGTTACCGGGCGGACGACAAGTGGGCCGACGCGAAGGTCCCGGACAACACGGTGACGGTGCTGGACATCACCGCTGCCACGGTGCGAGCCGAACGCGCCCTGTGGCACTTCGTCTGCTCCATCGACTGGGTCCAGAAGGTGCGCACCTGCCCGCTCGCCCCGGACGACCTGCTTCCGCAGTTCCTGCCGGACCCGCGGTCCGCCCGTCTGCTGACCCACGCCGACTACCTGTGGGTACGGCTGCTGGACGTCGTGCGGGCGCTGGAGGCCCGTACGTACGCGGCGGCCGGGTCGCTGGTGCTGGAGGTGGTGGACGAGGCGGGTCTGGCCGGGGGCCGATTCCGGCTGGACGCCGCGCCGGACGGCTCGGTGTGCGCGCCGACGGACGAACAGGCCGAACTGACCCTCACGGTCGCGGACCTGGCATCCCTGTACCTGGGCGACGCCTCCGCCCTCCGCCTGGCCGAGCTGGGGCGCATCACCGAGCACGCACCGGGTGCGATCGCATCTGCGGAGCTGCTGTTCCGGACCGCACTGCGCCCCTGGTGCCCGGACCTCTTCTGAGGAGCCTCAGCGGCGGGCTGCACGCTTTCAGGCCGGCAGCTCGCGCAGGAACCCGAGTCCGGCCCGGCCGTCGAGCACGACCGGGCCGGTCGGTCGGAAGCCGCTGCGGGTCAGGACCGTCCGTGAGCCGGCGTTGTCGAGCGTGGCGGCGGCGCGGAGCACCCGCAGACCGTAGTCGGCACCGGCCCGGCCGCACAGTTCCCGTACGGCACTGGTGGCCAGACCCCGACCGGCGGCCCGGGCGGCGATGCGGAAGCCGAGGTCGGCCGAGTGGTCCTCGCGGACGTCGACCAGGTTGACCCTGCCGAGGACGGCCCCGTCCTCATCGACGAGGACGTGGAAGCGGTGCTGACCGCGGTCCTGTTCTTCGAGGAGCGCGGCGTGCCGTGCGGCGAACTCCTGGAAGTAGGCGTCCCCGCGGTCGGGGACCGACGCGGCGAAGTACGCCCTGTTCTCACGTTCGAAGGCGAGCAGGGGCTCGGCGTGGTGGGCACCGAGGAGCTGGAGCGTGCAGTTCGGCGGCATCGCACTTCCTTAGGCGAGGGCGGCGGCGAGCAGCCGGGCGGTCTCGGCGACCAGCTCGTTGTCCGCAGCCGCTTCGGGCGTGGATTTGGTCGTCAGGACGGCGAGGACAAGGGGCGGCCGGTTCGGCGGCCAGGCGAGTCCCGCGTCGTTGTTGGTGCCGTACTCACCCCCGCCGGTCTTGTCTGCCACACTCCAGTCGGCCGGTAGCCCGGCCCGGAAGCGTTGGCCGCTGGTCGTGTTGGCCCGGAGCCAGTCGGTCAGTCGGGCCCGGTCCGGTGCGGTGAGCGCACTGCCCAGGGTGAGGCGTGCGTAGGTCCGGGCGATGGCCCGCGGGGTGGTCGTGTCCGTGGTGCGCCAGGGCTCGGCCGAGTTCAGCTCCGGCTCCCACCGGTCGAGCCGGGTCGTGAAGTCGCCGAGGGAACGGCAGAACCGGGTGAGGGCGGTGGGACCGCCGAGTTCGGCGAGGAGCAGGTTCGCGGCGGCGTTGTCGCTCTGACAGATGGCCGCTTCGCACAGCTGCTCGACGGTCAGGCCACCGGCGACGTTCTCGGGATCGCCGGTGACCGGGGTGTGGCCGGCGCGCTCCACGTCCTGCTGGGTGTAGTGGACGCGCCGGGCCAGGAACTCGCCCTCGCGGTCGAGGTCCCTGAGGACGGCGCCGGCGGCCACGGTCTTGAACAGTGAGCACATCGGGAAGCGCATCTCGGCGCGGTGACGCACGGTCCGGCCGGTGCCGGTGTCGTGCGCGTACACCCCGAGCCGCGCTCCGTGCTTCTGCTCCAGCTCCCGCAGCCGCCTGGTCAGCGGTGTTCCGGCGGGGTTTGCGGCATAGGCCTGCTCGGGCAGGGCCAGTGCCAGCAGGCTGCCGCCGCCCAGGGCCAGTGCGGTGCGTCGGGAGGGTCGGTGTTCCGGTCCGGGCATGTTCGCATGCGCCTCTCTAGTCAGGATCGCGACATGGGGCGATACGTGCGCGGCAGCCCCCGCGGTTCTCGTTCCGGCCGGTTCCGTCCGAGAATCGCCTCTGCTGCGTCCCGGCCTGGAGGGTGCGCCCGCCTACCGATCGGCGACCGGCCGGTAGGTGCTCACCTGCACCCCCGCGCTGCTGGTGACGGTGGAGGCCAGCGCGAGGGGGCGCAGCCCGCCGTCCTCGGGGAAGATCGACTTCCCGCCGCCCACGAGCACCGGCATGATGATCAGGCGCAGTTCGTCGACCAGCCCCTCGGTCAGCAGCGACCGCACCAGAGTGGGGCTTCCCATGACCAACAGGTCCCCGCCCGCACGGCCGCGCAGTTCCCGGATTTCCTCCATGGCCGTCGTCCCCGGGATGCGCGTGGTGTTCTCCCAGGTCAGCTCGGTCTCCTTCAGGGTGTCCGACACCACGTGCTTGGGCATGGAGTTCATCCGGTCGGCGAAAGGGCCTCCTGCCCGGTTCGGCCAGGCTGCGGCCATCGTCTGCCAGGTGCGGCGCCCGAACAGCAGCTCCTCGGCGGATTCCAGTGCCGAGGAGAAGGCACCGCCCACCACGTCTGGGTCGAAGAACGGGTGCGACCAGCCCCCGTGGGCGAACCCGCCGTCCTTGTCCTCATCGGGTCCGCCGGGCGCCTGCACCACGCCGTCCAGGCTCATGAACTCGCTCACCACGACGCGCATCTGACTGCTCCTTGCGTTTTCGCTCCGGTACTGACGACGGGTAGACCCCGTTGCCGCTCGGGAATCATCGCTGTCCGGCGCAGAGAAGCCCGTGATCTGGATCACGGCGCTCCGATGTGCATCCGGCGCGGAGGGCGTCGCGTGCGACTGACGGAGCGCCGGGCGTTCCGTCAGGAGGCGGTGTCGCGGGCGCCGCGCTCGGCCTCCAGCCAGTCCTGGTCGTGCTGCCAGGCGTAAAGGGTGCCCCCGTCGACATAGGCGTAGTACAGCCCGCAGCGCGCCGTGGCCCTCTTCCGGGCGCCGTGGGGGAACCAGTCCTCGTCCAACTGCACCTCCTTCGCCCGCCCGGTGGGCTCGGCCGTGCACTGGGTCGGGAGTTCGCCGCCCGGGAGGACCGCCTTCAGCAGGCGCTCGCCGCCGGTGGTCTTCATGGCGTACTTGACGGAGCTCGCGCCGTCCGGCAGCCAGCGGGGCACCGAGGCTCGGGCCTGCTTGGCCTGTGCGCCCGTGACGTAGGAGTCCGACTCCTGGTGCCGGTTGTCGTACCAGTCCATCGCGGCGGGTGTGGCGACCGCTGCGGCGATGCCGAGGGCGAGGACGACTCCGGTGACGGACGCGAGGACAGAGATGCGGCTCATGGTGCGTCTACTCCTTTTCGGGGAGGTTGGATGGCTCTTGGTCTGTTTTCCATCCTCCAGTCCGCCCCCGGGCGATCCGTCAGCCCACGGGTTGGACCCTGCTCCCTCTCGGGTCGCACCCTTCCCTGAGGGGAGCCCTGAGCGGATCGCGCCCGGAGCCCCGCAGCGCCCCTGGAACGTGCTGAACACAGGGCGCCGGCCCCGGGGCCAGGGCCCTGTGCGCTCTAACCGCGTGGCTGGGTGAACCTGAGGAGGTTGCCGGCGGGGTCGCGGAAGGCGCAGTCGCGGACGCCGTAGGGCTGGTCCATCGGTTCCTGGAGCACCTCGCCGCCGGCGGCGCGGATGCGCTCAAAGGTGGCGTCGCAGTCCTCCGTCCGGAAGATGACCCCGCGCAACAGGCCCTTGGCCATCAGTTCCGTCATCGTCTTGCGGTCGGCCGCGGAGGCGCTCGGGTCCGCGAGCGGTGGTTCGAGGACGATCTCCACGTCCGGCTGCGAGGGGGAGCCGACGGTAACCCAGCGCATCCCTTCGAAGCCCACGTCGTTGCGGACTTCCAGACCGAGCACGTCCCGGTAGAAGGCGAGGGCCTTCTCGTGGTCGTCGACGGAGATGAAGCACTGTGCGAGCTTGAGGTCCATGCTCACCACGCTACGTACCGACGTCGGTGCCCGCTTCTCCGTTCCTGATCGGCCGAGTGTGGATCTTGGAGAGGCAGGCCGGGATGGCGGCGCCGTCGCCGTGGTCCCGCGCCCGGTAGGCGCTGGGGCTCTCACCGACCAACTCGGTGAAACGTGAACTGAACGAGCCCAGGGAAGTGCAGCCGACCGCCATGCAGACCTCCGTCACCGTCAGGTCGCCGCGTCTGAGCAGCGCCTTGGCCCGCTCGATGCGGCGGGTCATGAGGTAGCTGTACGGAGTCTCCCCGAAGGCGGCCCGGAAGCTGCGTGAGAAGTGGCCCGGCGACATCAGGGCTGACCGCGCCAGCGCCGGCACGTCCAGCGGCTGCGCGTACTCGCGGTCCATCCGGTCGCGCACCTGGCGCAGCCGGACGAGGTCGGAGAGGGACACCCCCGGCACGTTACCGGCCGCCGCGAAGCCGCACGAGCCCTGGCATGCGCGGGGCCGTAGCAGTCGCGGGTGGGGAGGCTCGGCCTGGGGCCGGGGGACGGGCCCTCAGGGGGCGATCCGCCCGGCTTCCCGGGCCGCCCTCTCCAGCTGCCCCCGGTACCCCTCCCACCAGGTCGGATCACCCGGGGCCATGCTGTGCCCGCTCTCGCTCACCCCGACGGCGCCGTCGACGAGCTCCCGCAGGATGTCCGCGTGACCTGCGTGCCGGTGCGTATCGGAGATCACGTACACCACGGCGCGGTGCAGGCTCAGCTCACTGCGGTGCTCCGGCCACCACGCCACCTTGCCGACCGTGTCCAATGCCAGGGCCTCGATGGTCGCGTCGGAGTGCGCCCATGCCCGGCGGTAGAGGTCCACGATCCCTCCGCGCGACTCCTCGGCGGCGGCCCACATGTCCGCGTTGGGCTCGGCGTCCTCTCCGAGCCAGGGCAGTGGCTCACCGGGGGGCCGCCCGAAGCTGTCACCGAGGTAGCCCAGTTCCACGCCGGCCACGTGTTTGACGAGGCCCAGCAGGTTGGTGCCGGTCGGCGTCAGCGGGCGGCGGGCGTCGTACTCCGAGAGCCCCTCAAGCTTCCACACCAGCGCGTCGCGGGCTGACTGCAGGGAGCGGCGCAGGTCGGCCTTCATGTTCGATTCGGTCATCGGACCACTATGGGCCCCGCGCGACCCGGTGCGGGCGTGCCGAGATCGCCCGCCAAGAATTCGAGTCGACGTGGGCCGTTGCGCGAGAGACCCTCGACGCGGATCGCACCGAGGAGACGACTTGATCACGGAGTACCAGCAGAAGCTGCGCGAGCGGTATCTCGCCGCCACCGTCATGCCGGCTCCCGAGCCGTGGCAGCCGGTGATGGACCGCAGGACTCCTATCGGGGGCCTTGTCGGTATTGGGTTCGCCGTCCATCCCGACAGCGGACACGACCTCGTCATGGTCGTGTCCGGCGACGGCCGTGGACTCTTCGACGCGGTCACCGGCGAGAAGATCGCCCGCGACCGGGACCCGGACCCGGACACGAGCACCCCCGACGGCCACCCGGACCTCACCTGCCCCGGGCTCGGCCCGATCGCGGGCGTCCCGGTACGCATAGCCGGACTCTTCGGCGGGGGCCTGCACAGCACCACGCCGGACGGATGGACCCTGGACGTCGTCAGCCCCGAGTGGCCCCACGACCGCGTCATCCTCTCCGCGGACGGCGGGTCACACAAAGGAACGGCGGGAGGGACGTGGTGGCACGTCTTCCACTGCGAGTACTCGGAACTGCGCGCAGCCGGGTTCTCTCCCTCCGGCCTGACCCTGGCGGTCGCCACCAGCAGTGACCTCACCCTCTGGACCCGACCTGAGTTCCACCTTGACGACTGAGACAACGGGACCGCACGCGGGAGGACGGCGGATGGATCGGGCGGAACTCGCCGGGATGCTACGAGACCAGACCACGGCCTGCGTAGTCGCCAGAGCGGCGCTTCTCGACGGAGGCGACTTCGTCGTATGGGACGGCCGCGTTCCCAGTCAGGAGCCTGCCGGCATCTACGCGGCTCGCCTGCGACGGACGAGGAAGCGAGGTACTGAGACTCTCGCCTTGCCGTCCACCGTCGACATCCTCACCCGGCTCGAAGCCGCTCAGGTCAGGATCGGCTGCATCTTCTCACCGGACCGGACGTGGGCCTTCACGCTCTTCCTCGCCGACGACGCCAGCGCAGTCCTCGCCTGCACGGGAGTCCACCAGGCTGGGCGGTGGCAGGTGTCCTGCTCAAGTGACAGCTGTCTTGCTCAGTCACACACGGGCAACCGTTGTGCGAACACTTTTGCAAGCGGTGTGCTTGCAAAAGTTAGCAACAAGGGGGAGTATCGACGCATGGCATCGCTCAACGTCGGCAATCTCGGCGGCTACCTACGGGAGCAGCGTCGGCAGGCGCAGCTCTCGCTGCGGCAGCTGGCGGAGGCCGCGGGGGTGTCAAACCCCTACCTCAGCCAGATCGAGCGCGGCCTGCGCAAACCGAGCGCGGACATCCTCCAGCAGTTGGCGAAGGCCCTGCGGATCTCTGCCGAGACCCTCTACGTGCAGGCCGGAATCCTCGACGAGCGGGCGCCCGACGAAGTCGAGACGCGGGCCGCGATACTCGCCGATCCCTCGATCAGTGAGCAGCAGAAGCAGGTACTGATCCAGATCTACGAGTCGTTCCGCAAGGAGAACGCGCTCGATATCGACGAAGAGATGCCACCGAGCGACTGAACCGAGATCCGGGAGGACCACCAGTCATGGCCATCACTGATGACCTGCGCAAGACCTTCGCCGACCCGACTCCCCTCTACTTCGCCGCTGGCACGGCTGACCTCGCCGTGCAGCAGGCCAGGAAGCTGCCCGGTCTGATCGAGCAGCTGCGTGTCGAGGCCCCCTCGCGTATCGAAGCCGTACGCAACGCCGACCCCAAGGTCGTTCAGGGGAAGGCCCAGGAGAAGGCCAAGGAGGCCCAGGCCGCCGTCACCGCGAAGGTGAGCGAGGTCATGGAGTCCTTCGACACCGACCTGAAGAAGCTGGGTGAGAGCGCCCAGGACCTGGCGCTGCGTGGCGTGGGTGTGGCAGCTGAGTACGCCGTCAAGGCCCGCGAGACCTACGAGCGGGTCGCCGAGCACGGTGAGCTCGCGGTGCGTACCTGGCGCGGGGACCTGACCGAGGAGATCGTCGAGTTCGCCGAGATCGTCGAGCCGGAGCCCGCGCAGAAGCCCGCGCAGAAGTCGGCGGAGCCGGCCGCCGTGGCGGTTCCGGTGCAGGAGACGAAGCCCGCAGAGGCCAAGCCGGCGCGGAAGCCCGCGGCGCGGAAGACCGCGGCGAAGAAGTCCGCTCCGGCCACGGAGCCGGCGGCGGAGTGATCCGGCGGGGAGCCGCGTCAAGATCGGGCCGACGGACCGGGCACCTGGGAGGGTGTCCGGTGCGTTGTCCGAGTACCTTGGCCGCGAGGCCAATTTCCACATAGGCGGTGCATGGCATGTTGCTCGAAGGATTCAACATCTTCACGGGGTTGCTGTTCGCGGCGATGCTGGTCCTGGCGGCCGTTGCCTTCGGCTTCGCCGCTTTTGCGCGCGAGGACGCCTACCGAGCGGCGGGCAAGCAGACCAAGCCGTTCTGGCTGGTGATCCTCGGGATCGCCGTGCTGGTGAACCTGCTGCTACCGATGCTCTTCCTCCAGATCGCCGGGCTGATCGCCTCGATCGTGTTCATGGTGGACGTGCGTCCGGCGCTGAAGCAGGTCTCGGGCGGAGGAGGCGGTGGCGGTCGCCGTGGCAGCAGTAGCGACGGGCCGTACGGGCCGTACAACGGCGGTCGCTGACAGCGGGGCCGTGGGTCCTCGCGGGCTCAGCTGCGGCGGCCTGATTCGCGGTCGAGCAGCACCACGGCCACGTCGTCGGTCAGCTCACCGCCGTTGAGCCTGCGCGCCTCGGTCACGGCGGAGTCCAGGAGGGCCTCTCCGCGCAGGCCCTGTTCCAGGCGGCTGTTGATGATCGACACCATGCCGTCCTGTCCGAGCCGTTCGGTGCCCTCGCCGATCCGGCCTTCGATCAGGCCGTCGGTGTAGAGCATCAGGCTCCATGTGCCACCGAGCTCCACCTGGCGGCGCGGCCAGCGGGCCCGTGGCAGCAGGCCGAGTGCCGGACCGTTGTTCTCGTAGGGCAGCAGTTGGGCGGGCAGGTCGGGGCGCAGGACCAGTGGGGCGGGGTGTCCGGCGAGGCAGAGGCCGGCGCGCCGTCCGTCCGAGGCGATGTCCACGGTGCACAGGGTCGCGAAGATCTCCTCGCTGTCCCGTTCCGCCTCCAGTACTTCCTGGAGGGTGGACAGCAGCGCGTCCCCGCACAGCCCGGCCAGGGTCAGCGTCCGCCAGGCGATCCTCAGTTCCACGCCGAGGGCAGCCTCGTCGGGGCCGTGCCCGCAGACGTCGCCGATCATCGCGTGGACGGTCCCGTCCGGGGTGCGGACCACGTCGTAGAAGTCCCCGCCGAGCAGCGCGCGGCTGCGACCGGGGCGGTAGCGGGCCGCGAAGTGCAGGTCCGAGCCCTGGAGGAGCGGGGTGGGGAGAAGGCCGCGTTCGAGGCGGGCGTTCTCCTGAGCGCGCAGTTTCGATTCTGCAAGTTTGTACTGGGCGATGTCGGCACGTTTGCGTTCCACTGCGTAGCGGATCGCCCGGGTCAGCAGGCGGTTGTCGAGCTCGTGCCGGAACAGGTAGTCCTGGGCGCCCACCCGCACTGCTTCCGCGGCCCGCTCGGTGTCGTCCTCGGCGGTCAGGACGAGCACGGCGTGCCGTGGCGCGAGGCGTAGGACCTCCCGCAGGGTCGCCAGTTCGTCCTCGTGGGGCCCGGTGGGCGCGGTCGGGCCGGTGGCCGGCGCGAGTCCGCGGGAGCTGGCGTGCCCTGGTGCGCCCACCACCGCGGCCATCGGTGCGAGTGCCTGCCGATTCTGGAGCGACAGGTCGAGCAGGATGCAGTGGACGTCGTCGGTGAGGAGACGTTCGGCTTCGGTGAGGTTGCGTGCGGTGCGGATCCGGATCCGGTTGCCGGCGGCGTCGAGCATTTCCGGGACGGTGATCCCACCCATCGGGTCGTCTTCGATGACCAGCAGGGTGAGGGTTCCGGTGGGCAGAGCGGCCTGACCGCTGTCCGCGGCCGGGACGTCCCTCTGCCGCGGTACGGGTACGGGCATCGTCTCGCTTCCTTCCCTCCCCCAGGGGTGCGGTGACGGGCGCCGGGCGGCGCCACATCAGATCGGGACCATAGCGGTAGCCGCCACGGAATCGGAATGGCCAGGGAAGATCGGCGATGGTCGAATGCCCAATCCACCGGGGAAGGCGGGGCGGGGGATGACGAACGTCACCCCCGTGCGGCATGCGGATGAGACCTGCGCCACGGGGTCTGTGCCCGGCTCGTGGCGGGTGCGTGGAGTGCCGCGCGGGTGGTCGGGGAGGCACTCTGGCCCCGGCCCGGCGCGGGCTCAGCCGGACTCGGGGCGGACCACCGCGAGGATCGGCATCGAGCCGGCGCCGGCCATGGTGATGTTGCGCCCCGGGCGGGGGGCGTGGACCATCTTGCCGTCGCCCACGTACAGGGCGACGTGGCTGGCGTCCTTGAAGTAGATGATGAGGTCGCCCGGGCGCATGTCCTTGACCGCCACCTTGGGGAGCAGGCGCAGCTGCTCCTGTGAGGTGCGCGGGATCTTCGTGCCGGCCGCGAGCCAGGCCTGGGAGGTCAGCCCCGAGCAGTCGAAGGTGTCGGGGCCGGCGGCGCCCCAGACGTAGCGCTTGCCGATCTGCTTGATGGCGTAGGCCACGGCTTGCCTGCCGGCTTCGGTGGCAGTGCCCTTCGTGTCCTTCAGCGCACCCGAGTTAAGCCACTTGCGTTGCTCGCGGTACTCCTCTTCGCGTTCCAGTTGGAGGAGGCGGGCCTTCTCCTCGGCTTCGAGCCGGTCCTCCAGCTGCTTGGCGGCGGCGATCTTCTCGGTGACCTCCCGCTTCGCGGCTTCCTTCTTCCGCAGGTTGGCTTCCAGCGTCCGATAGTGGGAGCTGGCGTCCGAGGCGTACTGCTGGAGGTCGAGTTGGCTGCGCTGGAGTTCGCTGATCACGTCCATGGTGGCTCGGTGGCCCTGCTGGAGCCGTCCGGCGCCGCTGAGGAACCGTTCGGGGCTGTTGCTCAGTGCCAGTTGGGCGCCCGGAGGCAGGCCGCCGGTGCGGTACTGGGCGCGGGCGGCTGCCCCGGCGCGGTTCTTGAGGTCGTCGATGCGGGACTGTCCCTCTGCGATCCGGCGTGCGACGGTGACGATCTGGTCGGACTGTCGCTTGGCCTCTTCGCCGGCGAGGTTGTACGCGTCGGTGGCCGACGCCGCCTCGCGGTACAGGTCCCGTATCTCCTTGCGCACCTGTTCCAGGGGGGCGTTGGTGACGGGCTCGGGCCGTGGTTCGGCGTGCGCCGTGACCGGGATGCCCAGGATGGCCGTGGCGCAGATCAGCGTGAGCACGCTGACCCCGTGGCGTCGGTTCACAGTCCCCCCTCGGACGGTGATGCGGTCGTCGGTCGCGCCGGTCGGGTCAGTCGGCTGGACCGTCATCTGATTTACCGTCAGTAACTTGTTGTCAACGGATGGATGGTGCCATGACTCCCGGCAAACCGACAGCCCCCTGCACCCCTGGGAACCCACCCGCCGCCACATCATTCCAAAGCGCCCCCACGGGCCGGCCCGCCCCCCGACCAACGTCACCGCAGGCGCTGTCGGTTCCCCATCCGCCACCCGGCCGGCTCCTAGCTGTGCCAAGGTGAAGCGACGGCCCTGGGGTCCCGCCCGGGGGAGGGGAGCACACCGTGGACCAGCCGCCCGCACCTCGATCACCGGACCACCTCGCCGGACTCGCCATCCGTTTCGACGCCGACGCCGCCGATGCCGACGGCCTTGCCCGCGACCTCGCCGAATGGTTCAACGACGACGAGGACCTCGGCGGGCTGGCCCGCCTGGTGATGGACCCTGCCAAGCCCGGTGAGATGGGAGCCCTTGCAGAGGCAGTGGAGTTGATCACCGCCGCCGAGTCACTGCTCACCATGGGCACCGGGGCCTTCGGTCTGTGGCTCGCGCAGCGAGTGAAGAACCGCCAGATCAGCTTCCAGGTCACCCGTGCGGACGGCACGCGGATGCACGCCACCGCCGACCGCAAGGACCTCGGTGAAGTGGTCGCGAGAATGGAGCAGTTCGTCACGGATACGGACCCGGCGCAGGCCGCGTCCGACCGGGAGGGCGGCGGCGGCCACGGCGATCCGACGGGCTCCGGAATGACCGAGGGGGCCAGTTGAGCCGTACGGACAGTGCCGACTGGGGCATCCGGGTTCCGGACCGTGACAGCTCCCGGGCCGTGCTCACCGCCACGGCCACCCACCAGACGCCAAGCGAACTCCTTCCAATCCCCCAGGTCTCGGCGAACCTGACGGACCTGGAGGCCTCCCTCACCGGGAAGTCAGGACTCTTCGACCCGGCCCACGTCCAGGCCCTGCTCGATCCGGCGTCCGCGGACGCGGTCCTCGACGCGCTCCCCTCGCCCGGTTCCGGCACCGAGCTCGACCTGCTCCTCTTCTACTACGCCGGGCACGGGTTGTTGAACGAGGACAAGCAACTGTGCCTGGCCCTGCCCGGCTCCGAGGACAGGGTCGGCCGTACCACCCGCACCTCGTTGCCGGTCAGCGCCGTCTTCGAGTCGATGAAGGGCGTACGGGCGCACTACCGGGTCGCGATCTTGGACTGCTGCTTCTCGGGGAGGGCCGTGGACGCCGCCTCCGCCTCACACATCCACCTGCTGACGGCGACCGGCCCGACCCGCAAGGCGCACGCCGAAGCCGGCCGGCGGCACACCGCCTTCACCGAGGGACTGCTCCACCTCCTCGACCACGGCATCCCGGACGGCGGCCGTCACCTGGACCTCGCCACCGTCTACCGCCGCCTCGGCGTCAGCTTGCCGGCTGCCCGGCCGGCGCGGCCGACCCCGGCCCAGCGGTCGGTGAACTTCAGCGGGGACCTCGCCATCGGCGCGAACCCGGCCCACGGGACGGCCCTGACCCGTCAGGGCCTGATGGCCCGCGCGCGGTTCGCCGGCGAACTGCGGGACCTGGGGCGCCTCTCCGACCGGAACCCGGGCCAGGCCCTGAGGCTCCTCCAGGCGGTGCAGCTGATGTCCGAGGTGGTCACGGACGGGATGCGGGCCTTCGCCCACGACGACCCCGGCATCCTCGCCTACCGCACCACGCACGCGAGCATGACCGCGCAGGCGGGGGCGGTGGCCGAGGCGGTCGAACTCCTGGAAGTCGTCGTCCGCGACTGGGAGACGGTCGCTCCCCCCGGTGACGCCGGGCTTGAGGCCGCTCGTGCCTGCTGGAACCACTGGCTCGGCTCGCCCCCCGGGGGCGAGCCGCAGGCCGCCCGGGAGGCGGGCGGGCCGGAAAGGGCCCGCCCTTCGCAGGTCGGCGCGGGACTCGCGGCGATCGAGCTGTTGGCGCGGATGGTGGGGACGGCGCGCACCAAAGTGTGACGTCTCTCCGGGCCCCGGTGGGTGGTGGCCGGGCTCAGGACCAGTCGGGTCGAAGCGCGTCCCAGCGCACCGTGAGCTCACCCTGCCGCCAGCGTCGCGGCCCGTCCGTGACGGGCCAGTCGGCGCAGAGCGCACTCGCCGTGCGGATCCAACGCTGGCGCGCGCTGAGCGTGGCGTAGGGGGCGGCGGCTGCCCAGGCCCGGTCGAAGTCGCGGAGGAAGGCGTGTACGGGCTCGCCTGTGACATTGCGGTGGATGAGTGCCTTGGGGAGCCGTTCTGCCAGGTCGGAGGGGCGCTGTAGCGAGCCCAGGCGGGTCGCGAAGGTGACCGTGCGCGGCCCTTCGGGGCCCAGCGCCACCCAGACGTGCCGGCGCCCGATCTCGTCGCAGGTGCCTTCGACCAGTAGCCCGCCCGGCGCCAGCCGGTCGCACAACCGACTCCAGACCGCCGCGACCTGCTCCTCCTCGTACTGGCGCAGCACGTTCGCGGCCCGGATCAGCGCCGGACGCCGTTGATCAGGCAGTGGCACCTCGAAACCGCCGTGCCGGAAGGTCAGGCCGTCCCGCTCGTACGGCTGCGCCGCAGCGACCCGGGCGGGCTCGATCTCGATGCCGACGACCCGGACGGCAGGGGCGGCGGCGCGCAGCCGGGCCAGGAGCTCCACCGCTGTCCAGGGCGCCGCGCCGTAGCCGAGGTCCACCGCCACGGGGTCGGGAGAGCGGCGCAGTGCGGCTCCGTGGGTCGCGGCGATCCACCGGTCCATGCGGCGCAGGCGGTTCGGATTGGTGGTCCCGCGGGTGACGGTCCCCACGGGGCGGGAGGGGGCGGGGGAGCGGGGCGGGGCCATGTCCACGAGGGTATGCGGTGGTCCCCGGCGGTCCGCTCCGGACGGACCGCCGGGGGCGCCGGCCACCGCTGTGAGGCCGCGGTAACTATTTGGCAAAGGGGAAATGCGGTCCGACCTGTTGTTGTTGACACCAGCCGGAGGTCCGCGGGTGCAGGCAGGAAGCACGATGCGCCCTCCCTGTGTCATGCCCGCAGTGCCCCCGTGGCGCTCGGGCCCGCCGGGCCGGGCAGCAGGACGGGACAGCATGCAGGTAGCTCAGAGCAGAACATCAGCGCCCAGAGCGAGAGGACCGGTCGCGTGAGTCAGTACGTGTCCCGGCTCGGTGGCAGGCTCGCCGCCGGGCGCTCGCCGCTCGGCACGCCGCCCCGGCTGAGGCTGCCGGTCCACCACCGCAAGCCGCGCCGGATCGCCATGCTCAGCGTGCACACCTCGCCGCTGCACCAGCCGGGCACCGGAGACGCGGGCGGCATGAACGTCTACATCGTCGAGCTCGCGCGCCGTCTTGCCGCGATCAACATCGAGGTGGAGATCTTCACCCGGGCCACCGCCGGCGGCCTCGATGCCGTGGTCGAACTCGCGCCCGGCGTCCTGGTGCGGCATGTGGATGCGGGCCCCTACGAGGGGCTGGCCAAGGAGGATCTGCCGGCCCAGCTGTGCGCCTTCACCCACGGCGTGATGCAGGCCTGGGCCGGGCACCGGCCCGGCTACTACGATCTGGTGCACTCGCACTACTGGCTCTCCGGCCATGTCGGCTGGCTGGCCGCGGAACGCTGGGGCGTGCCTCTGGTGCATGCCATGCACACCATGGCCAAGGTCAAGAACGCGGCCTTGGCCGCGGGGGACACCCCCGAGCCCGCTGCCCGGGTCATCGGCGAGACGCAGATCGTCCGGGCCGCGGACCGTCTGATCGCCAACACCTCGGAGGAGGCCGACGAGCTGGTTCGGCACTACGAAGCCGATCCCGGCAAGGTCGCTGTGGTGCACCCCGGAGTCAACCTGGAACGTTTCCGCCCGGCGGACGGCCGTGCTGCCGCCCGGGCCCGGCTGGGGCTGCCTCAGGACGCGGTGATCCCGCTGTTCGCGGGCCGCATCCAGCCGTTGAAGGCCCCCGATGTGCTCCTGCGCGCGGTCGCGGAGCTGGTGAGGCACGATCCGTCGCTGCGGTCCAGGCTCGTGGTGCCCGTGGTGGGCGGGCCCAGCGGCAGTGGACTGGCCCGGCCGGAGGGCTTGCAGAAGCTCGCGGCGAAGTTGGGCATCGCGGACCTGGTGCGTTTCCAGCCGCCGGTAGGGCAGGACCGTCTGGCCGACTGGTTCCGCGCCGCATCGGTCCTGGTCATGCCCTCCTACAGCGAGTCCTTCGGGCTGGTCGCGATCGAGGCGCAGGCCGCCGGCACCCCGGTACTGGCCGCCGCGGTCGGCGGGCTGCCGGTCGCGGTCCGCGACGGCGTGACCGGCATGCTGGTGGCCGGTCACCAGCCACACGACTACGCCGAGCGTCTGCGTCGCTTCATCGAGGAGCCGCAGCTCTCCGCCACGATGGGCGAGGCGGCGGCGCGGCACGCCCGGGCCTTCGGCTGGGACACGGCCGCTTCCGGCACGGCGGACGTCTACACCGCGGCCATGTCCGAGCACCGCCGTCGCGTACGCTCCCACCATGGCTGACAGGATCGACACCGGTATCGCACAGGTCATCGAATCCGCGCTGGCTGGGGCCGGTTTGGAGTGGGAGACGGCGGAGCCGGGCTCGTACGTGGTGAAGCTGCCCGGCACCCGCAAGCTGTCCACCACCTGTTCCTTGCGGATCGGCCAGCACTCGCTGTCGGTGAACGCCTTCGTCGTCCGCCACCCCGATGAGAACGACGCCGGAGTGCACCGCTGGCTGCTGGAACGCAACCTGCGCCTCTACGCGGTCAGCTACGCCATCGATCGGCTCGGGGACATCTACCTGGTGGGCAAGCTGCCGCTGTCGGTGGTCACCGAGGAGGAGATCGACAAGATCCTCGGCACGGTCCTGGAGGCCTCGGACGGTGTCTTCAACACCCTGTTGGAACTGGGGTTCGCCGGCGCCATCCGCCGCGAGTACGAGTGGCGGATCTCCCGCGGGGAGTCCACCCGCAATCTCGAAGCCTTCAAGCACCTGACCGACCCGTTGGCGCAGCGCGCCTCCGGGCCGTCCACCCCTGGGGCCCCCTGAGGCCCCCTGGGGCAACGGGGGGATACGGCCCCAGCGGGCCGGCTCTCAGGAGACCGCCTCCTTGGCGGGTACGCCCGTGGTGCCCTGTGGCGCCGGGCTTCCGTTGACCGGGGCGGGCAGCCTCTCGTGGTCCCCGGCGGGCGTGGGTTGTGGCGGGTCGCAGACGACCACCGAGACGTCGTGCCGCGGCAGGTTCCGCATCAGGAGCCAGTAGCCGGCTCCGGCGAGGGTGCCCAGTACGGTCGTCGCTCCCCACAGCGCAGGGGCGCCGTAGTGGTCGATCGCGAAGCCGGCCAGCAGTGGCGCGACGAGCGAGGCCACCGCCCAGGACATGGTGTAGACGCCCTGGTAGCGGCCCCGGCCATGAGTCGGGGAGAGGCGGACCACCAGACTGGTCTGGGTCGGTGAGTTGACGATCTCGGCCAGGGTCCAGACGGCCACGGTCATGGCATAGACGGCCAACGATCCGGCGAACGCGGTCAGACCGAAGCCGTAGCCCGCCAGGAGCGCCGAGATCACCAGCAGCTTCTGCGGGTCACGGTGCTCGATGAACCGGGTCACCGGAATCTGCAGGACGACGATCAGGACACCGTTGACGGCCACCACCAGGCCGTAGTCGGCGGGGGTGAAGCCCTCGGCGCCCATGGCGACGGGCAGGCCCACGGAGCCCTGGGTGAAGATCAGGGAGATGAGGAAGGACAGCCCGACCACTCCCATGAAACGGCGGTCCCGCAGCACCGTGCCCAGGCTCACGGCTGGTGGTTCGCTGCCCGTGCCCTCGGACTTCAGCGGTCGTGACTCGGGCAGCTTCACGTACACCAGAACGGCGCACACGAGGGTGAGGGCAGCCTCTCCGAGGAACCCGGCGAGGTAGCTGTACTGGGCGATGAACCCGGCGGCGACGGAGGAGACGGCGAAACCGAGGTTGATCGCCCAGTAGTTGAGCGCGAAGGCCCGCACCCGGTCTTCGGGGCGGACGATGTCGGCCATCATCGCCTGCACCGCGGGGCGGGAGGCGTTGGAGGTGACGCCGACGAGGAAGGCGGCGGCTGCGATGGTCAGGGGATGCTGCATGAAGCCGAGCAGTGCCACGGCGGCGGCGGTGGAGGTCTGGGAGAGCAGCAGGGTGGGGCGGCGTCCGAGCCGGTCCGTCATCACGCCGGAAACCAGGGAGGAGATCACGCCGCCCAGGCCGTGCAGGGCGACCACGAGCCCGGCGAAGGAGGCGGAGTAGCCGCGTTCCAGGGTGAGGTAGAGCGTGGTGAACGTGGCGACGAAGGCGCCGAGACGGTTGATGAGGGTGCTCGTCCATAGCCACCAGAAGGCCGGAGGTAGTCCGCTGACGCTCTCGCGTGCGGCGCGTCTGAGGCTGGCGACGGACATGTTCCCCCCATGGTGTAAGTGTCAGTCATGCGCACCGCACATTACGCAGGAGGGGTTCTGGGGGGCCACCGAATTAACTTGCTCATCTACCGTCGCGTAGCTATCCGGCCGCGCGCGGGCGCGTTACCCCGTCCATTAGGCTCGTACGCATGGCCGACGCACCGTACAAGCTGATCCTCCTCCGTCACGGCGAGAGCGAGTGGAACGCGAAGAACCTGTTCACCGGTTGGGTGGACGTCAACCTCAACGAGAAGGGTGAGAAGGAGGCGGTCCGCGGCGGTGAGCTGCTGAGGGACGCCGGTCTGCTCCCCGACGTGGTGCACACCTCGCTCCAGAAGCGCGCCATCCGCACCGCCCAGCTGGCGCTGGAGTCGGCGGACCGCCACTGGATCCCGGTGCACCGTTCCTGGCGTCTGAACGAGCGCCACTACGGCGCCCTCCAGGGCAAGGACAAGGCCCAGACACTCGCCGAGTTCGGCGAGGAGCAGTTCATGCTCTGGCGCCGCAGCTACGACACCCCGCCGCCGGCCCTTGAAGACGGCACCGAGTTCTCCCAGAGCGAGGACCCGCGCTACGCCTCCATCCCGCCGGAGCTGCGGCCCAGGACCGAGTGCCTGAAGGACGTCGTCGTCCGCATGCTGCCGTACTGGTACGACGGCATCGTCCCGGACCTGCTCGCCGGTCGTACGGTGCTGGTCGCCGCGCACGGAAACTCCCTGCGCGCCCTGGTCAAGCACCTCGACGGGATCTCCGACGAGGCCATCGCGGGCCTTAACATCCCCACCGGCATCCCGCTCTCCTACGAGCTCGACGCCGACTTCAAGCCCCTCAACCCGGGCGGCACCTACCTCGACCCGGAGGCCGCCGCAGCCGCCATCGAGGCCGTCAAGAATCAGGGCAAGAAGAAGTAAGTTTTGTGATCATGCCCCCGACCTGCGCATACGGCGCGGGGCGGGGGCCGATACACGACCAAGCTCCCTGCCGGCGGGAACCTCCGCCGGCAGGGAGCTTGGTCGTACCCGGGCCCGAGCGTGCCGGGGTCAGTAACTGGTCAGCCGCATTGGCAGGGGGCGCCGGACTGGCAGCCGCAGCCGCAGCCGGAGCCGCAACCACAGGCGCCGAGCAGCGGGAGACGGACCACTTCGACGGGCTGGGGCTCGGGTTCGGGGGTGGGCAGGGGCGAATCGGCCATGGGGTCCTCCTCGAAGGCGTACTGCTGTGAGGCGTCGTACTGCCTGCTGCTCATTGCATGCCCAGTGCTGCGGGCGCGTCAACGGCGCATTGGGTCGGGACTTCCCCGGGCGGGCCCTCGGGTCAGGAGGTCTCGATGGGGGCCTGGAGCTCGTCGGCGTGCTCACCGGTGACCAGGTACACCACGCGCTTGGCCACGGACACGGCGTGATCGGCGAAGCGCTCGTAGTAGCGGCCCAGCAGCGTCACGTCCACGGCGGTCTCGATGCCGTGCTTCCAGCGGTCGTCCATCAGGTGCTGGAAGAGCGTGCGGTGCAGCTGGTCCATCTCGTCGTCGTCGGTCTCCAGTTGGAGGGCGAGGTCGACGTCCTTGGTGATGATGACCTCCGCGGCCTTGGCCATCAGGCGCTGGGCCAGCTGGCCCATCTCCAGCAAGGTGGCGTGCAGGTCGCGCGGGACCGCGGTGTCGGGGAAGCGCAGCCGGGCCAGCTTGGCCACGTGCTGGGCGAGGTCGCCGGAGCGCTCCAGGTCGGCGCTCATCCGCAGGGAGGTCACCACGATCCGAAGGTCGGTGGCGACGGGCTGTTGGCGGGCGAGGAGCGCGATGGCCCTGGCTTCCAGGTCGTGCTGGAGGTCGTCGATCTTCTGGTCCGCGGCGATCACGCTCTCCGCGAGCTTCAGGTCGGCGTCGAGCATGGCCGTCGTGGCTCGCCCGATCGCGGACCCGACGAGCCGGGCCATCTCGACCAGGCCTTCGCCGATGGAGTCCAGTTCCTCGTGGTACGCGTCCCGCATGGTGTCCCTCTCTTTTTCCTTCGGAGGCTGGCGGCCCCCACGCTCCCACGGTCCGTCGCTGACGCGTCGGGAGCCGACACCGCAAGTGAACCAACTCCGTCCCCATGGTGAACTCTGGGCGACGACTGTTCGAGCTGCCACCCGAACGGCTGTGGAAGTGTCGCCGACGCTGCTTAACCTGGACACATGGACGTGAACGCGGCGGTCGCCGCAGCGGCAGCGATCGCCGGGTTGTGCACCGGTGTCATCGCCATGCTGGCGTTCCGCTGGAGCGAGCGCGACCAGGCCCGCCCCACCAGGAGCTCCATGCGCCCGGACATCAACGCGGTACTGCCCCCCGGTGTGGACACCGTCCTCTCCGTCCTGCGCTCCTCCGCCGTGGTCCTCGACGAGGCGGACGCGGTGGTCAAGGCCAGCTCGGCGGCCTACGCCCTCGGCCTGGTCCGCGGGGGCAAGCTGGCCGTGGAACCGATGCTGCACATGGCCCGCGACACCCGCCGGGACGGCGAGATACGACAGGTGGAGCTGGAACTACCGCGGCGCGGTACGGGGCGCGGGGAGGCGCTGGCCGTATCGGCCCGGGTGGCTCCCCTCGGTTCCCGACTGGTGCTGCTGCTGGTGGAGGATCTCACCGAGGCACGGCGGATCGAAGCGGTGCGCCGGGACTTCGTCGCCAATGTCTCCCACGAGCTGAAGACCCCCGTGGGAGCGCTCTCCCTGCTCTCGGAGGCCGTCATGGACGCCCACGACGACCCCGAGGCCGTCACCCGCTTCGCCGGGCGCATGCAGATCGAGGCGACCCGCCTGACCAATCTGGTCCAGGAACTCATCGACCTCTCTCGGGTGCAGAACGACCACCCGCTGGACGACGCGGAGTCGGTGCGGGTGGAGGAGCTGGTCGCCGAGGCCATCGACCGCTGCCGCCACACGGCTTCCGCCAAGCAGATCACGATGGCCGCGGGCGGCACCGCCGACCTCTGCGTATGGGGGCATCGTGGACAGCTCGCGGCGGCGCTCGGCAATCTCGTCGAGAACGCCGTGAACTACAGCCCGGCCCATACCCGTGTCGGCATCGCCGGCCGCCGGGTCTCCGCGCCGGGCGGAGAACTGATCGAGATAGCCGTGACCGACCAGGGCATCGGCATTCCCGAGAAGGACCGGGAGCGCATCTTCGAGCGCTTCTACCGAGTGGACCCGGCCCGCTCCCGCGCCACGGGCGGTACGGGGCTGGGGTTGGCCATCGTCAAACACGTGGCCGCCTCTCACGGCGGTGAGGTCACCGTATGGAGCTCGGAAGGACAGGGGTCCACCTTCACCCTGCGCCTGCCGGAAGCCGCACTTTCGCGCGGCAGCGGCTCCCGCGGTCCGGCCTCAGCGCCCGCTGTACATCACCTGAACGGCCCAGAACCAGTCATCCCTGCTCCGGAGGTCCTTCCGTGACCCGAGTGCTCGTCGTCGAGGATGAGGAATCCTTCAGCGACGCCCTGTCCTACATGCTCCGCAAGGAGGGTTTCGAGGTCGCCATCGCGGCGACCGGTCCCGAGGGGCTCGACGAGTTCGAGCGCAACGGTGCCGATCTCGTCCTCCTCGACCTGATGCTGCCCGGACTGCCCGGTACCGAGGTGTGCCGGCAGCTGCGCGGCCGTTCGAACGTGCCGGTCATCATGGTGACCGCGAAGGACAGCGAGATCGACAAGGTCGTCGGGTTGGAAATAGGAGCCGACGACTATGTGACCAAGCCCTTCTCCTCGCGTGAGCTGGTGGCCCGCATCCGTGCGGTGCTGCGCCGCCGCGGCGAGCCGGAGGAGGTCACCCCGGCGGCCCTGGAAGCGGGGCCGGTGCGCATGGACGTGGACCGGCACGTGGTCACCGTGGGTGGCGGCAAGGTCGATCTGCCGCTGAAGGAGTTCGACCTGCTGGAGATGTTGCTGCGCAACGCGGGTCGGGTGCTCACCCGGATGCAGTTGATCGACCGGGTCTGGGGCGCGGACTACGTGGGTGACACCAAGACCCTGGACGTCCACGTCAAGCGACTGCGCGCCAAGATCGAGCCGGACCCGAGCGCCCCGCGCTACCTGGTCACGGTCCGTGGGCTGGGCTACAAGTTCGAGCCCTAGGAAATCTTGCTACCTGCACGGAAGGCGCCCCCACCCGAACGGGTGGGGGCGCCTTCCGTGCAGGACGGGCGGCCGTCAGGGGCCGAGGGGCTCAGTGGCCCGACTCGTGCTCAGCGTCCTCGCCCTCGGCGCCGTGCTCGCCTTCACCGGCCGGGGTGGTCGAGGCCGAGGCCGAGGGGGTCGCGGTGGGCGCCGGGCGCTCCGTCGGGCCCCAGCTGTCGAAGTACCCCTTGGCGGGGACCACGAAGGCGTTGATAGCGACGTCGCCGGTCTTGCTCAGCCCGAAGGTGAGCTTCTGGGCGTCGCCGTCCTTGACCGACTCACGGCCGCCCTGGATGGTGGCGGAGGCGTTGCCCTTGCCGCCGAGCACGACCGAGCCGCCGGCGGGGACGGTCACCGGTCCGCTGCCCTGGGCGGCGGTCAGCTTGATCGTGCCGGGCCCGCCGTCCAGCTTGATGTTCTCCAGTGTCTCTGCCGAGTCACCGGCGTTGAAGATCGTCGCGGAGACCACGGCCGGACCCTCCGCGGAGGCTTCGGGCTGAGTGATGACCAGAGCGTTCTGGATCTTCACGTCGCCGACGGTGACCTCGGGGTTGTCCGGCTTGACCTCCATCGTCTGGGCGTTGAGGCCCGCACCGCATGCGGAGAGCGAGGCGATCGAGAACACGATGGCGACGGCGGCGAGGGCGCCGCGTCGAAGGCTGCGGCTCACGGCGGCGGCAACTCCTTGGACGTACGGACGAAAGGCTGGCAGGTGGAGCGTGGCTGTCGCGCCCATCGGGAGGTAAAGAGCCCCTAAGGGTGCGTCAGCGGGCTTAGGTTACCGAGCCCCCCGTCGCCTTCGGCACCCGACCCTCCGCAGGGCCGCCAGCCGGGCTAGTGCAGGTGGGCCGGATGCCTCCGGGTCGCCTCGGCTCATCTCCGTATTCGCGTGCCCTTCACTTAGCGATCGCATATCGCCAGTGATCAATTCGGCGGCCTTAACGGATGTAACTCCCTCGCCGTTCTTCGGGCGAGAACCGGAGTGTCTTCTCCGGGCGTCGTGATCAATTTCCGATTGCGGCCGGACGGGCGGTTGCCAGTCGAACGGACTAGTGGAGATTCCTCAGTTCCGGTGCGACAAACCGGGACGTACGTCACTTCACGCCGGTGCATCCGGGTGGGTAGTCTGGGTGTTTGAGGTGGCCCGCACAGCTGCCCCGACCTGCGGATACCCCCCTCGGGAAGCCCTTCGCAGCACGATCGCATCCTGGTTGTCAAGCCCCGAGATATGCCCTGACCTGCGAAAACGCCATTCAGAACAGTCCGTTCTCGTGTTACCCTGGATAGCCACGGAAGGGGTACCTGTCACATGACGTTCAAGGTTGGCGACACCGTGGTCTATCCCCATCACGGGGCCGCGCTGATCGAGGCCATCGAAACTCGCCAGATCAAAGGCGTGGACAAGACCTACTTGGTGCTCAAGGTCGCCCAGGGCGACCTGACGGTTCGTGTGCCAGCGGACAATGCGGAGTTCGTCGGCGTTCGCGATGTGGTCGGGCAGGATGGGCTGGACCGGGTCTTCGAGGTGCTGCGTGCACCCTACGCGGAGGAGCCCACTAACTGGTCTCGCCGCTACAAGGCAAATCTGGAGAAGCTCGCCTCCGGCGATGTCATCAAGGTCGCCGAGGTAGTGCGCGACCTGTGGCGCCGCGAGCGCGAGCGCGGACTCTCCGCAGGTGAGAAGCGGATGCTGGCGAAGGCACGCCAGATCCTCGTCAGTGAACTCGCCCTCGCGGAGAACACCAACGAGGACAAGGCCGAGGCGCTCCTCGACGAGGTCCTCGCCTCCTGAGGTCTTCCCGCAAGAAGGCTTTCACGAGCACGGACCGTCACACGTCCGATTGTGCCGCGGTGCCCGATGACGGAGCTTCCCGTCGCCGGGCGCTGCGGCATGTCTGCACCCGATGGATCCCGAGTCTCCTCGGAACGCACCGGGTGCACGTCTGAGCCCGGCAGATCCCACCCCGCCCGGACCGCGACCCGGCGCCGAACGCACACCAACGCGCTGGCACGGGTGAACATGAACTGCTTACGGGCACGTCCGCACCCGGCCGGCGTCACGGAAAGGGTCCGCCCGGGTGTCGTGCCCGACACGCTGAAGGCCATACCCATGTCGGTCGAGGGCACAAACCTGGCCGCACTTCCCGGAGCAAGCGATGTCTGACGAACCGCGCCCCGACCACCCCCCAAGGACGGCTGCGGTCATTCCCGCAGCCGGCCGCGGCGTACGTCTGGGCCCCGGCGCCCCCAAGGCGCTGCGCTCCCTGGGCGGCACGCCCATGCTGATCCACGCGGTACGCGCGATGGCGCAGTCCCGAGCCGTGTCCCTGGTGGTGGTGGTCGCTCCGCCCGACGGCGCCACGGAGGTCAAGAACCTGCTGGCGGAACACGCTCTGCCGGGGGACGCCCCGGGGAGCGGCTGGGCCGGCGCTGACCTCCTCGTCGTACCCGGTGGTGACACCCGGCAGGAGTCGGTGAGTCGAGGGCTCGACGCGCTGCCCGACTGGGTCACCGACGTGTTGGTGCACGATGCGGCCCGCCCGCTGGTCCCGGTGGAAACCGTCGACTCGGTGATCGAGGCGGTTCGGGACGGGGCACCCGCCGTGGTGCCCGCGATGCCGCTGGCCGACACCGTCAAAGAGGTCGAACCCGCTCCTGACGGGGCGCCGGAACCGGTCGTCGCCACCCCCGAGCGGTCCCGGCTGCGCGCGGTGCAGACCCCGCAGGGCTTCGACCGCGACACCCTGGTACGCGCCCACCGGGAGGTCCGGGTGGGCGGGGAGGGTGCCACCGACGACGCCGGCATGGTGGAGCGGCTCGGGGTGCCCGTCGTACTCGTCCCTGGACACGAGGAAGCCTTCAAGGTGACCCGCCCGCTCGACCTGGTCCTCGCCGAGGCCGTACTCGCCCGTAGGAGGGCCACCGATGGCTACTGATCCGCAGTTGCGACACCAACCCGCCCCTGCCGTGCTGCCCCTGGTCGGGATCGGCACCGATGTGCACGCTTTCGAGCGTGGACGCGAACTGTGGTGCGCGGGCCTGCTGTGGGACGTCGACGCGAGCGAGGGCTACGGGTTGGCCGGGCACTCCGACGGTGACGTCGCGGCCCACGCGGCCTGCGACGCCTTGTTCTCCGCTGCGGGTGTGGGGGACCTCGGGGCGCACTTCGGAACCTCCAGGCCCGAGTGGTCCGGCGCCTCCGGTGTGACCTTGCTCGCCGAGGCCGCCCGGATCGTGCGCGCCGCCGGATTCGAGATCGGCAACGTGTCCGTCCAGGTCATCGGGGTGCGGCCGAAGGTCGGCAAGCGCCGCGAAGAGGCCCAGAAGGCCTTGGGGGCGGCCGTGGGGGCACCCGTTTCGGTCTCCGGTACGACGACGGACGGACTGGGGCTGACAGGTCGGGGCGAGGGGCTGGCGGCGATCGCCACCGCCCTGGTGTACCGCGCCGCCGGGTAACCTCCGCCGCCGGTAGCCGTCGGGGCGCGGCACTTCGGCAACGAGGTGCCCCGCGATGTGAAAAGGGTCGCGGGGCACTGCGCCGCGCCCACTACCCTTGTTGCCGTGACTATTCGCCTGTACGACACCAGCGCCCGGCAGATCCGCGATTTCACCCCGCTCACACCGGGCTGTGTCTCGATCTACCTGTGTGGCGCCACCGTGCAGGCCGCCCCGCACATCGGGCACATCCGCTCCGGACTGAACTTCGACATCATGCGCCGCTGGTTCGAGTACCGCGGTTTCGACGTCACCTTCATCCGCAACGTCACCGACATCGACGACAAGATCATCACGAAGTCGGTTGAGCAGGGCCGCCCGTGGTGGTCCATCGGCTACGACAACGAGCGTGCCTTCAACTCCGGTTACGACGCGCTGGGCTGCCTCCCGCCGACCTACGAGCCGCGTGCCACCGGTCACGTCACCGAGATGGTCGAGATGATGCGTGGCCTGATCGAGCGCGGTCACGCCTACGAGGCCGACGGCAACGTCTACTTCGACGTGCGTTCGTTCCCCGGCTACCTCGCGCTGTCCAACCAGGACCTGGACGATCTGCGCCAGCCCTCCGGCGAGGGAGAGACCGGCAAGCGCGACCCGCGTGACTTCGCCATGTGGAAGGCCGCCAGGCCCGGCGAGCCCTCCTGGGAGACGCCCTGGGGCCGTGGGCGTCCCGGCTGGCACCTGGAGTGCTCGGCCATGGCGCACAAGTACCTCGGGGAGGCCTTCGACATCCACGGTGGTGGCCTGGACCTGATCTTCCCGCACCACGAGAACGAGATCGCGCAGGCCAAGGCCTTCGGCGACGAGTTCGCGCGCTACTGGGTGCACAACGCCTGGGTCACCATGAGCGGCGAGAAGATGTCCAAGTCGCTGGGCAACTCGGTGCTGGTCTCCGAAATGGTCAAGCACTGGCGTCCCGTGGTGCTGCGCTACTACCTGGGCACCCCGCACTACCGCTCCATGATCGAGTACAGCGAGGAAGCACTGCGCGAGGCCGAGTCGGCCTACGCGCGGATCGAGGGCTTCGTGCAGCGGGTGCTGGAGAAGGCCGGCGCGGAGGTGGCCCCGGCCGCCGAGGTTCCGCCCTCCTTCGCCGCGGCCATGGACGACGACCTCGGGGTGCCGCAGGCCCTGGCGATCATCCACAACACCGTCCGGCAGGGAAACTCGGCGCTCGCCGCCGACGACAAGGAATCCGCCATCGCACGGCTTGCTGAGGTCCGGGCCATGCTCGGCGTACTCGGCCTCGATCCGCTGGACGAGCGGTGGGCCGGTGCCGAAGGCGATCGCGGTGCGGAACTGCACGGCGCGGTCGACACCCTCGTCCGGCTCGTCCTGGAGCAGCGCGAGGCCGCCCGGAGCCGCAAGGACTGGGCGACCGCCGATGCCATCCGCGATCAGCTGACGCAGTCCGGTCTGGTCATCGAGGACAGCCCGGCGGGCCCGCGGTGGACCCTGGGTCCGCGCTGAGCCCGCCCCCGGTGGGCGCCCTGTGGGGCGCCCCGGGGCGCCCCACAGGTGCCGCCCCGGCTCGCGGGCGGCACACTTACATACGTATTCGCATTCCGCAGCAAGGAAACAGGTAGGTCATGGCCGGGAACAGCCAGCGCAGGAACCGCCGAACGTCCAACAAGAAGGGCGCGACGGTGGGCAGCGGTGGCCAGCGGCGCAAGGGCCTGGAAGGGCGCGGCCCGACGCCGCCCGCCTCCGAACGCAAGGGACACAAGAAGAACCGCATCGCCAACGCCCAGGCCAAGCAGGCGGCGCGCCGCCGCCCCGCGCCGCGGCGGGGTGGCCCGAAGGGCACCAGCGAGATGGTCGTCGGCCGTAACCCGGTCTTCGAGGCGCTGCGCGACGGCGTGCCCGCCACCACCTTGTACGTGCAGCAGTTCATCGACAACGACGAGCGGGTGCGTGAAGCCCTTGCCCTCGCGCAGACCCGCGGCAACATCAACCTGATGGAAGCCCCGCGCCCCGAACTCGACCGGATGACCGGCGGGCTGAACCACCAGGGCCTGGTGCTCCAGGTGCCGCCGTACGAGTACGCCCACCCCGAGGACCTCACCGACGCCGCGTACGACAACGGCGAGGACCCGCTCATCGTCGCCCTGGACGGGGTGACCGACCCGCGGAACCTGGGCGCGATCGTCCGCTCGGTGTCCGCCTTCGGCGGCCACGGCGTGGTGATCCCCGAGCGTCGGGCGGCCGGCATGACCGCCGGTGCCTGGAAGACCTCGGCGGGCACCGCCGCCCGTACCCCGGTCTCCCGGGTCACCAACTTGACGCGGGCCCTGGAGGCGTACCAGAAGGCAGGCATCACCGTGGTCGGCCTGGCGGCCGAGGGTGAGCACGAGGTCAGTGACCTTCAGGCGCTCGGCGGTCCGGTCGTGGTCGTCGTCGGCAGTGAGGGCAAGGGCCTGGGGCGTCTGGTCGGGGAGACCTGCGACTACCTGGTGCGCATCCCGATGCCGGGCGGTGCCGAATCGCTGAACGCGGGCGTCGCCGCCGGCGTGGTGCTGTACGAGGCCGCCCGTCGTCGCGCTGCACGCTGACAGCCCCTCCCGCGCCCCTGTCCGGTGCGCGACTCCGCCCGACCGGGTGACCGCCGGGCGGAGTAAACCTGCCTTGACGGACCTCGGACAGATCCGCCCCGTCAAGGCAGTGTCCTAAACACTCATCACTCGGTTAGATGAGTGTGGACACCAGAACTCCCCGGTTCGACGACCAGCCCGCACTGAGCATGGTCAAGGTGCCGTGCGACCCTGCACAGGTCATCGTCAACCACGCCAGCTTCCGCGTGCAGCTCGCCGTCAGCAGCCGCCCCGCGCCCGTCCTGCAGGCGAGCGTCCCGGCGATGAGCGGCGCCGGCGCGCGCCGCCGGGCGCCCGTCGTGTGGAGCGGCAAGTCCGCGCCCGGGGACCTCGGAGGGACGACCGGACTGCTGCGCGCCGTCCGGGAGGCCGGCCGGACCGCCTCCGGTGCCCAGGCAACCGCCTCCGACGGAGCGTCCTTCGACGGTGGGGCCACCCAGGTCATCCCCCGGCTCGACCTGGCCGAGGACACCATGCCGACGCCCACCGTCATCGGTCCGCGCACCGGTGGCGAAGCCCCGGACACCCGGCTGATCCCGCCGGTGAGGCAGGCCGTGGGCGCCTACGACGCCGATCCCACCGGCTCCGGCGACCGTCGTGGCGGGGCGGCCGACGGCCTGACGGACCCGCAGGCCCGCGCCGCCGCGCGCCGTGCCGGCGCCTCGGGCGAGCAGGTCCGGCACGCCTACTACCCGGACCGGCGGATGAACCTGGGCGTGGTGCTGCTGCCGCTGCGCGTGTTCCTCGGCTTCATCTCCATCTACGCGGGCATGGGCAAGCTCTGCGACCCGGTGTACTTCGACGGCGGCGAACGCGGCTCCATGGTCACCTGGTTGCAGTCCCTGCAACCCTGGGCGCTGGCCGAGCCGTTGCGCGACTTCGCCCTGCACCATCCGGTGGGCGCCGGCCTTACGGTGGCCTTCCTCCAGGTCATCGTCGGAGTACTGACCATCTTCGGTCTGTGGCAGCGCTTCGCCGCCTGCTTCGGAGCCCTGCTCTCCGCGGCCCTGTTGATGACCGTCAGCTGGCGGACGCTCCCGGCCTACGACGCCCCGGACATCATCTACCTCGCCGCCTGGAGCCCGCTGATCATCGCCGGTGCTCCCGTCTACTCCCTGGACGCCCGCCTCGCGGGCGAGGCCTGGCGCAAGCTGGGACCGCGTTCGCACATCTGGCAGCTGCGTCGCCGGGTGCTGCGCCGTGGTGCGCTGATGGCCACGGTCATCGTCGGCTTCACCCTGATCCTCGGGTCGGTGCTCGGCGGGGCCGTACGCTCCACCACGGTGGTCACGGTGCCCGGCCCCGGCCAGCCCCCCGCCAACTACCTGCCGGGTCAGCCGCTGCCGCAGGAGTCCGGGACGGAGGCGAAGCGCCCGGCCAAGAAGAAGGCCCGCAAGAAGTCCGTCGAACCCTCCGCCGAGGCGTCCACCTCGCCCACGGCGGAGCGCAGCACTCCGGAGGCGGCGCGGGAGACCAGCACCGCCGGTGCGCAGTCCCCGACGGCCACCCAGGGCGCCCGGGGCGCCGAGACCAGGGAGAGTCCCACTCAGTCGGAGCCGCAGGAGCCCCCGTCCTCCACGTCCGCCGGCCCCTCGGCCTCCGGCGGGACCACGGGTGGCGGCGAGGAGGAAGCGGAGAAGAAGCCCGGTCTCGTGGGCGGCCTGCTCGGCTGAAGCCCTGCTGGAGAACGGACGGCCCGGCGCGCAGGAGGCGCGCCGGGCCGTCGGCGCGCGGGACCGCGGTGAGGACCGCTCTCGGTCCAGGAAGCCGGTGCGCGCTCAGGCGGGCACGTGGGAGGCGAGCTCCTTCGCGGCCTCGGTGAGGTCCTTGGCGGTGTCGATGGCCCGCCAGTACGAGCCCTGCGGAAGCGGGAAGCCGGCCAGCCGGCGTTCCCGCGCCAGGCGGGGGAAGGTGGTCCGCTCGTGATCGCCGCGGTCCGGCAGCAGCGTCGCGAACTCGGCGGAGAACACGTAGACGCCGGCGTTGATCAAGTAGGGAGAGGGCGGGGACTCGATGAAGTCGAGCACGTGTCCGAACTCGTTGGTTTCCACCGCTCCCCACGGGATGCGCGGCCGGGCCAGGGCGAGCGTCGCGGTGGCCGCCCGCTCCTCGTGGAAAGCGGCCATCTCGCGCAGCGAGAACCGGGTCCAGATGTCGCCGTTGGTGGCGTACCAGGGCCGGTCGGGGTGGGGGAGGCGCGCGGCGGCGAACTTCAGGCCGCCGCCGCGACCGAGCGGTTCCTTTTCGACGACGGTGGTCACGCGCAGCGGCAGTTCCGCCGACTCCAGCCATTCCTGGAGCACTTCCGCGAGGTGGCCGCAGGAGATGACGGCGTCGGTGACGCCCTCGGCGGCAAGCCAGGCCAGTTGATGGCCGATGATCGGAACCCCGGTGCCGGGGATCTCGACCATCGGCTTGGGCCGGTCGTCGGTGTAGGGCCGCAGGCGTGAACCCTGTCCGCCCGCCAGGACCACGGCCTGGGTGGGCGTACTTTCGAGCGCGCTGGCGGACGAGGGTGAAGCCGAGGGATCTGCCGTCATGCGGGCCAGCCTATGCGGACGGCGGAAACGGCGAGGAGGGGGGGGGGGGGGGGGGGGCGGGGGGGGGGGGGGGGGGGCCGGGCCGGGCGGGGGGGGGGGGGGGGGGGGGGGGGGGGGCCGGCGGGCGGGGGGGGGGGGGCGCCCCCGGGGGCGGGCCCCCCCCCCCCCCCCCCCCCCCCCCCCCCCCCCCCCCCCCCCCCCTCCTGCTGTGCGGGCTCAGTCGGCCTGGGAGACACCCGCGGCGAAGGAGGTGTCACAGACGGGGCGGGCGTAGGACTGGGCCTTGGTCGGCCCGTAGACGCCGACGGCGGCGCGGCCGAGGGCGCGGGCGATGTCCTTGCAGTGCTCCGCGAGTGAGGGCCTGCGATCGACCTCCTGCTGGAGGTGCGTCAGCACGTCACCGGGGTTCTTCTCCTGCAGTTCGGTCAGCAACTCGTCGCGCAGGACGTCTTGTTGCGCGCGGGTCTTGGCGCGCGTGGAGACGTCCTCGGCGGCGGCGGTGACGATCTGGGACTGGGACCTGTCGGCCCAGGGAACCATGGTGACCGCGAGGGTCCCGGAGAGGACCAGGACGACGGGCAGGACCAGGGCGAGAGAACGGCCGATTCGGCGGGCTGTGTGGGTCACGGAGGCGAGCGTAGCGCTCGGTGAAGATATGGCGACATTTAGTCACCCTGTCGAGGGATGGTTCGATAGGTCCTTTCGAAGGGGGTGTTGACGTACAGCGCTCGAAATGGCTGTTCTGTCAGGGTATTTCAGTACCTGTCTGTCACCTGTCCGTCGAGGTTCTGCCGTCCCCGAGCGCCGTGTTCCCTTTGTTTCAAGGGCTCGTGCGGGGCCCTGCCCCGCGTTCGCGGTCGGAAGCCCGAACGCCACCCGGTTGGCCTCCCGCTGATCCGCCGGCTGGTCCAGTGCCCGCCGCGCGCCGTTCTTCGTACCGGTTCGTGTCGACGGGAGCGCGTGGAACGCAGACGGCCGCGTCCCCCGGCGCGTAGGCACCGGGGGACGCGGCCGTCAGCCGGCGTCAGGTGGCCGGGTGGGTCACTCCCCGAGCCGCTGGCCCGTCGAAGTGGCGAACACGTGGATCTCGTCGGCGCGCGGCACCACGTGCAGTACGGAGCCCTTCTCCGGCACCTGGCGGCCGTGAACCCGCACGACCAGGTCCTGCTGGGCACCGCCGACCGAGGCGGTGCCGTAGACGTAGCCGTCGGCGCCCAACTCCTCGACCACGTTAACGGTGATCGCCAGACCGCCCTCCTCGACCAGGTCGAAGTGCTCGGGCCGGACGCCCACCGTGACGGTGAGGTCGCGCAGGCCAGTGGCCGCGCTCAGGGCCTCACGCGGGACCGCGAGCAGACTTTCGCCGAACTTCACGCCTCCGTCGGCGATCGGCACCTCCACGAGGTTCATGGCCGGCGAGCCGATGAAGCCGGCGACGAAGAGGTTCGCCGGGCGGTCGTACATGTTGCGGGGGGTGTCCACCTGCTGGAGGAGGCCGTCCTTCAGTACGGCGACCCGGTCGCCCATGGTCATGGCCTCGACCTGGTCGTGCGTCACGTACACGGTGGTGATGCCGAGGCGGCGCTGGAGGCCCGCGATCTGGGTGCGGGTGCTCACGCGGAGCTTGGCGTCCAGGTTCGACAGCGGCTCGTCCATGAGGAACACCTGCGGTTGGCGCACGATGGCCCGCCCCATGGCCACGCGCTGGCGCTGGCCGCCGGACAGGGCCTTCGGCTTGCGGTCCAGGTACTCGGTGAGGTCGAGGATCTTCGCGGCCTCCTCCACCTTCGCGCGGATCTCGGCCTTGTTCACGCCGGCGATCTTCAGGGCGAAGCCCATGTTGTCGGCGACCGACATGTGCGGGTAGAGGGCGTAGTTCTGGAACACCATGGCGATGTCCCGGTCCTTGGGCGGAAGGTGGGTGACATCGCGGTCACCGATGCGGATGGCGCCGCCGTTGACGTCCTCCAGGCCGGCGAGCATGCGCAGGGAGGTCGACTTGCCGCAGCCGGAAGGGCCGACGAGGACGAGGAACTCGCCGTCGGCGATCTCTATCTCCAGCTCGTCGACGGCGGGCTTGGTGGCTCCCGGGTAGAGCCGGGTCGCCTTGTCGAAAGTGACAGAAGCCATGGTGATGTACCCCTTCACCGGCAGGAACGTGCCGGACGATCCGAGTAAAGGAAGGTTGTTTGGTCTAGTCCACCAGGGTGGACCGTCTGTGACGCTACCCGGCGACGTCCGTTCTGTCAGCAGCTGGGGGGTGACGATTTCGCCACCCGGGCCCGGCGCACGCTGTGTAAAGTGAGCACCCCCGTGCCCGGTGCGTCCGAGCGCGCTGCCTCCTTAGCTCAGTCCGGCCAGAGCACCGCACTTGTAATGCGTAGGTCGTCGGTTCGAATCCGACAGGAGGCTCCACAGGAGCCCAGGTCGCCTCACCCGCGGTCTGGGCTTTTTCCGTGCTCGGGCCATGGGCGGGGCAGGGAAGGCAATGCGCCGCGGGCTCGATGGCAGGACCCACCCGCAGGCTCGCCCCCGGCCCGCGGGAGGTGGCCGAAGCCGCCCCGCGGTGGGCCGCGGTGGCAGGCAACCTTTGTGAGGGGGCCCCCGTCTTGGGGGGTACGGGGGCGGTGCGGGGCCGTGGCCGGGGCCGAACGGCGTGCAGGCGGCCGGAGTTGCGTCCCGGTGCGGCCGGCGCGGCCCGCTGAGCCATGAGGGGAACATGGCGCTGCCGCGGCAGCATGATGCCGCCATTGACCGTATGGAGCGCGGATGCGCGAAATGATGGGCCTGGGCGCACGGCGCCTGGGAGTTCTCGGGGGCGTGGCGGCGCTGGTCGTCACGGCGGGCGTCGCGAGCACCGCATCGGCTGCTGGCGACGACGGCTACGCCTTCACCATCCTCGACCACGTGATCGCACCGGGAGACGAGCAGGGGGCCTCGCTGCGACCCGACTACGTGCAGGGCACCCCGGACGGCACCCTGGTGTACGCGTTCAGCCGCAAGGCGTTGACGGACCAGTCCTGGAGCGGCGGAGGACTGCCGGCCGGCACCAAGGTGCTGCTGGACTCGCAGTGCGCCGCCCTGCCAGGGGCGAAGGGCGTCTACACCTGTCAGACGGGCGAGGACACGGGGTACGTGGGCCCGCGGGTGACCACCGCGCGCAGCGCCGGCAATGTGACCGTTCACGTGGGCGTGGCCTACGCACCTGCCGGTTCGGACGTCGCGCAGGCGGTGAAGAGGGCGCAGCTGGCCAAGAGCGCGCCGGTCAAGGGCCGGGTGGAGGCTCATTCGGTGCGGGTGCTGACCGAGGAGAGGGCGCGGCTCAACACCCTGAAGCTGTCGATGCCGCGGGTGGTCGCGGGCCGCACCACGACGCACTCACTGAAGCTGCACGCGGTGGACAAGGGTCGGCTGCGCCTCGGCTTCGGCCCGTCTCAGGGCTTCCGGCAGTGGGACCGGGGCGAGCTGAAGGTCAGCGTCACTTCGGTCACCGGCGGTGGGCGGCCGGCGGCTTGCACGTTCACGCGCGGTGAGTTGCGGTCCCTCTGGGAGGGGGGTGGCATCACTTGCGAGGTGAAGCCGGGCGATGTGACGATCAAGTACGCGTTGAAGGCGGAGGCGAAAGCGCCCGCCTGGAAGATCGACACCTATGCCACCTACGAGGTGTACACCTCGGGCTGGAACAACCCCGATACGAACGGGACGTTCACGGTGAAGAGCCCGGTCGCGGTGAAGGAGCGGCACCAGTTGCTGGCCCGGGACCGCGCGGGTCAACTGGTCTCGTTCGAGGGCACCGGCCGGGCCGCGCGCCCGTTCGGTGGCGGGCAGCTGCTGGCCGAGGGCTGGGGGCGCTACACCGCCGTGACCAAGCTGGCTCCGGTGACGGTGCAGGGTACGGGCGGTTCGGTCGTCGGCCGGGATCGGGCCGGTGCGCTGTGGTACTACGACACCGATGGCGAGAGCGGCCTGTGGGGTCGCAAGAAGGTGTCCACGGGCTGGAACGCCTACGACGTTCTGGAGGGCGTCGGTGATGTGACCGGTGATCGGAAGCCGGATCTCCTCGCCCGTGACAGCGCGGGCGTGCTCTGGCTCTTCCCCGGTACCGACCGGACCAGCGCTCCCTTCTTCGGCCGCAGGGTGAAGATCGGCACAGGCTGGAAGAAGTACGACCGTTTCGTGGGTGCGGGTGATCTGACCGGTGACGGTAGGGCGGACCTCCTGGCCCGGGACTCGGCCGGAGCCCTGTGGCTACGCAAGGGGACGGGGCGGGCCGCTGCACCCTTCGGGCCGAAGGTGAAGGTCGCCGGGTCCTGGAAGAAGTACGACCGTTTCGTGGGTGCGGGTGATCTGACCGGTGACGGTAGGGCGGACCTCCTGGCCCGGGACTCGGCCGGAGCCCTGTGGCTACGCAAGGGGACGGGGCGGGCCGCTGCACCCTTCGGGCCGAAGGTGAAGGTCGCCGGGTCCTGGAAGAAGTACGACCTGTTGTTCTGAGCGCCGGGGCGCAGGGGGCGGGCTCCGGTCCCCTGCGCCCGTCGGTTCAGTGTCGTCCGGAGATCCGGTCCGCCAGTCGGGCCAGGGGGGCCGTCCGCGCACTCGCGCTGGCGGCCTCCTTGCGGTCGGCGGCACGGTAGGCGGCGTACAGGGCCTGGACTCCGAGCCAGCGCAGCGGCTCCGGCTCCTAGCGGCGGACCCGGTGGTTGACCCACGGCAGCGCGGTCAGCTCGGTGGCGCCACCGCGTCCGGAGTCCTGCTGGACGAGGTCGCGCAGGGTGCGTGCGGCGAGGTTGGCCGTGGCGACCCCGCTGCCGACGTAGCCACCGGCCCAGCCGAGGCCGGTGCTGCGGTCCAGGGTGACGGTCGTGCACCAGTCGCGGGGGACGCCGAGGACGCCCGACCAGGCGTGCGCGATCGGGGTGTCGGCGACTTGCGGGAAGAGGCGGAGAAGGACCTCGCGCAGGGCCTCGATGGTGGCGTCCTGCGTTCGGCCGTCGTTGTCGGTCCGGGAGCCGTAGCGGTACGGGACGCCCCGGCCGCCGAGGGCGATCCGGTCGTCGGCGGTCCTCTGGGCGTAGATGTAGGCGTGTGCCGCGTCACCGAGGGTCTCGTAGCCAGCCCAGCCGATCTGCCCCCAGAGCGCCGCGGACAGCGGTTCGGTCACGATCATCGACGAGTTCATGGGCAGCCAGCTGCGCCGGTGGCCCTTGAGGGAGGCGGTGAAGCCTTCCGTGCAGCGCAGCACGTATCGGGCGCGGACCGTACCGAAGGGGGTGGTGGCGCGGCCCTGGGCGATCTCGGTGACGGGGGTGGACTCGTGGAGGCGCACGCCGAGACGTTCGCAGGCGGCGGCCAGGCCGGTGACGAGCTTGGCGGGCTGGATGCGGGCGCCGTGCGGGGTCCACGTGGAGCCGAGGGCCCCGGCGATCCGGATGCGGGCGGCGGTGGCCTCGGCGTCGTACAGTTCGCGGTCGCGTTCGCCGAAGGCGGTTTCGGCCTGGTGGAAGGCTTTGAGCCGGGCGAGCTGGGCCGGGGTGTAGGCGACTTCGAGGACTCCGCCGCGGTGGACATCGGCTTGGATGCCTTCGGCGGCTGCGGTGTCGATGACTTCGGTGACGGTGTCGTTCATCGCCCGTTGGAGGCGGGCGGCGGCCTCGTGGCCGTGGCTCGCGGCGTACCGGTCGCGGCCGGCGACGCCGTTGTAGAGCCAGCCGCCGTTGCGGCCGGAGGCTCCGTAGCCGCAGAACTTCTGTTCCAGGACGGTGATGTTCAGGCTGGGTTCAGCGCGCTTGAGGTAGTACGCGGTCCACAGACCGGTGTAGCCGCCGCCGATGATGCAGATATCGGCGGTGGCGTCTTCGGTAAGGGGGGCGCGGGCGGTGGGCAGAGCGTGCTGGTCGAACCAGAAGGAGATGCCGCCGTTGACGGTGGTGCGGGTGGCGCTCGTCATGAGGAGTTGGTACTCGCGATCGCGCCGTGACGGCCAGTGGCAAGATGTCGATGATTCGCCCACCGGATCGGTCCTTGTGTCCGGACCAGGGGGTGGGGCGGCAGATCGCGGAAGGCCCGGCCCGGCCTTCGCGGCTCGTCCTAGGGTGGCCCCATGATTCGTATCGCGACCGCCGCCGATGTGCCCGTCATCCACCAACTGGTCAAGGAACTCGCCGAGTACGAGCGGGTACCGCACGAGGCGAAGGCGAGCGAGGAACAACTCCGCGAGGCCCTGTTCGGCGAGCACCCGGCGGCCTTCGCGCACCTTGCCGAGACCGAGGACGGCGAGGTCGCCGGCTTCGCACTGTGGTTCTTGAACTTCTCTTCCTGGCGAGGCGTCCACGGCATCTACCTGGAGGACCTGTACGTGCGCCCGCACCTGCGGCGCGGCGGCCATGGGCGGGCCCTGCTGACCGAACTGGCCCGCATCTGCGTGCAGCGCGGGTACGGCCGTCTGGAGTGGGCCGTACTGAACTGGAACGCGCCTTCCATCGAGTTCTACAAGTCCCTGGGTGCGCTGCCGCAGGACGAGTGGACGGTGTTCCGGCTGACGGACGAGGCCCTCACCGGCCTCGGCGGGCCCAGCTGAACGCCAGGGCCGGGACCGTCCGGCGCGGGTGAGGGGTTCTGCCGTCCTCAGAGCCAGACCGGCGCGTCCTGGCCCCACCGCGAAGGCCGGCGCGTCCAGTCGGTGGGTACCGACCCGCCCAGCGGTGGCCGCGCGTAGCGCAACGGGCCGTAGGCCGAGTCGGCCTCGGCAAGGTACGGATCGGGGACGTGTCCAGGGCCGGATGCGGGGCGCCCTTCGACTGCTGGCACGTCCCGGAGCAGCCAGGACGCCGTACCGACCAGGGACAGGTCGATCAACCGGCCGCCGCCCTCTGCCAGAGCCCGCAGTACCGCCGCCGCCAGCAGGTATCCGGTGCCGTGGTCGAGTGCCTGCGCGGGCAGCGTGCCGGGGTGCCCGTCGGCATCCGCCTCGGCCGCGGCGATGCCGTACCCGGCCTGCACCAGCGAGTCGAAGCCGCGCCGCCCGGCCCAGGGGCCGGTCCACCCCCAGGCGCAGAGGCGGGCCACCACCAGGCCCGGGCGGCGTTCCGCCAGTGCCTGCGCAGCGAGCCCGAAGCGGTCCAGTGCCCCGGGGCGGTAGCCGGTGACCACGACGTGTGCCTGGGCGAGTAGCTCCTCGAAACGGGCGCGGTCCGCGAAGTGCGCGAGGTCCAGGCGGGTGGAGCGCTTCTGGAAGCCGGTGTCGGTGTGCGTGTCCGCGTCCTCGGGCAGCGCGGGGGAGTCCACCCGCAGTACGTCGGCGCCCAGCAGCCCCAGGACGCGGGTGGCCACGGGGCCGGCCAGCACCCGGGTCAGGTCCAGGACCCGTACGCCGGTCGCCGGCAGCGGGCTTTCGCAGGCCGGTAGCGGGATGTCGCCGCCTTCGGCTGTGGTCCGCAGCAGTGGGTGTGGACCTCCGGGGGCGGTCGTCACGGCCACCGCGAGCCCGCCGGCCGCATACGCCGCCTCCTGGACCTCGACCGCGGTGCGTTCGGCCACGGCGGCCCGCAGTGCCTCCACCGGCCGGGCGGAATCGGCGACTGCGAGGGCCGAGAGGAGGCGCGCCCGGTGGTGCGGGTAGTTGGCGTGGGTGCGCACCCATCCGTCGCGGGCCCGCCAGAAGCCGGACAGTTCGGCGAACGCTTGCGGCGCGCGCCCGGCGATCCGCAGGTGCCGTTCGCTGTGGAAGGCGGTGGTGACTGCTCCTTCGTCCACCCGCAGCGGGGTCGTCGAGCGGGGCCCGCGGCCTTGCCGTACCGCGGCGAGTTCCGCCGCGGCCAGGGAACAGGCGCCGACGGTGGCCCGTGCCAGGCCCGGTACCGGCAGGGTGCCCCTGCCCAGTCCGCTCACGCCGTGGTAGCTGACTTTGGCGGCGAGTTCCGGTGCACCGCCCAGCGCCTTCCAGGCCTGGGCGGTGGCGGGGTCAGTGTTCCCATGGTCTGTGGTCGTCATCGGGCAATTCTGTGATCTTGGGGGGCGGTGCACCAGCCTCCGGTTCCGCGGCGAGGAACTCCACCACGGCCAGGGCGAAGAGCAGGGTCAGGGCCAGCCCGATGACCACCCAACCGGTGGGGTAGCTCCACAGGAAGTAGACGAGCACCGTCACGGCCACCAGGATCCAGGTGATCCAACCGCGCCGGTTGCGGACGAAGGCGCCCACCGGGGCGGTCCGTAGGCCGGCCCGGTCGGCGGTGTCCCGCACCGAGTGGATACCGGAGTCCCACAGCTGTCGGGAGAGGGTGGCCCAGCGGCTCGGCCCCGTCAGCCAGGCGGCGAGGGCGACCACCACGCCGGCCGCCACCGTGGTGCGGACGGTGGTGCGCAGGTAGCGGGTCAGGATGTCGTACACCGACTCCGCGGCGGGCTGCGAGACGCTGTCGGGCAGGGCGTTGAGGTACACCACCCGGAAGATGGTCAGGGCGGCGCCGAGCACCAGCATCGCGAGGGCCAGGCACAGGGCGGCGGTGATCAGCACCCGGCGGCGGTGCTGGGCGAGCAACACTCCGGCGGCCAGGAACAGCACCGAGAGCACGGGCAGCCAGAACCCGACGATCTCCAGCAGCCGGAAGGCGGTCTTGACCTTCCCGATGTTGTCCGCCTGCAGGATGGTGAATTCGGTGTGCACCTCGGGGATGTTCGAGGCGAGGGTCATGCCGTCGGCGATCAGGCGCTGTTTGACCTGTTCCACCAGGGGGCCCAGGTCGAGGGTCACCGAGTCGTTCTGGATGTTGACGGTGCTGTTGTCGCTGCCGGTGAGGGCCTTGACCACGGCCGTGTGGATCCGCCGGTTGGCTTCGGTCCAGATCTGCTCGAAGGCCCCCGAGGCGATGATGTCCTGGGTCCGGTCCTGCACGAAGCTGCGCACCGCCCCCTCCAGGGAGTTCCCGAGCAGACCGAGCGCCTTCTCCAGGCGGGGGCGGTCCGCGGGCGCGGCGGTTTCCAACAGGCTGGGTACGTCGACGTACTTCATCACCTCGTTGGTGACCCGGTTCGCCACCGCTGCCTGGATGTCCGGGTCGGAGGCGAGCGGTGCGACGGTGGCCACGTACCGGTCGGTGTCACCGACCTGACTGGACGTCCAGGCGGCGACGCCGGCCAGCGGTGCCAGGAGACAGCCGATGACGATCAGCAGCACGCAGAAGAAGGACCGCCACCGGTGGTGGGGCGTGCGGGCGGCCTGGTCGGCCTCCAGAGCGGCCACCCGGCCGCGCAGCTGCTCCAGCTCGGAGCGCTCCGGGTCGGGGTCGGTTGGGCGGCGGGGTTCTCGCTCCGGGCCGGTCGTACCGTCGTCCGCCATCGTCCGTCCTCCCCTGCCTCCAGGTCTGGCTGCCAGCAGACCGTGGTGGCCGGCCGGCCGCGAGCCGTCCGCGCCCGTACGGATGAACGGGCCCGGCCCGTCGTGCTGCTGCCAACCGGACGATCCCGGGATGCCGCCCTGGTTCCCGGGCGGCACCCTGGCGAGGGGCGAGGGCGCGAGGAAAGGAGCACCGCCTTGGGCACTACCGGACGGAGGACTGGACCGAGCTTCACGGGGCGGGGCGATGACCGCGCCGGCCCGACACCGGCCCGTTGATGGCTCGGAGCTCGTTGCTGCGGCCGTCCTGGTGGCGCAGCAGGACGGCGCGGCTGGTCGCGCGGGCGCAGCGGGTTCACGCCCGGACGGAGAGCCGCTTCCCCGTCGTGACCCATCTCGCCGACCGGATGCTGGCCGTGAACATCTTCGACTCGGCCACCCGGCTGGCCGCCCAGTGTTTCCTGACGGCCGTTCCGCTGGTCTTCGTCTTCGCCTCGTTCGCGCCGCAGGTGCTGCGTGAGCAGTTGGTGGCCTCGGTCCGTGCGGTGTTCGGGCTGAGCGGTGCGGCCAGTGCCCAGTTGGAGGCGGTGTTCCGGCCGCAGAGCGAGGACCTCCAGCAGGCCACCGGTGTCGTCGGCGCGCTGATGGTGCTGTTGTCGGCCACTGCCGTGAGCCGCGCCATGCAGCGGCTGTGCAAGCGGGCCTGGGGGATTCCGCGGTCCGGTCCCCGGGTGGCCGTGTGGCGGTGGCCGGTGTGGATCGGGGTGTGGCTGTTGGTCCTGGTCGTGCAGGCCCCGCTGCGGGACGGTTTCGGGGCGGGTCTTGGGGTGGCGGTCGTGGTCACCTTCGTCTCGCAGACCGCCTTGTGGTGGTGGACCCAGCACCTGCTGCTGGGCGGTCTGGTGCGTTGGGTGCCGCTGCTCCCCGGGGCGGTGTTCACGGCCGCCGCGGTCACCGCCCTGTCCCTGGGCGCGGGCTTCTACATGCCGCGGGCCATCGACCGCGCGCTGTCCGCGTACGGTCCGGCCGGTCCGGTGTTCGTGCTGCTCTCCTGGCTGATCGTGGTGTGCGTGGCGGTGGCCGTGGGGGTCAGTACGGGTGCGGTGGTCGCCCAGGAGGGTGCGGTGGCCAGATGGCTGGGCAGCCCGCCCCCGGGGTGGCTCGACCAGCGGCCTCGTTGAGGGCGGGGTCCGGCTCTCCTGGGCCGGCTGTTGTCACACCCGTGGCGCACGATGGGCGCATGGCACGAGGACATGACGTCGTACGGGCGGCCCGCAGGCCCGAGGTTCGGCTGCCGGAGCTGTTGGGCTGGGGCCAGGGGGCGCTTGAGGCGGACGGGGATTACGACGGCCTGTCGATCGACGGGCTGGACTTCGGCGGACAGCAGGCGAGGGGGGCGCGTTTCCTGGACTGCCGGCTGACCGGCTGCGCCTTCGACGAGACCGGGTTGAGCCGGGCCCGTCTGGTGGACTCGGTCCTGGTGGACGTGCGGGGTGTGGGCACTGATCTGGCGGAGGCCTCACTGCGCGACGTCGAGGTACGGGAGGCCCGGCTGGGCGGGGTGCAGGCGCACGGGGCGCGCTGGGAGCGGGTCCTGGTCTCCGGCGGGAAGATCGACTACCTGAACCTGCGCAAGGCGCGGTTGACGGACGTGGTTTTCGAAGGGTGCGTCCTGGTGGAGGCGGACTTCGCGGGGGCCCGCCTGGAGCGGGTGGAGTTCCGGGACTGCGTGCTGCGGGGAGTGGATTTCAGCGGGGTGTCGATGGCGGACGTCGATCTGCGGTTCGCCTCCGAGCTGGACATCGCGCGGGGGGTGGAGCGGTTGGCCGGGGCGGTGATCAGCCCGGCGCAGCTGCTCGACCTGGCGCCGGCGTTCGCCGCCCAGATCGGGGTGCGGGTGGCGGGCTGATCCGGTCCCGGGGCAGATCGGGCCTTGGTGGTTTGGTCGGCGGGCTCAGGCGATGCGGGGGAAGCGGGCCTGTAGGTCCCAGATCGCCGGGTTGTCGCCGAGGCCCTCGTGCATGTCGGTGAGGTCGGCGATCAGGTCGTGGAGGAAGTCCCGGGCTTCGCGGCGCAGCAGTCGGTGGCTGAAGGTCAGCGGTGCCTCTTCGGCCGGCATCCAGTCGGCTTCCACGTCGACCCAGCCGAAGCGTCGCTCGAAGAACATGCGGTCGCTGGACTCGGTGAAGTCCAGTTCGGCGTACTGGCGGGTGGAGGAGCGGCTGCCGCGCGGGTCGCGGTCGAGTTGTTCGACGATGTCGCACAGGGCCCAGGCGAAGTCGAGCACGGGCACCCATCCCCAGGCCGTGGACACCTCCCGGTCCGCCTTGGTGTCGGCGAGGTAGACGTCCCCGCAGAACAAGTCGTGGCGGAGCAGGGCCACCGACGCCGACCGGTAGTCGGTCTGCGGGGGGTCAGGGAAACGCCGGGAGAGGGAGTAGCCGATGTCGAGCACGTAGCGAATCGTCCCACGGGCGGACTCGATCGCCCGCGCCCGGGCCTGTGGCACCTGGCGGTCCGTCGAACCGCGCGGCCCAGGGGGCAGCCGTCGCGCCTTGGCGCCGGCGACCGTGCCGGGGCCATCCGATTAGGATCGAGGAGTGGATCACTGGAGCCCGCGGCACCTCGTTCGCCCCACCGTCGCCGTGCTGCTCGCGCTCGGCCTGGGTTCTGCCTGCACGAATGGCGCGGTGCAGGGCCGACCGGGGGCTTCGACGTTGCGTGACCCGTACTTCCCGAGGGCGGGCAACGGCGGGTACGACGTCACCCACTACGACCTTGATCTGCAGTACGCGCCCGAGGAGGGGCGGATGACCGGCCGGGCGGAGATCACCGCACGCGCCGAGCGGAGCATGAGCGCCTTCAACCTGGACTTCGACGGAATGGACGTCGGGGGCGTCGAGGTGGACGGCAAGCCCGCGCGTTTCAACCGGGTCGGCCAGGAGCTGACGATCCGTCCGGCCGACGACCTCAAGGCCGGAGGGACCTTCCGCACCGTCGTCCGCTATGCCGGTGTCCCCAAGACGATCGAGGACCCGGACGGCTCGGAGGAGGGTTGGATCGCCACCGAGGGGGGCGCGATCGGTGTCGGTGAACCGGTGGGTTCGATGGCCTGGTTCCCCGGCAACCACCACCCGTCGGACAAGGCCACCTATGACGTCGCCGTCACCGTCCCCGCCGGGTACGAGGCCGTATCCAACGGCTCCTTGACGGCCCGTGCGACACAGGGGGGCAAGAGCGTCTTCCGCTGGCGCAGCGCCGAGCCGATGGCCAGTTACGTGGCGACGCTGGGCATCGACAAGTACCGGATCTCCACGGCTGCCACGGCTTCGGGCATCCCCGTCTACACGGCGGTCGATCCGGGCGAGGCCGAGAAGAGCGAGGCCGCCCTCAGGCGGCTCCCGGAGATCGTCGAGTGGTCGGCGCGCAAGTTCGGGCCCTACCCCTTCGCCTCCACCGGTGCGGTGGTGGTCTCCGGGGGCGCTCTCGGCTACGCCCTGGAGACGCAGACCCGCCCGGTGTTCCCCGGGGCGCCGAGCGTGGACCTCGTGGTGCACGAGATGGCCCACCAGTGGTTCGGGAACTCCGTGACTCCGGCGTCCTGGAAGGACATGTGGCTCAACGAGGGCTTCGCCACCTACGCGCAGTGGCTGTGGTCCGAGGAGCACGGTGGCCCGACCGCACAGGAGTACTTCGACGCCTTCTACGAAGGCGACACCGAGTTCGACGAGGAGGCGGACGAGGAGGAGGTCTGGGCCTTCCCGCCGGCCGAGCCTCCCGCCGCCGAGAACATCTCCGATCCGCCCGTCTACCAACGCGGGGCGATGGTGGTGCACCGGCTCCGGCAGGAACTGGGGGAGGCTGAGTTCTTCGCCGTGGTCCGCGGATGGACCACGGACCACCGGCACGGCAACGCCAGCACGGCTGACTTCACCCGGTACGTGGACAAGCGGGCCGCAGTGGACCTGAGTGAGCTCTGGGACTCATGGTTGTACGGCCAGGACAAGCCCGAGTTGCCCTGAGCCGGCGCATCGGGGCCCGTGGGCGCCGTGCAACCGCTGGCGGGGCCGGGCGCCATGGCCAAGGGGCAGGAACCGGACGGTTGGTCCGGCCCCTGCCCCTGGGTGCTCCGGCCGCCGCGGGGCGGCGGATCAGCTGGCCCCTGTCTTAGACGTTGACGCCGAAGTCCTGGGCGATGCCGGTCAGGCCCGAGGCGTAGCCCTGGCCCACGGCGCGGAACTTCCACTCGGCGCCGTTGCGGTACAGCTCGCCGAAGACCATGGCGGTCTCGGTCGCGGCGTCCTCGCTGAGGTCGTAGCGGGCGATCTCGCTGCCGCCGGCCTGGTTGACCACGCGGATGTACGCGTTACGGACCTGGCCGAAGTTCTGGCTGCGGGATTCGGCGTCGTAGATGGAGACCGGGAAGACGATCTTGTCCACATCGGCCGGCAGGCCCGCCAGGTTGACGTTGATGGCCTCGTCGTCGCCGGCGCCCTCACCGGTGCGGTTGTCGCCGGTGTGCACGATCGTCTGGTCCGGGGTGGACTTGTTGTTGAAGAAAACGAAGTGGCTGTCGGAGACGACCTTGCCCATGGCGTTGACCGCGATGGCGGAGGCGTCCAGGTCGAAGTCGGTGCCCGTGGTGGTGCGGACGTCCCAGCCGAGGCCGACCGTGACGGCGGAGAGACCCGGCGCCTCCTTCGTCAGCGAAACGTTGCCGCCCTTGGACAGGCTTACTGCCATTGGGATGTCCCCTTCTCGTCGGTGTGCGGAGCTTCCACGAAGCTACCGCTACCCGTCCCAACGCGGAGCAGCCACCCACAGTTCCCTCCTCCGTAACGGGTGAAATGCGGATGACGCCCGGCGGTCCGGACGGCGATGATGGGGGCATGCCTGGTCCCTACGTCATCCGTGGTTCGGTCGTCCTGCCGGAGTCCGAGCTCCAGTGGCGCTTCTCGCGCTCCTCCGGCCCGGGCGGACAGCACGTCAACACCAGTGACTCACAGGCCGAGCTGCGCTTCGACCTCGCCGCCACCGAAGCGCTGCCGCCGGTGTGGAAGGAGCGGGCGCTGGAGCGGCTGGCGCCCCGCCTGGTGGGCGGCGTGGTCGTGGTGCGGGCGTCCGAGCACCGTTCGCAGTGGCGCAACCGGGAGATGGCCATGGTCCGCCTGGCCTCGTTGCTCGCGCAGGCCACTGCGCCGCCGCCCAAACCGCGTCGGCCGACTCGGATCCCGCGGGGCATCAACGAGCGGCGCCTGCGCGAGAAGAAGCAGCGCGGGGACACCAAGCGGGGCCGTTCGGGCCGTGACTGGTAGCGCGCCGCGTCCTGGCGCCGGGCAGCGTCGGCGCCCGGGCGCCGGCGGACGGTGGCTCCGCGCTCTGAGGGCCCCCGACCGTGCGGGTGGCGTGGAGTGGTCCTGCGCCCAGCGGGGGCACACAGTCGCACTGGCCGTCAAGGAGCCAACTGCCGGTACTTGCCGCGGAAGTAGGCCAGCGGAGCGCCCTGTGGGCTGGGCGTGGCTGCTGTCAGCACCCGGCCGATCACCAGGGTGTGGTCACCCGCGGCCACCCGGTCCTCGGTACGGCATTCCAAGGTGGCCAGTGCGCCGCCCATCAGGAGCGCGCCGGAGGCCTCGCCGCGTACGTGCGGTACGTCCTCGAAGAGCAGCCGGTCGCTGATCCGGCCCTTCATCGCGAACCTGCCCGCCACGTGACGCTGACTCTCCGCCAGTACGGAGGCGCCCCACAGCGGTTGTTCGGCCAGCAGATCGTCCATGCGGGAGCCCTCGCGCAGGCTGACCACCACCAGGGGTGGCTCCAGGGACACCGACATGAACGCGGTGGCGGTCATGCCCACGTCCTCGCCGCGTGGCCCTTGGGCGCTCAGCGGCGGTTCATGGGCGGTGATCAGCACCACGCCGGCGGCCAGCCGGGACATGGCGGCGCGGAACTCTTCATTGCTCACCCCTTCAGGATGAACGGTTTTCGGTCTCGTCTTCAGCACGTCCGAAACGCTAGTCTTCGCTCCCACGCGCCCGCATCCGGCCTGAGGACGAGGCGGAGCCGGGCGGGAGGCCTAGGTCGTACGGCCACCCCGTGTCCCGCATGGCATTGCCCGCACGTGCCCTTCCGGTTTGCTCCGGAAAAGAGGCCGAACCTCCTCACCTGATGTGACTTGAGTCACAGAGAGCAAGATTTGTTGACCCTGTGTACCGGGCGCACAGCTCACTGTGATTCAGTGGGGCGGACAACGCAACGAAACGCCGAATAACAATCTGGAGTTGCTGTCGAGGTCTCGGGGAGAGCGAACAATGGAGACCGAGTCGGAGCCGTACGTCCGTCTTGCGACCCTGCGGCAGCTGCACCAGGTCGTAGCCGAACTGAACAAGGCCCGCAGCCTCGCCGACACCCTCCAGGCAGTCGTCGACGGAATCGTCAGCGGTCTCGGCTATGAGCTCGCCTGCGTGAACCTCGTCCGTCCCGACGGTGACCTCGTGGTCGCCGCCCTCGCGGGGAACCCCGCCGCGGAGGCCCTCATCACCGGCCGGGTCGGTTCCCGCGCCTCCTGGGACCGCCGTCTGTCGATGGGCGAGTCCTGGGGCGGGTTGCGCTTCATCCCGCACACCGAGGGCTGGGTCCTCATCGAGGACGACGTGCCGCAGTGGCACACCGAGGGCCCCGAGCCGCGCTTCGAAGACGAATGGCACCCCGAGGACCGCCTCTACGCCCCGATGTACGCCTCCGGCGGGGAGCTGCTGGGCGTGATCTCGGTGGACAAGCCCAGAAACGGGCGGCGGCCCGGAGCCTGGGGGCAGGAAGCGCTCCAGATGTACGCCTTTCAGGCCGCCATTGCGATCAGCAACGCCCGGCTCCGCGCAAACATGCAGCGGGCCCTGGTCCGGCTGGAGCGCGAGCAGCAGGCGCTGCGGGCCAGCGAGGAGTCCTTCCGGCAGGCCTTCGAGTACGCGCCGAGCGGCATGGCGATCGCCGAGATGGGCGGTGACCAGCACGGGCGGCTGTTGCGCACCAATGACGCCCTGTGCCGGCTCCTGGGCCGCCCGGCGTCGGTGATGCGCCGCTATTCCTTTTCCGACCTGGTGCACCCCGAGGACATCGGCACGCTGCTGCGGACCTCCGCCGAGGGCGGGCGGGCGGAGCTGCGGCTGGCCCGGCGGGACGGTTCCTACGTGTGGGTGTCACTGCGCAACTCGGTGGTCGCCGACGCCGCCGACGGGCCGCGTTTCCTGCTCACCCACGTCGAGGACATCGAGGAACGCAAGCGGCACGAGCTCCAGCTCGCCCACCGGGCCAGCCACGATTCGCTCACCGGGCTGCCCAACAGCGCGGAGTTGCGGTCCCGCCTGAGCGCGCGGCTGTGCCGACGACCCCAGCAGTCCACCCAGGCCTCCGCGGTGGAGGCACTGGACGCGGCCTTCGAGGGGCGGGACGCCTTCGAGGGCGGGGCGGCGGTGGGGCCGCACGGCTTCCCCGTCGACGGCTACGGGGCTGACGGCTACCCGGCACCGGACGGCTACCGCGTCGACTCCGGCTACGACCACCACGTCCACACCGTGGCCCCGGCGTCCGACCTCGATGACGGGACCAAGGGTCTCGCGGTCCTCTTCTGCGACCTCGACGGCTTCAAGTCGATCAATGACCGTTTCGGTCACCACACCGGTGATGCCGTGCTCATCGAGGTGGCCCGCCGGCTGACCAACGGGGTGCGGGACGGGGACACCGTCGCGAGGCTCGGCGGGGACGAGTTCGTGGTCCTCGCGGACGGGCTCGGCGCAGCCGATGCCGCCGATCTCGCGGTGCGGCTGCGCAACGCGATCATCCCGCCCATCCGGGTGGACGGTCGGGCGGTACGGGTGGGAGCCTCCTTCGGGATCGGCTGGGCAAGTTGTGGGATGTCCGCCGACGAAGTGCTTCGCTCAGCTGACCAGCGGATGTACATCGAGAAGCGGTCGCGCTCCAAGGCCCAGAGAAGGGCTGGTTGACCGAGGTGAGCGTTCGCCTCGGGCCCGGGAGAGTGCCTGTTCGATGTAGGCTCCCGGGGGTCGAAAGGATGGACCCGCGATGACGACGCCCGCGAACAACGGCCCGAACAACGGCGCGAGTGCGCCCGATGACGACGATCCGTTCGGCTACCTCTACGCGGACGGTCAGGCAGCCGGTGCCACCCCGCCCACGCACGGTGGCGGCTACGGCTACCCCGGTCCGTCAAACGGCCAGCCGCGGGTGCCGCGGACGTCCTACAACCAGGTGCGCACCGTGGGGGAGCGTCAGTACGGCGCCCGTCAGCAGGCCCCCGCACAGCAGCAGCCGCACTACCAGGCTCCCGAGGCCATCCAGGCCGGCGGGTACGGGGTGCCGCAGCAGCAGCCGCCCTACGGCGGCCAGCCTCCGGCGGCCCCGCCCCAGCACCACGAGGAGCCCCGCCGGGACTCCAGCCGTAGGGGTCTGCTGATCGGCGCGGTCGCCGTGGTGGGAGCCGTGGTGATCGGCATCGGTGTGGCCTGGCTCTCCGACAAGGGGGACACGAAGGGCGCTCCGGTCGACGACGCCTCCCCGCAGGCGACCTCCGCTCCCCAGACCCCCGGCGACAAGGCGGAGCCGAGCAAGGCGGCCCCGTCGAAGGACGCTTCGCTGCCGAAGTCGGACGCGGCCACCGGCTCCGGCCTGGTGCTCACCGGAGGAGCCGTCCCGGAGACGGAGATTCCCGGTGCCAAGGCCGCTGGCGGCAAGTACGTGGGCGGCTTCAACCAGGTCGGCGCCGCGGTGACGTGGACGGTGGAGGTGCCCAAGTCCGGCGAGTACAAGTTCCGGACGTACTACGGAGTGCCCGGCAAGGACGCCACGGCCACGCTCTCGGTGAACGGAACGGCGCAGACCCGTGAACTGCGGCTGCGTAATCACGCCAAGGCCAAGGAGGGGGATTGGGAGAAGGGTTGGACCTACACCTTCAACTACATCAACCTCAACAAGGGCACCAATGAGATCAAGGTTTCCTGCGAGCAGGGCAACCAGTGCGAGGCCGTGATCGACCAGTTCAAACTGGAGCCCCGCTAAGGGCTCCGGCCAGCGCGGGCGGCCGGGAGGGACGTTCGCAACACGCCCTAGAAGCGTCCTGAAGATCTTGAAATCACGCCCGGCTTGTACCGGTTCATGGCGATTGATATTAGCGGGCAATCCGGGGCGAGCCGGGCAGTCGAAGCAAGATCTTCATCGGTCTTCTAGGGCCGAGTTGAGGGTCCTGGCCCCGGATCTGGAGTGAGGGCGCTCACCACGACGTCGGCGAGCAGTGCGGGGTAGGCGCCGGTGTCGAAGGCGCGGCTCGCGGGCGGGGGCAGTGCTGTGGCCGCCACCGCGGTGGCCCGGGCCAGCCGGGAGGGCCAGTTCTCTCCCTCGACCAGGGCCGACAACAGGCCGGCGGTGGCGCAGTCGCCGGCTCCGGCGGCCCCTTCGCCCTCCGCGGGGCCGGGCGGGATGGCCTGCCAGCTGCCTTCCCCGGTGGTGGCCAGCAGACCGTTCGGGCCGAGAGCGGTGACCACGGCGTGGGCGCCTCGGCGGCGGGCGGCACGGGCGGCGGCCAGGGGGTCGCGGGCGCCGGTGAGTTGGGCCAGTGCCTCGACGGTGGGTCGGGCCACGTCGGGCCGTGCGGCGATGCCACGGCGCAGCGGCTCTCCAGCGGTGTCCAGGAGGACCGGTACGCGGGCCGCGCGTGCGGCCCGGACCAACTGCGCGTAGGCGCCCACCGGAAGGCCTGGGGGGAGGCTGCCGCAGAGGGCCACGGCGCGTGCCTGCGGCAGGGTCTTGGAGTACTCGATCAGGAACCGTTCCCATTCGCCGGTGGAGATGTGGGGGCCCGGCTCGTGGAAGTGCGTGGGGCCGCCGCCCGAGCGGTCGACGATCCTCAGGATGCGGCGGCTGTCCGCGGCGCAGGGGACGAACGCGTCGTGCACGGCCGTGCCGGCGAGCAGGGTGCGTACGGTGGCGCCTGTGGCGCCGCCGGCGAATCCGGTGGCGACCACTTCGTGGCCGAGGTCGGTCAACGCCCGGGAGACGTTCAGGCCCGTGCCGCCGGGGCGTTCGGTACCGGGGCCGGCCTGGTGCGAGCGGTGCGGGGCGAGCCTGGGCACCTCGTAGGTCACATCGAGTGCGGCATTCAGCGTGACGGTCAGGATCATCCGTCTTCACCCCCCGGTTCCGGCCACTTCGTTCAGGCCACTGACCGGGGATGATGTCAAACGGAACGTGGCCGGCCCAGGGTGCGGACCGGCCACCGTCCCAAATGAGCTGCGTTCCGCCACTCCTGAGGGGTGTTCAGCGGAGCTGCTCCCTCAGCACCGCTCCGCGGACCGTCAGGGCCCCGCGGGACCGCTGGCGGAAGGTCAGTTCGACGTCAGCGGGTTGCGGACCCACTCGCCACGGCGCATCACGCCCTTCAGGGTGAACTCGGCGTCCAGGACCACCAGATCGGCGTACTTGCCCGGCTCCAGGGAGCCCACTTCCGTGGACAGGCCGAGCAGCCGTGCCGGGTTGGCGGAGATCGCCTGCACCACGTCCTCGACCGGCAGGCCGTCCACCGTCACGGCCCGTTTGAAGGCGGTGTCCAGGGTCAGTGTGGAGCCGGCGATGGCGCCGCCCTCGACGAGTCGTGCCACGCTGTCCTTGACCTCGACCTCCAGGGGTCCGAGGTGGTAGATGCCGTCCCCGAAGCCGGCGGCGTCCATCGCGTCGGTGATCAGCGCGACCCGGCGTGGACCGGCGTGGTGGAAGGCGAGTTCCAGCATCGCCGGGTGCAGGTGGGTGCCGTCGTTGATCAGTTCTACGGTGACCCGCTCGTCCTCCAGCAGCGCGGCGATCGGCCCGGGGGTGCGGTGTGCCAGCCCCGGCATCGCGTTGAACAGGTGGGTGGCCACGGTCGCGCCGGCGTCGATGGCCCGTACGGCCTGTTCGTAACTCGCGTCGGTGTGCCCGATGGCGGCGATCACCCCGTGGTCCGCGAGCATCCTCACCGACTCAAGGCCGCCGGGCAGTTCGGTGGCGAGAGTGAACATCCGGGCGCTCCCGTGCGCGGCGTCCATCAGCTTGCGCACTTCGGCGGGGTCGGGGTGGCGGAGCAGGTCCTCCTTGTGCGCGCCCTTGCGGCAGGGGGAGATGAAGGGGCCCTCGAAGTGGATGCCGGCCAGGTCGCCCTGCTGGACGAGTTCGGCGAGCAGGGCGGCCCGGCGGGCGAGGGCGTCGAGTTCGCCGGTGACCGTGGAGGCGACCAGGGTGGTGGTTCCGTGTTCGCGGTGGGTGCGGACGCCTTGCAGTACTTCTTCGGGGGTGCCGGAGGTGAAGGAGGCGCCGCCGCCACCGTGGTTGTGCAGGTCGACGAAGCCGGGCACGATCCAGTGGCCGGTGAGGTCGAGGACGGCGGCGCCGTCGGGGGCGCTGCCGGCGATCCGGGTGCCCTCGACGATCACCCGACCGCCCTCCACTGTTCCGGTCGGCAGCACCACTCTGGCGCCGGAGAGAACGGTGCAGTCTGCGCTTCCGGCCATCAGGCGGTTACCTCCGTGGCAAGTGGATCGGTGGGGGGTGGGGTGGTGCGGTGCTCGCGGGTTGCTGGCGGGGCGCCGGCCGGGCTGCCGGGGGCGGGCTCGGCGGGGGCGAGTAGGTCCCAGGCGAGCAGGCCGGCGCCGAGGCAGCCCGCGGTGTCGCCCAGGGCGGCCGGGACGATGTCGGGAAGCCGCTGGAAGGTGACGCGCTCGCGTACGGCGGCGCGTAGCGGGCGGAACAGTGTCTCGCCCGCCTCCGCCAGCCCGCCGCCGATGATCAGGGTGCGTGGGTCCAGCAGGGTCAGTGCGGTGACCAGCCCGTCGGCGAGGGCGCTGACGGCTTCCTCCCACACCGCGATGGCCCTGGGGTCGTGGACGGCGACGGCCCTGGCACAGTCGGCGGCGTCCGCGCCGGGGTCACCGCTCGCTGCGGCCCAGGCGCGGGTCACGGCGGCGGCGGAGGCGAGGGTTTCCAGGCAGCCGCGCTGGCCGCAGCCGCAGGCGGGGCCGCCGGGCCGTACGACGATGTGGCCGATCTCGCCCGCGTAGCCGTGGGCGCCGGCCTCGATGCGGCCGGCGATGCCGATGGCGCCGGCGATGCCGGTGCCGAGCGGTACGAAGAGGAAGCGGTCGGCCTCCCGGCCGGCGCCGATGCGCCCTTCGGCGTAGCCGCCGGTGCGTACGTCGTGGCCGAGGGCGACGGGGATGCCGTCCAGCCGTTCGCTGAGGAGGTTGCGCATCGGTACGTCGCGCCAGCCCAGGTTGGCGGCGTAGACGGCGATGCCGCGGTCGGCGTCGACGATTCCGGGTACGGCGACTCCGGCCGCGCAGGCGGGTTCGCCGAACCGCTCGCGTCCGAGCGCGTGCAGGTCGGCGGCGAAGCCGAGGATGGTTTCGACCACTGCTTCGGGTCCGCTTTCGCGGCCCGTCGCGCGACGGGCCTGGTGCAGCAGTGTGCCGTCCGCTCCGACCAGGGCGGCCTTCATCCCGGTGCCGCCCACATCGAGGGCGATGACGTGTTTCACGGGGACAGTCTCGCCCGATCGGACACGAAAGGTCTAGTCCACTGGGGTGGATTGTTGACTAGCCATACAAAAGAGGCACCCTCTCGGTGTGGTTTAGACCTTGGTGTAGACCTCATATCCAGCCATGGGGCAAAATCGCAGCTCATGCCTTGTCGTGCCGGGGGGAGCGACACACAAATGCTGAGCAGCAAGGGTGGGAACAATCTGTGAAGGCCCGTTACCCGGCACTGGCCGCGGCCGGCACCGCACTGGCGATGACGATGACGCTGACCGGTTGCGGCAGCCTCACCGGTGACAACGACGTCACCCTCAAGATCGTGGCGGCCGATTACGGCGACAGTGAGGCCAACAGCTCCCAGAAGTACTGGGACGACCTCGCAGCCGCCTTCCACGAGGCGAACCCGGAGATCAAGGTCGAGGTCAGCGTCTACTCCTGGAACGAGGTGGACGCCAAGGTCGCTGAGCAGGTCAAGGCGGGCAAGGCCCCCGACATAGCCCAGATCGGCGCCTACTCCGACTACGTGGCGGAGGACAAGCTCTACTCCGCCGACGAACTGCTGACGATCACCACCCAGGCCGACTTCCTCGGATCGCTCGTCGATGCCGGCGAAGTCCGGCGCGTCCAGTACGGCATGCCCTTCGTCTCCAGCACCCGACTGCTGTTCTACAACGAGGACCTGTTCGCGGAGGCCGGAATCGCGAAGCCGCCGACCACCTGGGCGGAGCTGGAGGAGGCGGCGAAGAAGCTCAAGGGCGTGGCCAAGACCCCCTTCGCGCTGCCGCTGGGCCGTGAGGAGGCCCAGGCGGAGACCATGATGTGGCTGCTCAGCGGAGGCGGTGGCTACACCGACGTGGACGAGGTCTACAAGATCGGCTCCGCGGAGAACGTCAAGACGCTCAACTGGCTCAAGGACAAGCTGGTGGCGCCGGGGCTGACCGGCTCGGTGGAGCCTTGGAAGCTCAACCGGCAGGACGCCTTCGACGCCTTCTCGCGCGGCGAGGTGGGCATGCTCAACGGCCACCCCACCCTGATGAAGCAGGCCAGCAGCAAGGGCGTGAAGTACGGGATGGTCCCCATGCCCACGCTGGACGGCGAGGAGCAGCCGACCATGGGCGTCGCCGACTGGGTGATGGCCTTCAAGAACGGGCACCGCAAGGAGTCCGGAAAGTTCCTCGACTTCCTGTACGAGGAGAAGAACGTCACCAAGTTCACCAGCACCTACGGCCTGCTGCCGGTCACCAACAGCGGCTACCGCGCCATGCAGCAGAGCAGCGACCCCGCGGACGAGGAGCTCAAGAACTTCCTCACGGCACTCCCCGGATCCCGGCTGTACCCCGTGGGCAAGAAGTCCTGGGCAGCGGTCAGTGAGAGTGTGAAGAGCAACATCGGTAGCGCCGTCATGCCTTCCGGGCGGGCCGATTCGGTGCTGGAGCGGATCGCGCAGGACGCCCAGACCGCGGAGGACGCCCAGTAACGGGCGGCGCGTGATCCGGGCCGGGATCGGCCCGGATCAGCGATCCGCAGGTGGATCGGCGTTCGCCGATGGGGTCAGCGCTCTGCGCGGTGGCGCTCGCGCAGCCGGCGCAGCCGGTTCACGGTGACCGGATCGTGAGCCGACGCCGCCGGGCGGTCCAGAAGCGCGTTCAGTAGTTGGTAGTACCGCACGGGGGACAACCCCAGCTGTTCCCGGATCGCTCGCTCCTTGGCGCCCGGGCCGGGCCAGCCGGTCCGCTCGAAGCGTAGTACCGCCCGTTCGCGGTCCGAGAGAGGCAGGTCATCCGTCACACGGACCAACATAGCTCCGTCGGGCGACGATGGCCCCGAGCCCCCGGCCCCCAGCACCGGGCGGGCCTGGGAGTGGGAATTTCCGTTCGGGGATGCGTCCATACGCCCGGCGTGAGCCCCCGGGGCGCCGGTAGGGTCAGGAACATGGGCAGCCATCCGAACACCCTGCCGAACCCCGTCACCGCAGCCGGGCGTGAAGGCCTCGACGCGCTGCTGCACGAACCCAGCTCGGCCGTCGTCGCGCTGGACTTCGACGGCACCTTGGCCGAGATCGTGCCCGATCCCGAGCAGGCCCGGGCCCACCCCGGCGCGGTCCCCGCACTGGCCGCGCTCGCCCCCAAGGTCGGATCGATCGCCGTGATCACCGGCCGACCCGCCGGAGTTGCCGTGCGGTACGGCGGCTTCGCCGGTGTCCCCGGCCTGGAGCACCTGGTCGTCCTCGGGCACTACGGAGCGGAACGATGGGATGCGGTGAGCGGCATCGTCTCGGCGCCCTCCGAGCATCCCGGGGTGGCGGCGGTCCGTGCTGAACTCCCCGGATTCCTCGACGAGATCGGGGCCTGGCGGGGAACCTGGATCGAGGAGAAGGGGCGCGCGGTCGCGGTGCACACGCGGCGGGCCGCCGAGCCCATGGCGGCCTTCGAGGCGCTGCGCGGCCCGTTGGCCGACCTCGCGGAGCGGCACGGCCTGATCGTGGAGCCCGGCCGGGCCGTGCTGGAGCTCCGGCCACCGGGGACCGACAAGGGCGTGGCCCTGCGCGACTACCTCGCCCACGCGGGAGCCTCCGCGGTTCTCTACGCCGGTGACGACCTCGGTGACCTCGCTGCCTTCGCCGAGGTGGAGAAGCGCCGCACGGAGGGGCAGCCGGGCCTGTTGGTGTGCAGCGGCAGCACGGAGGTCACCGAGCTCTCCGACCGTGCGGACCTGACCCTCAACGGTCCCGCACAGGTGGTCGCCTTCCTGACCGCGCTCGCCGACCGGCTGCCCGCGCCCACGGACTGAGCCGGGGCGGCGCGCCCGTGCGGCCGTCCGCGCGGGGTAGGGAGCCCGTCCGTCCCCGCCCGGAGGGGCTTTAGTCCTGCCACAGGGCAGTCAGCTGCTCCTCGAACCAGCGCCGCGGCGGCATGGCGGTAGCCGCCGCGGCGAGGCGTTTGGTGCGGACGGTGCGTTCGGCCGGTGGCATGGTCAGTGCCTCGTGTAGGGCGCGGGCGGTCTCGGAGACGTCATAGGGGTTGACGCAGATCGCGTCCTCGCCGAGTTCCGCGTAGGCCCCGGCCTCGCGTGACAGCACCAGCGCCACACCGGCGTCGGAGAGGACCGGCATCTCCTTGGCGACGAGGTTCATGCCGTCCCGGACGGGGTTGATCAGGGCCACGTCCGCCAGGCGGTAGGCGGCCAGGGAGCGCGGGAAGTCGTCCTTGACGTAGAGGACGACCGGGCGCCAGCTCCCGGTGGCGTACTCCTCGTTGATCTCCTCGGCGAGCTGGGACACGGCGGCGGTGTACGAGCGGTAGGAGGCCAGGTCCTGCCGGGAGGGGTAGGCGAAGGCGAGGTGGACGACCCTTCCGTGCCATTCCGGCCGGGTGGCGAGCAGTTCGCGGTAGGCGAGCAGACCCCGCAGGATGTTCTTGCTCAGTTCGGTGCGGTCCACCCGCACGATGGTCTTGCGGTCCCGGTCTCCTATGGCTTCGCGCAGTTCCGTCAACCGCTCCTCGACCACTGGGCGGCGGCCGAGTGCGCGCAGGTCCTCGGCCTCCACGCCCAGCGGGTGGGCGGCCACGCGCGGGGCGGCGGATCCGGTGTGCCCGTAGCGTTCGGCGCAGGTGGTGAACGCCTCGGCCCAGGCGGCGGTGTGGAAGCCGAGGTGGTCCGCGCCCAGCATGCCGTCCAGGAGTTCGGAGCGGATGTCGGCGGGCAGCATGCCGAAGTAGTCCGGCGGGGCCCAGGGAGTGTGGGTGAAGTGGGCGATCCGCACGTCCGGGCGGAGCTGGCGGAGCATGCCGGGGGCCAGCGCCAGGTGGTAGTCCTGGATCAGCACCCGGGCGCCCTCGCCGGCCGATTCGGCCAGTGCGGTGGCGAAGGCGGTGTTGTAGGCGCGGAAGGACTCCCAGTGGCGACGAAAGGCGGCATCGAACACTGGTTCTAGCGGAATCTGGTAGAGGGTGTGGTGGGTGAACCACAGCACCGAGTTGGCGATCTGGTTGTAGGCCTCGGAGTACACCGTGGGATCGATGTCCAGCATCCGGACCCCGGGTTCGAGCACGTCCCGCCGCACCGCTTCCCGGTCGCCTTCGCTGAGCGCCGCACACACCCACAGTGCCCCTGGGTGCTGGCCGAGCGCGTCGGACAGGCCCGAGACGAGTCCGCCGCCGCCCCGGCGGGAGTCCAGGCCTCCGTCGGACGCGAGATGGTAGGAGAGCGGGCCGCGGTTCGACGCGACGAGCACCTGATGGTTTTCCTGGGCGTCCTGGGTAGCCATGCCGCGAACCTATCCGTCGGGCGAGCGGTCAAACGTACGGTCGGTTTCCCTGGCGGGAGTCCTACGCTACCGGGCTCAGCGACACCGTTCCCCTTGAGGCCGGGGCGGCGGCGGTACGGGCCGGCGCCTCCTGCCGTACTCCTCGATCTCCCGCATCGGCGGGCGTTCCTCGGTGTCCACCGCGTGGGTGCGCGGGACGAAGCCCGCTTCGGCGCGCTCGAACTGGGTCAGCACCGGGCGTACCAGGTGGGCGCGGGCCAGCCGAAGCTGCGCGGTGCGGTAGATGGCCGCGGCCATCCGGCCCAGCGCCTGACCGTCCTGGTGGCGGTGCACCCGCACCCCCACGTCGACCTGGGCGAGCGCATCGAGGCCGACCACGTCCAAGGCATCGATCAGGAGCCCGAGTTCGACGCCGTAGCCGACGGGGAACGGCAGCCGTTCCAGTAGTCCGCGACGTACCGCGTACTCCCCGCCGAGGGGTTGGACGAAGCCGGCCAGTCGGGGCCAGTGCAGGTTGAGCAGTGGGCGGGCGACGAGTTCGGTGACCCGGCCGCCCTGGCCGGGGGTGGTGCCCAGCGGCCGGTCGTACATCGCCTTGACGAACGCGATGTCGGGATCGGTCAACAGCGGCCCGATGGTGCCGGAGACGAAGTCTGCCGAGAAGTCCCGCAGGTCGGCGTCGACGAAGCAGATGATGTCCCCGTCGGTGACCAGCAGTGAACGCCACAGCACCTCACCCTTGCCGGGCACGGCGGGAACGCGCGGGAGGATCTCGTCGCGGTGGATCACCCGAGCGCCGGCCTTGGCGGCCACCTCGGCGGTCCGGTCGGTGGAGCCGGAGTCGATGACCAGGAGTTCGTCCACGAGAGGTACGGCCAGCCGCGGGGACTCGACCAACTCCCGGCGGATGGTCGCCACGATCGCACCGACCGTCTGTTCTTCGTTGAGCGCGGGCAGCACCACGCTGACCCGGCTGCCGGTGGCCCGTTTGGCGGCGACCAGCCGGTCGAGCGGCCGGTCGGCGGTCGCCCAGGACCGTCCGGCAAGCCAGCGCTCCACCTCTTCCAGCACGGTCCGCACGCTCCCTGGGTCGTTCGATTCGAGGATTCGATGGCCAAAACGTGATCCATCTCGCGGTTCGGACGGCTGTCTCGCCGGCCATCCCCTTCGGTTACAGTCTTGAACAACGCGGAGGGCCCTCGCATGTCGGGGTCGCTCGCGTACAAACGCCCGGGCCCGGCCCGGCGCCATACCGCTCATCCAGAGGGGCAGAGGGATACGGCCCGTTGAAGCCCCGGCAACCCTCCAGTCGGCACTCGCGATTCCGCAACATCAGCGAGGCCCCGACTAGGGAAGGTGCCAATTCCGTCTCGCGGTGCGACCTGCGCCGTGGGGAAGATGAGGAGAAAGGGCCTCGCCATCATGGCTGTACAGACCACTGTCACCCCCACCTCTGCCGGCGTCACCGTCGATCTCGGTCCCGCTGCGGCCCTCTCCTGCCGGGAGTGCGGACACCGCTTCGAACTCGGCCCGATCTTCGCCTGTGCCGAGTGTTTCGGACCGCTTGAGGTGGCCTACGAGCTGCCGGTCGGTGACCCGCAGGCGCTGCGCAGGCAGATCGAGGCCGGCCCGGACAACATCTGGCGCTATGCGCCGCTGCTGCCCGTTCCGGCGGACGTGGCCGACAAGCCCAGCCTGAATCCGGGTTTCACCAAGTTGGTCGAGGCCGACAACCTCGCCCGCGAGCTGGGCGTCACGGGCAAGCTGTACGTGAAGGACGACTCCGGCAACCCCACGCACTCCTTCAAGGACCGCGTGGTGGCGATCGCCGTCGAGGCGGCCCGAGCCTTCGGCTTCACCACCCTGTCCTGTTCCTCCACCGGCAACCTGGCCGGGGCCGTGGGCGCCGCGGCGGCCCGGGCCGGCTTCCGTTCCTGCGTGTTCATCCCGCACGACCTGGAGCAGGGCAAGGTGGTCATGGCCGCGGTGTACGGCGGTGATCTCGTCGGCATCGAAGGCAACTACGACGACGTGAACCGTTTCTGCTCCGAGCTCATCGGCGACCCGCTGGGCGAGGGCTGGGGCTTTGTGAACGTCAACCTTCGCCCGTACTACGGCGAGGGCTCCAAGACGCTGGCCTACGAGATCTGCGAGCAGCTCGGTTGGCGGCTGCCCGACCAGATCGTCATCCCGATCGCGTCCGGCTCCCAGCTCACCAAGATCGACAAGGGGCTCCAGGAACTCGTCAAGCTGGGTCTGGTCGAGGACAAGCCGTACAAGATCTTCGGAGCGCAGGCGGAGGGCTGCTCGCCCGTTGCGGCGGCATTCAAGGCCGGTCACGACGTGGTGCGTCCGCAGAAGCCGAACACCATCGCCAAGTCGCTGGCGATCGGCAACCCGGCGGACGGCCCCTACGTGCTCGACATCGCGCGCCGCACGGGTGGTTTCGTCGAGGACGTGAATGACGAACAGGTCGTCGAGGCGATCCGGCTGCTGGCGCGGACCGAGGGCATCTTCGCGGAGACCGCGGGCGGGGTGACCGTCGGTGTGACCAAGAAGCTGATCGAGGACGGCCGGCTGGACCCGTCTTTGACCACGGTGGTCCTCAACACCGGCGACGGCCTGAAGACCCTGGAGGCGGTGGCCGGCACCGGTCAGAGCGCCACCATCCGCCCGAGCCTGGACGCGTTCCGCGCCGCGGGCCTGGCCTGATTCCCCATCTCGGACACTGGAAGGCGATAAGCGCATGAGCGTCAAGGTCCGCATCCCCACCATCCTCCGCACGTACACCAAGGGCGAGGCCGAGGTTTCCGCCGAGGGCGCGAAGCTCTCCGAGGTCATCGAATCCCTGGAGAAGGACTACCCGGGCATCGCCGCACGGGTTCTCGACGATCAGGGCAAGCTGCGTCGTTTCGTGAACGTGTACGTGAACGACGATGACGTTCGGTTCGAGGGCGGCCTGGAGGCGGTCACGCCGGAGGGCGCGGGCGTCTCGATCATCCCGGCCGTGGCTGGCGGCTGCTGATTTCCTGGACCGGCATATGCCCCCTCCGCTAAAGCGGAGGGGGCAATTCTGGTTGGTCGCGCGGGATAGAGTGAGAGCGGTTCCCCTCGCTTGTTTGTGCCTGATGCATATGAACGGCTCCGAGTTTGGCCTCGGAGGGGCGACATTGGGCCAAAGGTCGTGCGCGGTATGGGGTGTTGGCGCATTTTGCCCAGCCCGACTTGCCCGGCGTTGATGTAAATTTTCCCCGCTTTTCCACATACTGGACTGTCCAGATTTCTCGTCGGATTGACCTGTTGCAGACAGCGTCCGTGCAGATACATTCAGCCGCGGTCGACGCGTTAGGTCTGACCCAGGTCCGCGAAGTGTGGACCTGCGCAAGGGCCAGTAACAGGGGAGTTAGGCATGGCTCAGGGCACCGTCAAGTGGTTCAACGCGGAGAAGGGTTACGGCTTCATCGCGGTCGACGGTGGTGCGGACGTGTTCGTCCACTACAGCGCGATCCAGATGGACGGCTACCGCACCCTTGAAGAAGGTCAGCGGGTCGAGTTCGAGATCTCGCAGGGCCAGAAGGGTCCACAGGCGGACATGGTCAAGCTCGCCGTCTGACCAGGCGCGATCGACCACGGACGTATTCACGCCGAGGGGTCCGTACCCACCATGGGTACGGACCCCTCGTGCGTGCCCGCCCTGCTCCCCTCCCGCGCCCACCTTGATCGTCTCCCGATCCGGCTCCCGATCCGCGTCCCGGCTCGCGGGAGGCGCTTGCACTCGGAGGGGGCGAGTGCTAATCATTGGCGTTAGCACTCTCCGAGTGAGAGTGACAAAAACGGGACCGGGTCGGTGAGGCTCGCGAGGCCGGGCGGGAAGGAACCGCCAAGGCGCGCAGGCCGTCCGTCGCGGGCGCTGGCGCGGTCCGGAGCAATCCACCCCTGTCCGGGAGGACCACTTCACATGGCCAAGATCATCGCGTTCGACGAGGAGGCCCGGCGCGGCCTGGAGCGCGGCATGAACCAGCTCGCCGACGCCGTCAAGGTCACCCTTGGCCCCAAGGGTCGCAACGTCGTCCTTGAGAAGAAGTGGGGCGCCCCCACGATCACCAACGATGGTGTGTCCATCGCCAAGGAGATCGAGCTGGAGGACCCGTACGAGAAGATCGGCGCCGAGCTGGTCAAGGAAGTCGCCAAGAAGACGGACGACGTCGCCGGCGACGGTACGACCACCGCCACCGTCCTCGCCCAGGCGCTCGTCCGCGAGGGCCTGCGCAACGTGGCCGCCGGCGCCAACCCGATGGCCCTCAAGCGCGGTATCGAGAAGGCCGTCGAGGCCGTCTCCGGTGCGCTGCTTGAGCAGGCGAAGGATGTCGAGACCAAGGAGCAGATCGCCTCCACGGCCTCCATCTCCGCCGCCGACACCCAGATCGGCGAGCTCATCGCCGAGGCCATGGACAAGGTCGGCAAGGAAGGCGTCATCACCGTCGAGGAGTCCCAGACCTTCGGTCTGGAGCTGGAACTCACCGAGGGCATGCGCTTCGACAAGGGCTACATCTCGGCGTACTTCGCCACCGACATGGAGCGTATGGAGGCGTCGCTCGACGACCCGTACATCCTGATCGTCAACTCCAAGGTCGGCAACGTGAAGGACCTCCTTCCGCTGCTGGAGAAGGTCATGCAGTCCGGCAAGCCGCTGCTGATCATCGCCGAGGACGTCGAGGGCGAGGCCCTGTCCACGCTCGTCGTGAACAAGATCCGTGGCACCTTCAAGTCCGTCGCCGTCAAGGCTCCGGGCTTCGGTGACCGTCGCAAGGCCATGCTGGGCGACATCGCCATCCTCACCGGCGGCACGGTCGTCTCCGAGGAGGTCGGCCTCAAGCTGGAGAACGCCGGGCTGGACCTGCTCGGCCGCGCCCGCAAGGTCGTCATCACCAAGGACGAGACCACGATCGTCGACGGCGCTGGCGACAGTGACCAGGTCGCCGGCCGGGTCAACCAGATCCGCGCCGAGATCGAGAACTCCGACTCGGACTACGACCGCGAGAAGCTCCAGGAGCGCCTGGCGAAGCTGGCCGGCGGCGTGGCCGTCATCAAGGCCGGCGCCGCGACCGAGGTGGAGCTCAAGGAGCGCAAGCACCGCATCGAGGACGCCGTCCGCAACGCCAAGGCCGCCGTCGAGGAGGGCATCGTCGCCGGTGGTGGCGTGGCCCTGCTCCAGGCGACCGCCGTCTTCGAGAAGCTCGACCTGGACGGCGACGAGGCCACCGGTGCCTCCGCCGTGAAGCTGGCCCTTGAGGCTCCGCTGAAGCAGATCGCCGTCAACGCCGGCCTTGAGGGTGGCGTCGTCGTGGAGAAGGTCCGCAACCTGACCCCGGGTTGGGGCCTGAACGCCGCGACCGGCGAGTACGTGGACCTCATCGCCGAGGGCATCATCGACCCGGCGAAGGTCACCCGCTCCGCGCTGCAGAACGCGGCGTCCATCGCCGCGCTGTTCCTCACCACCGAGGCCGTCATCGCCGACAAGCCGGAGAAGGCTGCGGCCGGTGCTCCGGGCGGCGGCATGCCGGGCGGCGACATGGACTTCTGATCCACCCGGATCAGTGGTTCAGGGCCCAGCACCCAGCCAGTTGCAACCGAGGGCGGTACCCCTGCACCAGGGGTACCGCCCTCGGGCGTGTGCGCGTCAGCGCCCGCTCGGTTCACGGCACGGCCCAGCGCTCCAGAGGGTGAGCGTGCCGCCCGGAGGACGGGTCTGGGAACTTCACCGACCGGGCCCAAGGCCTGTCCCGCGGCCCTGGCGGGCGCGCGGCGACGGCCAATGCGCCTCGCCGCTTTGTCGGATCGGCCGAACACACTGGGTAGGAAGGCGACCCTCCGCCTTGCGAGGCACCGCACCTTCCGCCGCGCGCCGATCCACCGGGTAGTGCGGTACAGCCCCTAAGGAGCGTTTTTGGTCGTGATCAAGGAATGCTGGTGAGTTCCTTGATCCGGGTCATCGCGGCGCGGGGGTGAAGGCCGGCGCGGTACCCTCGCCGCTTTGAGGCGCGTCCTGGGCGAGTACCGATCGTGATCGATCTGCGGGTTCTGTCTGCGCGGCGGGGCCTGGACGGGTAGCCCTTCTTGGGTGACGCGTACGCAACTGACGGATGTGGAATGGGAGTTCAACGGGCCGTACCTGCCGATCGGCGAGTACGGCCCGCACTCCGAGCGGCTGCGGCAGCAGTTCGAGGGCGTGATCTGGCGGTTCAGGACGGGCGGGCAGTAGCGGGAGATGCCGGTGGAGTTCGGCGCCTGGCCGACCGTCCACAACCGCTTCCGGCAGTGGCGTGACGCCGGGGTCTTCGAAGCTCTGCTGGAGGACCTGATCGCACAGGCCGCGAAGCGGGGCGAGGTGGACCTGTCCCTGGTCAGCATCGACTCCACCACCGTCCGGGCCCATCACGGCGCGGCCGGAATGCACCTGGAGGAGGACGCCCTCACCGCATTGGAGAAGGCCAGGTCAAAGGGGGGCGGCTGCGACGAACAAACCGGACAGGAGGCCGAAGGCGACCCCGAGCGGGAAGAGCGAGGGCGCATCCGTCGACGGCGCAAACTTCGACTGAAGGCCGCCCTGCTCGGACGCTCCAGGGCGGACAGACCAGCAAGATCCATGTCGCCGGCGACCGGAAGTGCCGCCCACTGGTGTTCCTCGTGACCGCGGGCCAGGCCGCCGACGGCCCGCAGTTCATCCCCGTGCTGAAGAAAGTACGGGTCCGCGGGCCCGTCGGCCGACCCCGCACCCGGCCGGACGCGGTCTCCGGGGACAAGGCGTACTCGTCTCGCGGAAACCGCGCCCACCTGCGCAAACGCCGCATCAAGGCGGTCACCCCGGGGGAGGAGGACCAAGCCGCCAACCGGCAGAAGAAGGGCCGCGAGGGAGGCAGACCCGTCAGTCACGACGCCGACCTCTACGAGGAACGGAACACCTTCGAGCGCCTGATCAACAAGCTCAAAGCGTGGCGAGGCATCGCCACCCGCTACGGCAAGACACCCGCGAGCTACCTCGCCGGCCTCTACCTCCGGGCATCGATGATCTGGCTCAAGAACCTCGCCCGGGCCATCTGTTGGTCACAACCCCATACGCTCCCTAGTACTCCGGGGACTTGGCCAGCAGGTCGCGGCGGTCGACGATCTCCGGCTGGTAGACCTCCTCGTCCCACAGTTCGGGCTCGACGGGCTGGAGGGAGACCGAGATGACACGGTCCTCCACCTCGAAGGCCTCGCGCACCGCCTCGGCCACCCGCGCGACGAGCCGGGCCTGCTGCTCGGCGTCGAGAGGCTTGGGGAAGTACTTGATGTTCACATGGGGCATTGCTGGTCTCCTTCTGCTCGGTACTGGTTGGGGCGTGCTGCCGGTTCGGTGGGGGACCTTCCAGCGGGTGGCCCTAGGAGGTTTCCCGCTGAATGACCTTGGTGAGCTCGTCCACGCCCGGGTCGCGTAGGGCGCCGTAGTGGTCGGTGTCCAGGTGGATCAGATCGAAGGCGCCGGTCTCCGGGGGGACGGTCCGTTCCAGGAAGGAGTCCTCGTCGCCCCGGGCCTTGAAGAGGGTGACGGGGGCGGAGAGGGCTCGGGGCTGCGGCATCCAGCCGTAGGTGGTGCACACCACCCGGACGATCCGGCGCACCAGGGACGCGTCCAGGCCCCGGAACCGTTGGATGACGAACCGGGCGAAGCTGTCCTCGTCGACCGCGACTCGGAGGCACTCGGCCAGCAGGGGCCCTCCGGTGGTGCCGGCGAAGACCGAGTAGAGGATGGTGACGAAGGTGGGGTCGGCGAAGTCGGGGCCGGGCGTGCTCCAGGATTCCGCCCGGTCCGGGATGCGCGGTGATCCCGGCGCGAGCAGCAGCAGCCGCTCCACCTTTTCGCCGGCCTGCTCCAACAGCCAGGCGGCTTCGTAGGCGACCCGGGCGCCGAAGGAGTACCCCCACAGTGTGTAAGGTCCGGCCGGCTGGATCCGGCGCAGTGCGGTCAGGTCGGCGCGGGCCATTTCCGTCAGGTCGGTGAAGGGCTGCTCGCCGCTGTTGAGGCCGTGTGCCTGCACCCCGTAGAAGGCGCGCTCCCCCGGGTCGCGGGTGGCCAGCAGGCGCAGGTTCATGGCGTAGCCGCCGAGGCCGGGCCAGCAGAACACCGGGTGCGGGGCGCCCGGTGCTGCGGTGGCGCCGTGGCGCAGCGGGACCAGGCGGGAGGACGGGCCGCAGCCGTCCCCGTCGATGCGTGCCGCCAGTTGTTCCACGGTCGGGGACTGGAAGATCACCTGGACCGGCAGGCTGACGCCGAAGGTCCGGTTGATGCGGTGCACCAGAGCCACCGCTATCAGGGAGTTGCCGCCGCAGGCGAAGAAGTCGTCCTGGACGGAGACCACCTCGCGCTTCATGGCGGCCTTCCACAGGTCGCGGACCTTGGTTTCGGTGCGGGTGCGGGGTGCGACGACGGGGCGCTCGTCCTGGGCGATCTCGGCGTCCACCCGGGCTTCCAGTGCCTTGGTGTCGATCTTTCCGTTGGCGGTCTGGGGGAGCTGGTCGAGGACCAGGATGCGGTTGGGCAGCATGAACTCGGGCAGGAAGCCGACCAGATCATCCCTGATCATCTCGGCCGGGCCCTTCATGTGCACGGTGTCCTCGTACATGCCCTGGTGGTCGCGCTGGGTTTCGCTGACCGGTCCGCCGACGCAGAAGTAGGACGGTCCGGCTGGCAGTTCGCACTGACTGAGGATGTCGCGGAACCGGCGGGCGGCCGGCAGGTCGTGCCCGCTGCGGGAGCTGTAGCCGGCGGACATGAAGCCGAGGCCGGAGGCGTTCGACTGGAGGTGTTGCAGGGCTCGGCCGAGGTCGATGTACGAGCGCCAGTGCGGGACTTCCCCCTCGACGCCGTTGCGGGCCACGAAGGTGATGCCGAAACCCGCGCGTTCGTATACCTGCTGGTTGATCGCGATGACGTGACGCTTGAGGACGAGTTCTTCGGAGATCCGCTCCAGCGCGCCTGCCCGGTAGCGGTACTGTCCGGCGGGCAGGTCACTGGTGCCGCCGGGGTGCAGTTGGACGTAGACGTCCACCGGACTGTCGGTGGGGGCGGTGCCGTGCGGGGTGAGCGCGAAGGAGCCCAGGTAGTGGTCCTCGGGTGCACAACCCAGCCGGGCCCGCAGGTCCGGGGTGTGGGGGAGGTCGGTGACGGTGAGCCCGTAGCCGGGCAGGACCTCGTCGAGGAGGCCGAGCATATGGCCGGTCTCGATCTCCAGGACCTCACGGATGTTGTTCTTGTAGACGGGTTCGATGGCGCTGGTGCGGCCGACGAAGTGCAGGCTGAGGCCGGGGCGGACGGTGGCCACGGCGGGGTCCGCCGGTTGGACGAGCACCAGTTGGTGGCGCTGCGGGTGGTAGTAGTGCACGCCCGGGGCCAGCCCGGGGAACCCGTGCGCCTCCAGGTAGAGCTGGGTGGCGTACAGGGAGCCCGGTGAGGCGTAGCCGTACTTCGGAAGCAGCCGGTCCCCGCTCAGATGTGGGCCGAACTCGCGTAGTAGTCGACCGAGTTCATCGAAGGACAGGGTAGTGGCGGCCCGAGGGCGCCGGGCCGGTGGAGCCGGGCGGCCCAGGGCGTCGAGGAGGTCCTGGACCTGCGGTGCGCCGCCCTCGTAGAAGCGGTACGTCTTGCGGGCGAAGGCGCGGCGGCGTTGCTCGGAGGTCGCCTCGGCTCCGGGCAGGGGGAGGGTCGGTCGGTGCGCGAGGTCGTTGTCCTCGCGGGTGCCCGGGTTGGCCAGCTGCGCCTTGACCTGGAGCTTGGAGGCCTTGGAGAGGTGGTGCGCGCCGGGCGTGCCCTGGTCCATCAGGGCGGCTTCGCGTGGGCTGAGTTCCATGCACGCGATGAGGTTCTGGAAGCCGGTGTGCGGGTCGTCGCGGACCAGGACGGCGGCGTTCTTCACCCAGTCGTGGGCCTCGATGGCGAGGCGTATCTCGTCCAGCTCGATGCGGAACCCGCGCAGTTTGACCTGGTTGTCGACACGGCCGGCGAACTGCACGGTGCCGTCGGTGTTCCACTGGGCGAGGTCGCCCGTGCGGTAGAGCCGGTGGTGGGGGGCGGGGGCGCCGGAGGGGTTGTCCAGGAACCGTTCCGCGGTCAGGTCGGGACGGTGCAGATAGCCGCGGGCCAACTGAACACCGCTGATGTGGAGTTCCCCGGTCTCTCCGGGCCCCACCGGCCGGCCGGTGGGGCCCAGTACGTAGTAGCGCATTCCGGCCACGGGCGCGCCGATCGACACGGCCTGGGGGCCGTCGTCGAGGGCGGCGGGATCGACCGTGAAGGCAGAAGTGTTGATGGTGCACTCGGTCGGTCCGTAGAGGTTGGTGACCGTGCAGCGAGGTAGTTGAGCAGCGCATTTCCGGGCCAGGGTGCGAGAAAGCGCCTCTCCGCCGCTGAATATCTGGGTGAGTGATGTGCAGCGGTGCAGCTCGTCGCTGTCCAGAAGGGCCTGGAGGAGAGTGGGGACGCATTGCAGCGCCGTTACCCCGTGCTGAATAACGGCTTCGATCAGTCGGGGTGGGTCGCGATAGATCCCGGCGGTTCCGATCACTGTCCTACTGCCGCAGGCCACGGCTAGGATTTCCCATTGCGCGGCGTCGAAGCTCATGGGGGTCTTCTGGAGCACGACGGTGCCGGCGCCCAGTCCGCAGGCGTCCGCGAGCCAGTTCATCTGGTGGGCGATGCTGCGGTGCTCGATCATCACTCCCTTGGGTTTTCCAGTGCTTCCCGAGGTGTAGATGACATAAGCGAGGTCTTCCGGGTGAGGGCCTGGCGGCAATTCTGTGCCGCGATCGGAAGGTGCCTTCTTCTTGTACTCGGAGACATCTTCCGAGGTGACGATCCGTATTCCTTCTGGCGTCAATTCGGTGAGGCGTTCCCGTAGTTCTTCCTGGGTGAAGACCACGGTGATCTGGGCATCCTCGATCATATAGCGAAGGCGTTCATCCGGGTATTCCGGGGAGAGCGGTAGATAGGCGCCGCCGGCGTAGAGGATGCCCCAAGTCCCGGCGATGAGTTCGAACGCCGGATCGACGAAGACGCCGACCGCCTCGTCCCTCTTCAACCCGAGGTGATGCAGGTAGGAGGCGAGGTCCGTGCTCCAGTCCACCAGCTCGCGGAAGGTCAGCGTTTCCGCTTCGCATACCACCGCGATCTCGTTCGGGCGAGCCCGTGCCTGCTCGGTGAGCAGGTCGGTCAGACATTTCCCGACCGCGGTCGACTTCCCCATGGCGCCCCCAATTCGATGCGTCTTTATACCCCCGGAACGCTGGAAACTATGGGATCGAGCCACGGTGGTTGGCAAGGTTCAGCCAATGAATGGCCAATTACCGAGAGGCTTAAATCGCTCTATATGGTTGCTTAGTGCCCCTATCTGGAGCCGTGTGTGGCTGATTCTGTCGACTAACGTCGAAATCAAGCCAATCGACGTTCGGCGGATGCCGGCTAGTCAACGCGCATAGGGAGACCGGAGTGTCCGTTCTTGCGGTGATACGCACCCCCGCATTGTGTGCAGTGCGGGGACCCGAGCCATCGCGGCTGTGGCGAGCGGACCAAACCCCCGGCAGGCTTCAGGGCGTGGAATAGGTGGGAGGGGCGATCCATGCTGGTAAATCCGGCAGCCGAAGTCACTATTGACGACCTGCGGGCCGAGCTCGACGCAATCGACGAGCGCTTCCTTGAGGAGCTGCGGGCCCGTATCGAGAAGTGCGTCGAAATCGGACACTTCAAACGTGACAACAGCGTACCGATGATGCAACCGCACCGAATCGGCATCGTTCAGGAGCGTGCCGCCAAGTTCGGCGCCGAGCACGGCATCAACCAAGAATTTCTGCGCAGGCTCTACGACCTGATCATCGAGGAGACCTGCCGGGTCGAGAACCTGGTGATCGGGGATTCCGCATGAGAACACTGCTGATCGACAACTACGACTCGTTCACCTACAACCTCTACCAGTTGCTGGGCGAGGTGAACGGACAGGCACCCGTCGTCGTGAAGAACGGCGCCGACTGGTCCCGACTGAGGCTCGACGAATTCGATGCCATCGTGGTCTCACCCGGCCCCGGCCGACCCGACCGCGAACGTGATTTCGGCATCAGCGCCCGCGCCATCTTGGAGAGCGGACTGCCCGTGCTGGGGGTGTGCCTCGGCCACCAGGGCATCTGCCACCTCTTCGGCGGTGAGGTCGCTCTGGCCCCCACGCCGATGCACGGTCGGGTCTCCGCGGTGAAGCACAACGGCACCGACGTCTTCGCGGGGCTCCCGAGCCCCTACGACGTGGTGCGCTACCACTCGCTCGCCGCGACGACCGTGCCGGAGTCGCTCGAAGCCATCGCCTGGACCGAGGACGGCGTGGTCATGGGCGTGCGCCACAAGACGCTGCCGATCTGGGGAGTGCAGTTCCACCCCGAATCGATCAGCAGCGAGTACGGGCGCGAACTCCTCGCGAACTTCCGTGACCTGGCGCTCGCGCACGCCGGTACCCGCACGCCCGCCAGCCCGTACACCGTGCACGTGCGCACCGTGGACCACCAGCCGGACACCGAGGCCGCCTACCGCGCCCTGTTCGCCGGCAACGCGCACGGCTTCTGGCTGGACAGCGGCAACGTCATCGAAGGGCTGTCGCGGTTCTCGTTCCTCGGCGACGGCAGTGGCCCGCTGGCCGAGTACGTCAGCTACCGGGTCTCGGACGGCTACGTCACCGTCCACACCCCCGGCAGGCCGGGTGACGAGGGCGAGATCGTCGAGCAGGGGTTCTTCGACTACCTCGACGAACAGCTGCGGCTGCGTGCCGTACCCGCCCCCCAGGGCGTGCCCTTCGAGTTCAACCTCGGCTACGTCGGCTACCTCGGCTACGAGCTGAAGTCCGAAGCCGGCGGGCTCATGGTGCACAAGGCGGACACGCCGGACGCGGCGATGCTCTTCGCGGACCGGATGCTGGCCGTCGACCACGTCGAGGGCACCAGCTACCTGCTGGCCCTGTCCACCGGCGGGGACACCGCCGCCGCCGAGCGCTGGCTGGAGGAGACCGAAGCAAGACTGCGCGAGGTCCCCGACCACCGGACGACGGTCCGGGAGCAGGTGAGCTTCGCTGGCGCAGGCATGACGGACCCGGCCGCCGCGGGCACCGCCGTGTTGCGCCACGGCAAGGAGGAGTACCTCGACCGCATCGCCGAGAGCCTGGAGGAGATCCGGCAGGGCGAGACGTACGAGGTGTGCCTGACCAACACGGTCACCCTCGGCGCCCGGATCGACCCGCTGACCACCTATGCGCACCTGCGCCGGATCAGCCCCGTGCCGTACGGTGCGCTGCTGGACTACCCGGGGGTGGCCGTGCTCAGCGCCTCACCCGAGCGGTTCCTGACAGTCGGCACCGACCGGGTCGCCGAGTCCAAGCCGATCAAGGGCACCCGCCCGAGGGGCGCCACCCCGGCCGAGGACGAAGCACTGCGCACGGACCTGCTCAGCCAGGAGAAGGACCGCGCCGAGAACCTGATGATCGTGGACCTGATCCGCAATGACCTCAACGTGGTCAGCGAGATCGGCTCGGTGCACGTGCCGAGCCTCTTCCACGTGGAGACCTACGCCCCCGTGCACCAGCTGGTGTCCACCATCCGCGGCACCCTGCGGCCAGAGGAGACGGCCGTCTCCTGCGTCCGCGCCGCCTTCCCGGGCGGATCGATGACGGGCGCGCCGAAACTGCGCACCATGGAGATCATCGACCGGCTGGAGGAGGGCCCGCGCGGGGTGTACTCCGGTTCGCTCGGCTGGTTCTCGCTCAGCGGTGCGGCAGACCTCAACATCGTCATCCGGACCCTGGTGGCCACCGAGGACCGGGTCAGCTTCGGTGTCGGCGGCGCGATCGTGGCTCTCTCGGACCCGGAGGAAGAGTTCGAGGAGACCGTCGTGAAGTCGCGGGCCATGGTGGCCGCGGTGCTTGCCACCGCACTGGAGTCGGAGCCGGAGACGGTCGCCGGGCACCCGGGAGGTACCGCGTGATCAAGCGTGCCGTGGTCGTGGGTGGGGCCGGCGCGGTGGGAGCCCTGTTCGTGGAACGGCTGCTCCAGACCGGAGCCGAGGTGACGGTGGTGGACACCGCCGATCCTGCCGAGCCCGATCACCGGGTCAGCCACGTGCGTGGGGACGTCACCGCGATCGGATTCCGGCTGGCCGCCGAACTGGGCCACGCCGACCTCGTGGTGCTCGCCCTGCCGGACGCCGTCGCCCTCGCCTCGGTCCGCGGGATCGCCGAGGAACTGCGTCCCGGTGCACTGCTGGTGGACACGCTGTCGGTGAAACAGCCCATTACCGAGGCCATCCGCGCTCAGGCGCCGGGGGTCCAAGCCGTGGGCCTGAACCCGATGTTCGCCCCCTCGCTGGGCTTCGATGGTCGGCCGGTGGCCGCGGTCGTCGTCCACGAGGGCCCGCGCACCGAGGAGTTGCTAGCCCTGGTGGAGAGCTGGGGAGCCACCGTGGTCCGGGTGGATGCCGCCCAACACGACCAGTTGGCCGGCGCCACGCAGGCGTTGACCCATGCCGCCGTCCTCGGTTTCGGCCTGGCCCTCACCGAGCTCGGGGTGCCCGCAGCGGACCTGCGGCCGGTCGCTCCGCCGCCGGCGAACACGATGCTCGCCCTGCTGGCGAGGATCGCCTCCGGGACACCGGAGGTGTACTGGGACGTCCAGTACGCCAACCCGGAGGCCGCCGGGGTCCGCAAGACCCTCGCCGACAGCCTGCACCGACTCGCCGGGATCGTCGAGCACGGCACCGAGAACGATTTCGCGGCCGTCCTGGACGAGCTGCGCACGTACTTGGGCGAGGACCTCGCCCACCACCGCGACACCTGCGCCCGGCTCTTCGCCCTGGCCTGAGACCGCGCCGCTGCGGGCCCTTCGGGGTCCGCAGCACCCGATACCGCTTCCGCAAACCCCTGCCTGGAAGGTGCAACTCCCATGACCACGTTCGCCCCGACCGTACTCACCCCGGAGCAGCGCGAGGCGCTGGCCGCCGACGTCACCGTGGGCGGCGGCAACCTGCTGCGTTCCGCGATCGCCGCGAACCCGCAGCCCGACGTCAAGTTCATCCACTCCTCCCGCCCGATCGGCACCACCGCCGGAGAGTTCCAGCAGGACTTCAGCCTGGTCGAGTTCGACGAGCTCGCCCAGGCCTGGTCGGCCTGGTACCTGGCGCAGGGCGTCCAGACCCGGGACCGGGTCGCGGTGTGGTTCGAGGACTCCATCGCGTACTCGCTGCACTTCTACGCGCTCGCCCAGATCGGCGCCGTGGCCCTGCTGATCAACTCGAACGCCTCCAAGGCGATCGCCACCTCACTGATCGAGCAGTGCACCCCGGTCGGCCTGTACGCCGACCAGGCCCGCATCGACCGCCTCGGCGACACCTCGGGGCTGAGCATGAACTGGGTGCAGTCCCTGGAGGGCCTGCCCGCCCCGCAGGCCGCCCCGCTGCCGGAGTCCTCCTACTGGAAGCACCACGACGAGGACCCGGTCGCGATCCTGCACTCCTCGGGCACCACCGGTCGCCCGAAGCCGACCATCCACACCCACAAGTCCATCGTCTCGGGCCCCAAGTTCCGTCTGATCGACCACACGGAGCAGCCCGGCGCCCTGATGATGACCGCGCTCCCGCAGTCCCACCTCGGCTGCGTGGCGTACACCGTGTACGCCGTCCTCGGCGGCACTCCGATCGTGGCGCTGAGCGACGTCAACGGCGCCAGCCTCACGGCGGCCGTGCAGAAGTTCAAGCCCACCGCCGTGATGTCCTTCGCGCACGCCTACGCCGAGCTCGCCAACCTCGACCTGCCGGTCGGCGCCCTGGACTCGGTCAACGTGTGGACCTCCATCGGTGACGCCGTCCACCAGTCGCACATCACCAAGGTGCTCTCGCTGCGCAGCCCCGAACTGAAGCCCTCCGCCTTCTTCGACCGGCTGGGCACCACGGAGCTCGGCTGGGGCGTCCTGCTGAAGATCCGCACCCTGGACACCGAGCGCAACGACCGCTGCGCCGGAAAGCCGGTGGGCGTGGCCGACGTCGCCATCCTGCGCAAGGACGGCAGCCACGCCAACGACAACGAGGTCGGCTTCCTGGCCGCCCAGGGCCCGGCCATCACGCCCGGCTACTGGGCGGACTCGGAGACCACCTACCGCTTCAAGCTGGCCGGCTACTGGCTGCCCGGTGACATGGCCTACCGGGACTCCGAGGGCGACTTCTTCCTCGTCGACCGTGCCGCGGACGCCATCGAGACGGAAACCGGCACCGGATACTCGGTGTTCATGGAGGAGGTCATCCTCAACGACGTGCCCGACACCGGTGACGTCGCCGTGATCGCCGGCCGTCGCGACGGAGCCGTCGTACCGGTCGCAGTGGTCACCGTCGCCGAGGGCGCCGCCGCCGAGCCGGAGAAGCTCCTGGCGCAGGCCAACGAGGCGCTGAAGGCCGCCGGGCACCCGCTGCTGGGGCTGCTGGAGATCGCCACCTCGGAGGCCGACTTCCCGGTCGGTGTCACCGGCAAGGTGCTCAAGCGCGAACTGCGCGAGAAGTACGCCGACCTGAGCGCCTACGCCGCCGGGACCGAGGGCAAGTCGCTCGCCGCGGCCACGGGGGTCTGAACGTGACCAGCACCACCGACACCGCCACCGGTGCCGCCGCAACCACCGCGAAGGTCGACTTCTACTTCGACCCGGCCTGCCCGTTCGCCTGGGTCACCTCCCGGTGGATCCTGGAGGTCCAGCAGCACCGCCAGCTGGACCTGCGCTTTCGAGTGATGAGCCTGTACGTGCTCAACGAGGGGCGCGAACTTCCCGGCTGGTACCGGGAGCTCGTGGACAACTCGCTGGCCCTGACCCGCATATGCACCGCGGTCGCCCAGGCCCACGGCGAGGAGGCGCTGCCCGCCCTCTACACGGCCCTCGGCACCCGCATCCACAACGGCGGCAACAAGGACTACCTGGCCGTCGCCGAGCAGGCGCTCGCCGAGACCGGCCTGGCCGCCGAGTTCATCGAAGCCGCGCACAGCGAGGCCCACGACGAACTGCTGCGCAAGAGCCACCACGAGGGCATGGACCCGGTCGGCGAGGACGTGGGCACCCCCACGCTCCACATCGACGGAGTGGCCTTCTTCGGGCCCGTCCTCAACTCGATCCCCCGGGGAGAGGAGGCCACGCGCATCTTCGACGGCGCCCGCGCCCTCGCCAGCTTCCCCGACTTCTTCGAGCTGAAGCGGACCCGTACCGGAAAGCTCAAGTTCGACTGACCAGACCGCCCGGGACCGTCCCCGCCCGCGCCTCGCGCCGTGCGGGGACGGTCCGCGCCCGAACCCGACTGAGGAATACCGGATCATGAACACGCTGCAGCCCGCCGAAGTGCGCCCGGACGCCTTTGTGCTGACCGGATCCTTCCTGGTCGTGTGCCGGGCACCCCTGTACCTCGCCGAACTCGCCCGCCGGGGACTGAAGATCCTGCTCATCACGCCCTCCGCCTGGCGTGAGGAAGCGCTGGCAGCCGCGCAGGACCCCGAACATCCGGCGCACGCCATCGACGAGTTCGCCTTCGTCGACGGAGACGTGGGCCGGGAGAACTCCTACGTGCCCGGTGTCATCTCCGCCGCCCGTCGCTGGCGTGAGCGCTACCGCCTGGTCGGCGCCTACGCCGTCGGTGAGACCCAGGTCGAGCCGACCGGGCTGCTGGCCGACGCCCTCGGGGTGCCCACCCCGGGGCTGCGCGCCACCCGGGCCTGCCGCAGCAAGTACCTTCAGCGCTGGTACCTGCCCGAGTTCAGCCCCGCCTCGCTGATCGTCTCCGGTGAAGACCGCGCCGGGCTGGACCCGCAGGCCGTGCGTTACCCGGCCGTCGTCAAGCCCGCCGGCCGGCACTCCAGCTCCGGCGTGGAGACCGTGGACGGCCCCGACGCGCTGCTGGCCCAGCTGGCGACCTACCCCGAGCACGAGACGGTGCTGGTGGAGGAGAAGATCGCCGGCCAGGAGTACAGCGTGGAATCTCTGGTCCAAGGCGGCCGGATCATCTTCGCCTCCGCCACCCGCAAGGACACCACCGACTCGCACGCCCGCACCTTCGTGGAGCTCTCCCACACCGTGCCCAGCGACAGGCCCGGTGACGAGGCGGCCCTCCTCGAAGCCAACGCGCGGCTGCTGGCCGGCCTCGACTTCCGTGACGGCATCGCGCACGCCGAATGGCGCATCGACGCCGAAGGCCGTCCCTTCCTGATGGAGGTGGCTGCCCGCACCCCCGGCGACGGACTGTGCGTGCTGTACGAACTGGCCACCGGAGCTCCGCTGGAGCCGCAGATCGTCAAGATCGCGCTCGGTGAGCCGGCCGCCTACCCGGCGCCCGTCCGAGTGGCCCGCCAGGTCTACCTGGAGCATGCGCCGGGCGTTCTGCGGGACGTCACCGTCGAGGGCTTCGACACCGTCCCGGCCTGGGTCGGCGACGGCGGCCTGTGGCCGCGTATCGAACCGGGAGCGGCCACGGAGGGCCCCGCTCTGCGTGCCGTGTTCGTCCACAAGGACCGTGGGGCGGTCCTCGGGGAGCTGCGCAGCTCCGAGGACAGGGCGGTGTCCTTCTTCATCGACGCGCCGACCGTGGCCGAACTCGACGCTCTGGAAGAGCGGGTGCGGGAGGCGATCACCGTGACCACGGCCGCGCCCGCGCAGCCGCTGCCCGAGAGCATCACCCACGTGCTGGTCGGATACAGCCCCGTGATGCTCGGCAAGCTCGACGGTCGGCTGCCCACGGACTCGGTGCTCGTGCTGGAGGAGCCCGCGGTCATCGAGGCCCGCGCCCTGGAGGACCTCGCCCAGCGGCACCCCTGCGTGGGCGCGCTGCTGCCGGCGCCCTCCCAGGACGAGGAGCACCCGGACCGGATCACCGCGGCCGTGCCCCGCCCAGCGCGGGTGCGCGTGGTCGTCCCCGTCGTCGAGTACGGGGTGGTGGTCGCCGCGGCGCTCGCCGAGGACTGGGGCCTGCCGGGAGCCGGCCCCAAGGCGGCCCGGGTACTGCGGGACAAGGGCCTGCTGCGGGCGGCGCTCGCCGGTACCGACCTGGCCCAGCCGGACTGGGCGGTGGTCGGCAGCGCCGAGGCGGTGGCCGCGTTCCGAGCTGCGCACGGTGGCCTGGCGGTCCTCAAGCCCGCGAACCGTCAGGCCAGCCTCGGCGTACAACTCCTCGGCCCGAAGGACGATGTGCAGGCCGCCTGGGAGCACACCACCGGTGCCGACGAGCCGGCGCTGCGCGCCCAGTACCCGGGCACTGCCCGCTTCATGGTGGAGGAGCGGCTGCACGGTCCGGAGGTGAGCGTGGAGGCGGTCGTCCACGAGGGCGTCCTCGGCTTCACCAACATCACGGCGAAGAACGTGCTTGACTCCCGGTACCCGGTGGAGACCGGTCACACCGTGCCGGCCGATCTGCCGCAGGAGAGCGCGGCGCAACTGCGTGAAGCCCTGGCCCAGCTGGCCCAGACCATCGGCTTCCGCTCCGGGGTACTGCACTCGGAGTGGATACTCGCCGAGGGCGACGGGCGTCCGCACCTCGTGGAATGCGCCGGGCGGATGCCCGGCGGCGGGATCACCGTCCTGATCGACCTCGGCTACGACACCGACATCCTCGACGCCCTGCTGCACGTGCTTGAGGGGCGTGGTCCGGTGGAGCCGCTGCCCGCCCGGCGGGCTGCCGCCGTCCGGTTCCTGACCGCCGGACCCGGCCGGGTCGAGGCGATCACCGGAACCGCCGAGGCCAGGGACGCAGAGGGCGTCCACGAACTGCACCTCGCGGTCGCCCCCGGCGACGACGTGCGCCCCACCACCAGCTCCTGGGACCGGGCCGGTTACGTCATCGCGACGGGGCCGGACGCCGCTGCCGCGGCGGGCAACGCGGAGCGGGCGGTGGCTCTGATCGAGATCCGCACGTCCGCGGTGGAGCCCGCGGGGCGTCGGGCGGGAGCTGCGGCCGAAGGGACCCAGCGGTGAGACTGCCTTCCTGGCGCGACTACGTGCCCGCTACCCGGGCCGGACGCACCTTCGCGGTGATCTCGCTGGTCAACGCGGCCGGCACCGGGCTCTTCCTGGCCGCCTCCGCCGTGTTCTTCGTCCGCTCGGTGGGGCTGACGGTCGCCGAGGTGGGCGCCGGTCTGGCGATCTCGGGGGTGGTGGGCTTCCTCACCACGGTGCCGATCGGCGCCGCCGGGGACCGCTTCGGCGCCCGACGTACCCTGGTCGCCCTTCAACTGTGGCGGGCCGGTGGCTTCGTAGCCCTGTGCTTCGCTGAGGGCGTGGTGGTCTTCACCCTCGTCTCCTGCGCGTTGGCGGCGGCGGAGGCAGCCACCCAGCCGATGACCCAGGCGGTGGCCTCGGCGACCGTGGCGGGGGCGGATCGCACCCGCACCATGGCCATCATCCGGACCGTCCGCAACGTGGGCTTCTCCCTCGGTGCGTTGTTGGCCGCCCCCCTGTTGGCCGCCGACAGCATCTGGGCGTACCGGGGCATCGTGCTCGGTACCGCGGTGGCCTTCGTCGCTTCGGCCCTGATGCTGACCCGGCTGCGCATCGAGGGCGCCGACGTGGTGCAGCGCAAGGTGAACCCGCTGACCGCGATCCGGCAGTTCCGCGACTGGCGCTACGGCCTGCTGGCCGGTCTCAACGGGGTGCTGAACCTGCACGTGACGCTGCTGTCGGTGGGCATCCCGCTGTGGGCGCTGGAAGCCACCGAGATGCCCGCCGGTCTGCTGCCGGTACTGGTGCTGATCAACACACTGATGTCGATCGTGCTCCAGGTGCCGGTGGCCAAGGCCGCCGAACGCGCGGGTGGCGCGGTACGGGCGCTGCGGCTGGGCGGGGTGGCGCTGGTGCTGTGCTGCGTGGCGCTGGCCCTCGCCGCCGGACCCGCCTCACCGTGGGCGGCGGGCGCCGTCCTGGTGCTGGCCTGCGTGCTGTTGACCTTCGGCGAGATGTGGCAGGCCACCGGTGGATGGGACCTCAGCTACGCGTACGCCCCCGAGGACCGCAAGGGCGTGTACCTGTCGGTGTTCAGCCTCGGGGGAACCGGCCAGCGCATCGTCGGCCCGGCTCTGGTCACCTCGGTGGTGATCGTGGCGGGACCGGCCGGCTGGCTCGGACTGGCGGCGCTCTTCGCTCTGGCCACGCTGCTCGTCACCCCGGTCACCCGGGCACTGGACGGCGCCTCGGCGTCTGCCACCGCCGCCGAGGGACCCGCAGCGTCCGCTGCGTCCGCACCCGTAGAAACCGCCGCTGAAGGGCTCAAGAAGTGAACGACCCCAAGGAACTGTTGCTCGTCGGTGTCGGCACGATGGGCCGCCCCTACCTGGACGCCGCCGCCCGACTCGGCCTGCGAGTACGGGCGGTGGAGTCGGCCGCGGCCTGGGAGGGCCGGCCGGTGGACCTGGCCGAGCGGTTCTACCGGGTGGCGGGCTCCCGCGACGAGGCCTGGGTCGCCGGGGTCGCGCAGGCGGCGGCCGAGGGGGTTCCGGACGGTCTGATCGCCTTCGCCGAGCCGCACGTGTTGTCCGGGGCGCTGGCCCAGGACCGCTACGGGCTGCGCGGGCCTTCCCTGCACGCGGCGGTCATCTCCCGCAACAAGGCGCTCCAGCGGGCCACCTTCGGCGCGTTCGCAGTGCCGCAGCCGGAGCACCTGCACGTGGGCCGGATCGAGGAGGCCCGCGACTGGATGCTGGAGCGGCTGCCCGTGGTCGTCAAGCCGCTCTCCCTCGCCGGTAGTGAGGGTGTGGAGCTGGTCCGGGACGCCGAGGCCGTGGCGGAGGTGGTGGCACGGCGTGCCGCTGAGGGCACGGTGCTGGTCGAGGAAGCCATCGGCGGACCCGAGTACAGCTGGGAGGCGCTGGTCCGAGACGGCGAGGTGGTGTTCGAGAACATCACCGAGAAGGAGACCACCGCGCCGCCGTACTTCGTGGAGCTGGCGCACCGCTGTGGGCATCGCTTCGAGGGCGAACTCGCCGCGCAGGTAAGCGATCTGACGGGACGGGTGCTGGGTGCGCTGGGAATGCGCACCGGCCTGGTCCACCTGGAGTTCAAGGTGGACGCGCGCGGCCCGGTACTGATGGAGGTCGCGGTGCGCACCCCCGGTGACTACCTGCCGGACGCGATCGGCTTGACCTACGGATTCGACCTGTACGAGGAGGTCGTCAAGCTCGCGATGGGCCTGCCCGCGGGTGAGTTGCCCGAACGTCCCGTCAGTTACGCCGCCACGGTGTTCCCGACCGCGGCGACGCCGGGCACGATCCGGGAGATCGTCGGGGTCGAGCAGGTGGCGGCCCATCCGGCGGTGGTACGGGTGCGCTTGCGTAAGAAGGTGGGTGACGAGGTCCGTCCCCTCACCTCGTCCTCGCAGCGCATGGGCCACGTGTTGGTCAACGCCTCCTCGCCGACCGAGCGGGAGGAAGCCTTGAAGTTCGTTCGGGAGAACCTGCGCGTGGTGACCGGGCCCGCGGGGTCCGCCGCGTCCGTCGAGAACAGCTGAGCCGGAGGAAACCCCCCCATGAACCATCCACTCGTCGGCACGGTGGCCACCTCGTTCGAGGACCTGGTGGGCAACACGCCACTGCTGCGCTTGCAGCTCGACGGTCTGCCGCAGACCGCCCACGTACTGGCCAAGCTGGAGGCCGCCAACCCGCTGTCCAGCATCAAGGACCGGGCCGCGCTGTTCATGATGCGTGCGGCCGAGGAGTCGGGGGCACTGGCCCGTGGCGCCGTCGTCATCGAGTCGACCTCCGGCAACACCGGCATAGCGCTGGCCGCGTTGGCCGCCACCCGTGGCTACCCCTGTCTGATCGTGTTGCCCGACAACGCTTCCCAGGAGCGGGTGCTGACCCTGCGCATGCTGGGCGCCACCGTGGAGTTCACCGACCACAAGCTGGGCTTCGCCGGCTGCGTGGAGCGGGCCGAGGAGCTCCACGCGTCGATACCCGGATCCTGGTACGCCCGCCAGCACGAGAACCCCGACAACGTGCGCGCCCACTACGAGTCCACCGGACCGGAGATCTGGCGGGATGCGGGGGGACGGGTGGACTACCTGGTGTGCGGGGTGGGCACCGGCGGCACGCTCACCGGCACCGCCCGGTACCTGCGCGAACGCAACCCGCGGCTGAAGGTGGTCGCGGTGGAACCGGCCGGCTCCCCGCTGCTGTCCGGCGGCGAGCCGGGTCCGCACCGCATCCCGGGTCTGAACGGTGGGTTCATCAGCCCGGTCACGGACACGGCCCTGATCGACGAGGTCGTGGTGGTGGCCGACGAGGACGCCGCCGCCACCACCCGGGCGATCGCCGCCCGGACCGGTCTGCTGGTGGGCATCTCCGCGGGAGCCGCCGCTTACGGCTGTGTCGAACTCGCCCGCCGCCACGACCTGTCGGGCGCGACCTTGGCCACTGTCTTCCCTGACAGCGGGGAGCGCTACCTCAGCTGGTGGCCGCCGGAGGAGTCCGCGGGAGAAGGTGCCGTATGACCTTCCGTGACCTGCACCCCAACCTTCGGCTGCGCATAGGCGTCGGCTTCGTCCAGCGGTTCTTCGACATCATGCTGGTGCCGCTGATGGTCATTCACTTCGCGGGCCTGTACGGGGCGGCCACCGCCGGCGTGATGACGCTGTGCGCCGCGCTGGCGACCATCAGCTGCAACCTGGTCGGCGGGCACCTGTCGGACACTTACGGCCGCCGCCCGGTGCTGCTGGCCGGCGAGGTGGGGTCCGCCCTGTCCTACGTGGGACTGGCCCTCGTCGCCTCGCCGCTGGTCGGCGGCAACGGCATCGCGATGTACGCCCTCTACCTGTGCGCGGGCTGCTTCGCGGGGATCGCGCTGCCCGCCAACGAGGCGATGATCGTGGACGTTTCCACCCCCGCTTCGCGCACCGCCGTCTACACGATCAACTACTGGTCGATCAACCTCGCCTTCATGCTGGGCTCGCTGGTCGGCGGATTCCTCTACGGCGGCTACTTCTTCCAACTGCTCACCGCGGCTGCCCTGGGCACCGGCCTGATCTTCCTGGTGACCTGGTTCGGGATCACCGAGACCGCACCGCCCGGCACCGTGGAGAGCCCGCGCGGCGTGAAGTCGGCGCTCACCGGATACCTCTCGGTGGTCCGCGACCGGGTGTTCCTGCGCCTGGCGGTGGCGGCCCTGCTGATCCGCTCCATCGAGGTGCAGATCTCCTCCTCCATCGCGGTCCGCCTCGGCAACGACTTCACGCCCCAGCGGCTGCTGCACATCGGGTCCTGGGAGTTCACCGTCGACGGCGTGAACATGCTCGGCATCATGCGGGCCGTCAACACCCTGCTGGTGGTCTGCTGTGCACTGTGGGTCGGCAAGCTGTTCGGCAAGCTCGACGAGCGCCGCCGACTGACCTACGGAATCGTCGTCTTCACCGCCGGCTACCTGGTGTGGACGGTGAGCGGGGACGCCTGGACGCTGATCGTCGCGACCTTCGTGGTCACCGCGGGCGAGCTGATGAACGCCCCCGTCAAACAGACCCTGCTGGCCAACCTGGTCCCCAGCGAGTCCCGCACCAAGTACATGGCCGCCTACGGGCTCCAGGTCCGCTTCGGCCTGCTCGTCGGCTCACTGTGCGTGACCTTGGGCTCCTTCGTCGGAGTGTGGACCATGGCGGCGCTGTTCGGTGCCTTCGGCGTGGCCGCCATCGTCTTGTACCGGTCGTTGTTCCGTGCCGTGGACGCCCGCGCTGCGGCCGAGCCCACGACGCAGGCACTCGCATGAGCGCCGCCGGCCGGTGGCGCCGCCGGATACGGGAGACCCTGGACGTGGTCGTCGCCCGCGACCCGTCGATCCGTTCCCGGAGCGAAGCACTGCTGCACCCCACCGTGCTGACCTTGCTCGGCCACCGGACCGGCAACCGCCTCTACCGGGGGCGCCACTACCGATCCGCCCGGCTGGTCTGCTTGGTGACCAAGGCGATCACCGGTGGAATCGAGATTCATCCGGGGGCCCGGATCGGCCGCCGGTTCTTCATTGACCACGGCAGTGGGGTGGTGATCGGGGAGACCGCCGTCATCGGTGACGACGTGTCCCTCTTCCACCGCGTCACGCTCGGTTCCACCGGCTGGTGGCATGACCGGGCCCGTGCCGAACAGGAGGCCGGCGAGCCCCGCCGTCACCCCAGGCTGGGCAACGGGGTGACCGTGGGCGCGGGCGCCACCCTGCTCGGCCCGATCACCGTCGGCGAAGACGCACTGATCGGCGCCATGGCGCTGGTCCTGCACGACGTGCCCAAGGGCGCGCACGTACGGGCGCCGGCCGCCCGCACCCACGAAAGGGATGAGCCAAGTTGAGCGCGAACAATCGGATCCTGATGGTCATGCCGTACCGCCAGTTGGTGGAGAAGGCCGTGGCCGCCGGGTTCGAGGTGTGGTCGATCTGGGACCCGACGCAGCAGTCCGCGGCCTACCTGCGGGACGTGGCCGCGCACTCCGTCGAACTGCTGCTCGCCGACTTCGACGACGAGCGGGCGCTGCGCCGCCTGGTGCGGGAGACCGCCGTGGCCAAGGACGTCGCCCGGGTGCTGCACCTGGGCAAGGAAGCGACGATGCTCGCCGTCGCCGAGGAGGCGCACGCCCTGGGGCTGGCCCCCAACCCGCCGGACGCGGTGCGCCGGCTCAACGACAAGGCGGCACTGCGCGGACTGCTCGCCGAGCACGACCTGTCCCCGGTTCGGACGGCCGTGGTGGACGGTCCCCGCCAGGTTCCTGAGGTCCTGGACGGCTTCGGTTTCCCGGCGGTCGTCAAGCCCACTCGGCTCCAGGGCAGCTCGGGGGTCCGCCTGGTCCGTGGACCGGCCGAACTCGACTCCTGGGCACAGGAGGTAGACGCCCTCGGCTACACCGGTCCGGTGCTGGTCGAGGAGTACCTGCGGGGGGCCGAGTACAGCGTGGAAACCCTCAGTGCCGAAGGCCGACACCAGGTCATCGGCATCACCGCCAAGCAGACCACCGACGCCCCCCTGTTCATCGAGACCGGGCAGCTGTTCCCCGCGCCGCTGCCCGCGGACACCGCCGCGGCGGCGGCCGGGCTGGTCTGCGCCCTGCTCGACGCGGCCGGCCACCGCTTCGGGCCCGCTCACACCGAGCTGATCCTCACCGCTCAGGGCCCGCGCATCGTGGAGTCCCAGGCCCGGCTCGGCGGCGACCGCATCCCGCACCTGATCCGCATCGCCACCGGCTTCGACATCGAGGCGGCGGTCTTCGAGCTGCTGGCCGGGCGTACGGTCGAGCCCGGCCCGGCCGCACGGGTCGGCGCCATCTCCTTCTTCCAGTTGGAGCCGGGCACGGTCAGCCGGGTCGAGGGCCTGGATGCGATCCGCGCCCTGCCGCACGTCCACGACCTGCACTTCCCGCACCGGGTGGGTGAGGTCCTGCCGCACACCGTGAACTCCGGCAGCCGGCACGGGTTCGTGGTCCTGGAGGCCGCCGACGCGGTGCGGGCCGCGGAGCTGGCCCGCACCGCCCGCTCCCAGCTGACCGTGGACACCGGAGCCGAACTGGTCAACGCGGTGCGCAGCGAACCCAAGCAGCCGATGGTGCCTGAGCGAACCCTGCTGCTGCTGGGGCATCTGACGGAGCCGATCCGCCAGGCCAAGGAGCTCGGCCTGAACGTGATCCTGATCCAGCACAAGGACAAGTTCGACCCGGAGCAGGCCCGGCTCGCCGATGTCACCTTCATCGCCGACTTCACCGACTGGGCGGTGGTGGAACCGCTGGCTCGTGCCGCTCATCAGCTGTGGCGGTTCTCGGCCGCGCTCTCCCTGACGGAGCCGGGCCTGGAGATCGCCGGCCGGATCAATGACCTCTTCGGCCTCGGTGGCACCGGCCACGAGCCGGCCCGGCTGCTGCGCGACAAGTTGGCGATGCGCCGTCATCTCGCCGAGCATGCGCCGCGGTTCGCGGTCCAGGCGGAGCCACTGACCGGTCGGGACGCGCTGGCGGCCTTCGGCGCAGCCCACGGCTACCCCTTCGTGGTCAAGCCGGTGGACCTGACGGCGGGCTTCGGCATCTTCAAGGTCACCAAAGAGCAGGACGTCGAGGCCGTGTGGCAGCGCATCAGCTCGGTGCGGGAACGCGGAGTGGACCGCGGCACCACCCTCTACCAGGTCACCGAGTACCTGATGGAGGAGTACATCGAGGGCCCCGAGTTCAGCGTGGAGTCCTTCAGTTTCGCGGGCCGGCACGTGGTGGTCGCGATCACCGAGAAGCTCGTCGACGAGGAGCACTTCGCCGAACTGGGCCACGCCCTGCCGGCCCGGCTGGAGCCGGCCGAGGAGCAGCAGATCACCGAGGCGGTGGCCGCGTTCCTCACCTGTGTCGGCATCCAGGACGGGCCCGGCCACACCGAGCTGAGGCTGAGCCCGCGCGGTCCGCTGATCATCGAGGGCCACAACCGCAACGGCGGTGGACGCATCCAGGAACTGGTCGCCGCAGCCTACGGAATCGACCTCACCCACTACGCGCTGGCCTGGCCCTTCGGCTTGGTCGAGCCGCTCGCCGGCCGCCCGGAGCCGGTCGCCGCCGGCTGCGCCCGCGGGCTGACGGCGGCCCCCGGCAAGGTGGTGTCCGTGGAGGGCGTCGAGGAGTTGCGCGCCCATCCGGCGGTGCTCGCGGTGGACCTCGCGGCCCGTGCCGGCTCCCGGGTCCGGCCGATGCAGGACAACTGGGACCGGTTGGGGCTGCTCGCCGTCACGGCCTCCGACACCGACAAGGCCGTGCTGTTGTGCGAGGAACTCCTCGCCACCCGGCTGACCGTGCGCATGGACAAGGACGGAGCGGGAGCATGACCGTCGTCGTACTGGACCGGCCGCCGGCCACGGGAGCCCTGCCGTACGCGGAGTGGCTCGCCGGCTCCGGGCGCGACCTGGTGCTGCTGACCGGCACCCCGGGTCCGCGCCCGGGCTTCACCGAGGTGCATGTGATGGCGCGGTACGCGGTCACCGCCGCGGTGGAGACCACCGTCCTGGCGCTGGCCCGTCGTAGTCCGGTGACCGCTGTGGTGGCCCTGGACCCGGCGGATCAGTTGCGTGCCGGCGCGCTGCGGGACCTGCTCGGCGTGCCCGGCCAGAGCCGGGACACGGCACGGCTGCTGCTTGACCCGATCGCGTCGGCCGACGTGCTGCGCCGGTCGGGGATCCCGGTGGTGCGCCGGGCCGAGGTCCGTCGGGTGCTGGATCTGTACCGGTACGGGCACGAGTGGGGATACCCGCTGGTGGTCCGGCGGCGCCGGGCCGCGGGGCGTCGGGTGCTCGCCGTGCTGGAGGACGAGGCGGCGCTGCGGTCCTTCGTGCGCGGGGGGTTGACCTCGGGCCGGGCGGGTTCCGTACCGGATCTGACGGTGGAGCCCCCCTGTCCCGGTGCGCGGCACGTGGGTCCGGGGCTCGCGGTCACCGATGCCGCGCTCGCGGCACTGCCGGTGGAGCCGGGACATCCCCGTGTCGTGGAGGCCGTCCGTGCCGATGGCGACTGGCTGATCGACGGCGTTCGTTACGAGCCGGCCGAGGACCCGCGGGCGCAGGTGCGCGCGCAGGTTTCCTCGGCCGGGCTGGCTCTGGAGGGGATCTAGGTGAGTGTGCTCGTACTGCACCACATGGGCTCGCTGAACGCCGTGCCCTATGACCGGTGGTTGGCGGACTACGAGGGCGACGTGGTGCTGCTGGCCTGTGCGAGGCAGCTGGCCCTGGTGGCGGAGGAGCTGCCGCACGGTGGTGGCTACCTGCACGCGGAGGCCGTGGTCGGTTACGAGGACTCCGGTCTGCTGGAGGAGCGGGCGCTGGAGCTGGCCCGGACACACGGCGTGCGGCACCTCGTTTCCTGCCACGAGTTGGACCTGGATCGGGCGGCTGGGCTGCGGGAGATCCTGGACCTGCCGGGGCAGCGGCTGGATTCGGTGACGCCGTTCCGCGACAAGGGGTCGATGAAGGAGATCGCCTCCGGTGCGGGCCTGGCGGTGGCGCCGTGGCGGGACGTGGAGTGCGCCGGCGACCTGCTGGGGTTCGTGCGGGAGCACGGCTTGCCGGTGGTGGTCAAGCCACGGGACAGCGCGGGTTCGATGGGCCTGCGGATCCTGCACACCGAAGTCGAGCTGTCGGCCTATCTGGCGGACGAGTTCGACCTGTACTCGGGCGATCATCCGAACCTGATCGTGGAGGCTTTCGTCCGCGGGCCGATGTGCCACGTGGACGGATTGGTGCTGGACGGCAAGGTGGTGTTGTCCTGGCCTTCGCAGTACCAGTACGCGCTGGCGACGTACCGGACGGACACCGGTCCGCGGATGGACCTGACCTTGGACGTGGACGATCCGCTGGCCAAGCGGCTGCTGGAGTTCACCGAGCGGCTGCTGGAAGCGATGCCCGGTCCGCCGAACTTCACTTTTCACGCGGAGGTCTTCCACACGCCCGATGACGAGTTGGTGCTGTGTGAGATCGCCTGCCGCACGGGCGGCGCCGCGATCCGCGACATCATGCGGACCCTGTTCGGGGTGGACCCGACCGAGGCATGGGTGAGGGCGCAGCTCGGCCTGTCGTTGCCGGCGGAACTTGGTTCGGGCGGGGTCCCGTTGGCGCCACGACAGATGTCGGGTCAGATGGTGCTGATGAAGCGGCCCGGTCGGGTGGTGGAGGTGCCCCTGGAGGCACCTGACTTTCCCTGGATCGAGAAGTTCCGGGTGTTTGTGAGGCCGGGACAGGTGATGGAGGCGGCTGCGGGTTCCTCGGACTTCCTGGTCACCGTGCTGGTTTCGGGGCGGGACCGGGCGCAGTGCGTGGAGCGGCTGCGGCAGGTGGAGGAGTGGTTCATGGCCGCTCTGGTGCTGGAGCCGGTACCGGCCGGCTGAGCGGGGATCGGTTCCAAAGGGTGTGGGGCGGCCGTCGGGCCGTCCCGTGGGGGGCCGGGTGCGGGGGGTCGACGCGCCCGGCCCGCTCGTTTTCGGCCGCCGTGCCTCGCGGCCGGGCAGGCCGGTCCCGGGGTGCGGGTTTGTGCAGCCGGCGCCGGGCGGTGCGGGTGGGTGCAACGCCCGGCGCGCGGGGTGCGTCAGGCTCCGGGTGCGAAGGCCGCGGCCACCTGCAACACCAGGTCGTTCGCCTCGGGCGTGCCGACCGTGACCCGGACGCCCTCGTCGGGGAAGGCCCGGACCAGCACCGCGCGGGCGGCGCAGGCCTCGGCGAAGGCGGTGGTGCGTTCGCCGAGCGGGAGCCACAGGAAGTTGGCTTGCGAAGTGGGGAGTTCAAGGCCGAGGTCGCGCAGGCCCGATTGCAGCCGGTGGCGCTCCTTGACCAGTTCTTCGACCCGTCCCATCAGTTCGTCTTCGGCGCGCAGCGAGGCGACGGCCGCGGCCTGGGCCATACCGGTGACACCGAAGGGTACGGCCGCCTTGCGGATCGCGGTGGCGTGCTGCTCGTGGGCGACTGCGTATCCGATCCGAAGCCCGGCCAGGCCGTAGGCCTTGGAGAAGGTGCGCAGCACGATCAGTTGGGGCCGCTCGCGGTAGAGCTCGATGCCGTCGGGCACGTCCGTGTCGCGCACGAACTCCCTATAGGCCTCGTCAAGGATGACGGGGACGTGGGCCGGGACGCGGTCCAAGAACCGTTCCAGTTCGGCTCGGCGCACCACGGTGCCGGTGGGATTGTTGGGATTGCAGACGATGACCGCCTTGGTGCTTTCCGTGACGGCGCCAGCGAGGGCGTCGAGGTCGTGGACGTGTCCAGCGGCCAAGGGCACCTGTGTGGAGCGTCCTCCGCAGATCTGCGTGAGGTGCGGATAGGCCTCGAAGGATGGCCAGGCGTAGGCGATTTCGCCACCGGAGGTCCCCAGGAGCGAGTGCAGGAGATGCAGGGTGACGCCCACCGATCCGGCGCCGGTGGCGATATGCGCGGTCGGCACGGACAGGTGTTCGGAGATCGCCGCGATGACGTCGGTGGAGAAGCGGTCGGGATACCTGTTGATGTGGCTGGTTTCGTTGCGTAGGAGTTCCTGTACGGAGGGCAAGGGGGGGTAGGGGTTCTCGTTTGCGGAGAGTGCGTGCGGGGTGACGGAAGTCATGGGGGGCACCTTTCCGGTGCGGCGATACGTGCGAAACGTGCGTGCCGGCAATGGCCGGCGATGGCCGGCCGTTGCCGGGCAACGCTGCCGCAGGAGGTTGGAATCCAGTGAACGCGCGCCGGCATCCGGGGGGTTGAGCCGCTCGGGGGCGTCGCGTGAGTGAGCCTAGGAGCTGTGCCCGGCGCCCGCAAGATCCTTGGGGGCTACGGGGAAGTCCTCCTCCGCTTCCTCGCGGAGTTCCTGGTGGGTGGTGGCCGAAAGGTCCGGGGTCAGGCTTCCCTCCGTTGCTTCCTTGATGCCCATCAGGTACCCGAGCTGTAGGCGGTGCTGAGCCCCGTATTCGTCTTTCAGTCGTGCCACATGTGATTGCAGTGAACGGAGGCTGAATCCGAGGCGGCGGGCGATCTCCCGGTCCGACCTTCCTTCGATCAGCAGTTTGCAGATGGCGTCGCGTATCGCAGGGATTATCTCGGCTGCGGCGTCCGCGGCGCGTACCGGAAGGAACGGATAGGGTTCGGCCCGGTCCCAGGCCCTTTCGAAGATATCCACCAGGAATTTAACCATGGCGGGCTCGGAGACGATCACGGCCGTCGTGCGATCGGCGTTCGCCGGAATGAACGCGATCTTGCGGTCCACGATGATCAGACGGTCGAAGAACTCGGCGAGCGTTCTGATCTGTGCACCGTACCCGGTTACGGTCCGGACGTATTCCTTCGTCGGCTCGTCGAAGCGGGTGCTGTGCTGGTAGAGCGTGCGCATGGACACGCCGGCGGCGATCCGCTCCTGCACGGCGGCGAGCGCCTTGTCGAGCACCACACCCGGACGGGGACCATCCGGTTGTGCGGTCAGAATCTCGGACGTGGCGTCGTCCAGTGAGCACTGTATCGCGGCGGCTATCTCGGGCAAGCCCTGTATGTACTCGAACCCCGAGCTGGTGCCCGTCCCCGGTTTCGAAGCGGAGGGCTGTTGCTCATTTGAGGCGATGAGTTCGGCTTTTGTGGCCAGCGTGCGGGACAACTCCTCCAGGGCGATGGCCGCGCCGCGCAGGGTGTCGGCGGGCCCGGCCGTGGGCATGGGGGCATCGCGGTCGGCGGCGCCGTCCTCGTGCGGGCCGACCCCGGGTCTATGTGTTGTGTCCGCTGAGTCACCTTCGTGCCACCGTGCATGCATTTGCATCCCTCGTTTCGCAGCAGTGCGCTGACCCGAAGTATCCATGATCTTTTCCGGGTTCTCCAGGGGTGTCACAGTTGTCCGTGCGGGGAGGGAAGCTGTTCTTCAAGAGGGTTTCTCATCGAGTCAACGACGGAATGACGGGTTCCAGTTCGCTGGCCAGAAACACTCGGCCGGAAAGTAACGGCTGTTCATCCCAATAGCGGCGCGCATCTTAATTGCCCGCCCCGGGCATCGCTGCGGAAGTCCATTGATTGGATATTCCCCGCCTGTCAAACCGTGTTTTATCAGGAAAACTCAGGAAAGCAGGGAAGGGGACTTTTATGTCCGGGGGGATTTCCATGACGCTGCGTTCGGTCCGGAACGGCGTCGCCAAGGGCACCGCGACGATGGCCTGCGCCGTCGCTCTGGGAGGGTCCGTGACGACCGCCGTGGCCGGCTACACCGGCACGCAGGACGTCGGCTGGAACCGGGTGGTGCTCTTCGCCGCCCCGCACCTCGCTGACGTGGGCTGGAACAGCCTGGACGACGTCGGCTGGAACAGCTTCGGCACCGAGGACGTCGGCTGGAACCGGATGGTCGCCGCCCCCAAGTCGGGCACCGAGGACGTCGGCTGGAACAGCGTCCTCGCGGCCCCGCTCTCGCACACCGCCGACGTGGGCTGGAACGCGCTGGCCGCCTGAGCCGCCGTCCCACCGCCCTCCTTCCGTCCCACCGCCAAGCGGAGATCGACACGTGAACAGCAGACACTCGGAGATCGGCATCGTCGGGGCGGGGCCCCGCGGTGTGTCCGTCCTGGAGCGACTATGCGCCCAGGAGCGGAAATCGCCCTCGTGCGACCGCCTGACGGTCCACGTCATCGACCCCTCGCCGGCCGGACCGGGCACCGTTTGGCGTACCGCGCAGCCCCGCCACCTGCTCATGAACACCGTGGCCTCGCAGGTCAGCGTGTTCACCGATGCCAGCGTGGACATCACCGGCCCGATCGAGGAGGGCCCCAGCCTGTACGAGTGGGCCCAGGCCCAACTGCGGGCCAGCGCCGAGGGGGTGCCCGTCGACCTCGACGACAGCGCCCTGGCCGAGGCGCGTGACCTGGGGCCCGACTCGTACCCCACCCGGGCCTTCTACGGGTACTACCTGACCTGGGTCTTCCAACGGCTCGTCGCCACCGCTCCCGCGCACCTGACCATCGAGGTCCACCGGGCGCTGGCGGTCGCCCTGGACGACGAGCCCGGTGGTTCCCAGCAGCTCCGACTCTCCGACGGCACCCTGCTCGACGGGCTGGACGCGGTCGTCCTCGCGCAGGGCCACGTCCCCGCGGAGTCCACCGGCACCGAGATCGAGCTGGCGGCGTTCGCCCAGGCGGGCGGCCTGACCTATGTGGCGCCCGCCAACCCGGCCGATGTGGACCTCAGCGGGATCGAGCCGGGCCAGGCCGTCATCCTGCGCGGCATGGGCCTGAACTTCTTCGACCACATGGCCCTGTTCACCCTCGGCCGGGGCGGCAGCTTCGAACGGGTCGAGGGCCGGCTGGTCTACCGGGCTTCGGGTCGGGAGCCCCGGCTGTTCACCGGCTCGCGCCGCGGTGTGCCGTACCACGCGCGCGGCGAGAACGAGAAAGGGGCACACGGGCGTTACTTCCCACGCCTGTTGACCGCCGCCAGGGCCGCCGAGCTGCGGGTCCGCAGCGCCGCCGGCGACTGGATCCGGTTCGGGACCGAGCTGTGGCCGCTGATCGCCAAGGAGGTCGAAAGCGTCTACTACGCGGCGCTGTTGGCCGGTCGCGGTCAGGACGGCGAGGTGTTCGCGGAGCGGTACCTGGCCGCGGAGCAGGGCGCGGAGGAAGCCGCCCTGGTCCAGGCGGCCGGGGTTTCGAAGGCGGAGGTCTGGGACTGGGACCTGGTAGCCCGGCCCTACGGCAAAAGGGAGTTCACCGACTACGCCGAGTATCGGGCGTGGCTGCTCGACTACCTGCGCGCCGACGTGGAGCACGCCCGGCAGGGCAACGTCAGCGGTCCGGTGAAGGCTGCCCTGGACGTGCTGCGCGACCTGCGCAACGAGATCCGGCTCGCGGTGGACCACGGTGGGCTGGAGGGCAACTCCCACCGGGACGACCTGGAGGGCTGGTACACCCCACTGAACGCCTTCCTCTCGATCGGCCCGCCCGCCTCCCGCATCGAGGAGATGGTGGCGCTGATCGAGGCCGGGGTCATCGAGCTGACTGGTCCTGGTATGCGCGTGGAGACCGTCATCGACTCGGACGGGCCTGCCTTCATCGCAGGATCCAGCATGCTGACCGATGTTCAGCTGAGGGCAACCGCCCTGATTGAAGCAAGACTTCCCGAACCCGACCTCCGCCGCACGGCTGACCCCTTGATGCGCCACCTCCTGGACACCGGCCAGTGCACGACGTACCAAATACCAGGAGAATGCGGTACGACCTACGAGACGGGTGGTCTTTCGGTCACCGAACGCCCCTACCGGGTGCTCGATGCGCGGGGTCGCGTCCACCCCCGGCGCTTCGCCTACGGCGTTCCCACCGAGTCCGTCCACTGGGTCACCGCGGCCGGCATCCGACCCGGCGTCGGCTCCGTCACCCTGGAGGACTCCGACGCGATCGCCGCCAGCGTGCTGGCCCTACCGCCCACACCGGACCGCGAGCCCGGGACGGCGGACCGCATCGGGGCCCGGGCATGAGTGAGGAGGGCGGACCGGTACCGGTGCCCATCGACTCCGGTCTGCTCTCGCCCGTACGGGTCGGCACTCCGGTGGAGGCCGCCACCTCCGACCAGGCCTACCTGCAGGCGATGCTCGACGCCGAGGCCGCGCTGGCCCGTGCCCAGGCGGGCCTGGGCACGCTGCCGGCATCGGCGGCGGCGGTCATCACGGCCGCCGCCCGTGCCGACAACCTGGACCTGCTGGCCCTCGCCCGGGCAGCGAGGGAAACCGCCAATCCGGTGGTGGGCCTCGTCGCGGCCTTCACCCGGGTGGTCGCCGCCACCGACGAGACGGCCGCCGAGTACGTGCACCGCGGTTCCACCAGCCAGGACGTGCTCGACACCGGCACCATGCTGGTGGCACAACGCGCCCTGAAACTGATCCGGGGGGACCTGCACCGCGCCGCCGAGGCGCTGGGCCACCTCGCGCAGACCCACCGGGACACCCCGGCCGCCGCCCGTACCCTGACCCTGCACGCCGTCCCCACCACCTTCGGGTTGAAGGCGGCCGGCTGGCGCCAGCTGGTCCTGGATTCCGCGGACCGGCTGGACAAGGTGGCCGAGGGCGGACTGCCGGTGTCCCTCGGCGGCGCCGCCGGCACCCTCGCCGGCTACCTCACCTACGCGGCCATCGACGGCGACGTCACCGACACCGGCGACTACCTCGACCGGCTCACCGAGGCCTACGCGGCGCAGACCGGACTGGCCCGGCCGTCCCTGCCCTGGCATGCGCTGCGCACTCCGCTGCACGACCTCGGTGCCGCCCTGGCCCACACCGCCGCCGCCCTCGGCAAGATCGCGGTGGATGTGCAGGTCCTCACCCGTACCGAAGTCGGCGAAGCCACCGAACCCGCGGTGGCCGGTCGCGGCGCCTCCTCGGCGATGCCCCACAAGCGCAACCCCGTACTGGCCACCTTGATCCGCTCGGCCGCCCTCCAGGTTCCCGCGCTCGCAGGAGCCCTGACGCAGTGCCTGACCACCGAGGACGAACGGTCCGGCGGCGCCTGGCACGCCGAGTGGCTGCTGCTGCGCGAGGCCCTGCGGCTGGCGGGCGGAGCCGCCTACACCGCCGCCGAACTGGCCACAGGCCTCGCGGTCAACCCGCCGAGGATGCGCGCCAACCTCGACCTCACCGGAAGCCAGATCGTCTCGGAGCGCATCGCAGCGGTCCTGGCACCCCGCCTCGGCAAGGCGGTCGCCAAGCAACTACTGACCCTCGCCTCGGCCACCGCCGACCGCGAGGGCCGCAGCCTGGGCGAGGTGCTTGAGCAACTCCCCGAAATCCAGGGGACTTTCAACGAGGGGGAGCTCGCCGGACTCCTCGATCCCACCCGGTACACGGGAGCGGCGGGCCCGCTGGTCGACCGCGCCCTGAAGAGAAGAGGGACCCCTCCGCTGTGACCGTCACCCAGTTGACCGAGCACCCCATCGACACCAGCCATCCGGGTCGCCTGAACCCCCCGATGCTCGACTCCGGCCTGCCCGCCGCCCAGCAGCCCAGCTGGCCGGACCCGGCCGCCCTCGCCGCAGCCGCCGGCGCCCTCGCCGCCAGCCCCGCCCTGGTCCTTCCCGAGGAGTGTGACCGGCTGCGCGACCGACTCGCCGCGGTGGCCCGCGGCGAGTCCCTGCTGCTCCAGGGCGGAGACTGCGCAGAGACCTTCGACGGCGTCACCCAGGAGCAGGTCACCGGCAAGTTCCGCACCCTCAACCAGATGGCGGCCGTCATCTCCGAGGGTGCCGTCATGCCGGTGGTCACCCTCGGTCGGATGGCCGGCCAGTACGCCAAACCGCGTTCCAGCCCGATGGAGACCCGCGACGACCAGTCGTTGCCGGTCTACCGGGGCGACCTGGTCAACGGCCAGGACTTCCACACCGACTCAAGGACTCCCGACGCGGCCCGGCTCGGCCGGGCCTACCGGGTCTCGGCGACCACCCTGAACCTGCTGCGCGCCCTGACCGCGCGACAGAACACCGAGTTCTGGACCAGCCACGAAGCACTGGTCCTGGAGTACGACAGGGCGTTGACCCGGGGCACCCCGTCGGGGGCCTACAACCTGTCCGCCCATCTGGTGTGGGTCGGTGAACGAACCCGCCAGCTGGACGGCGCACACATCGACTTCGTCTCGCGCATCCGCAACCCGGTCGCGGTGAAGCTCGGTCCCACCACCACCCCCGATGACGCACTCGCGCTCGTCGACCGGCTCGACCCGGACCGGGAGCCGGGCCGCCTCACCTTCATCTCGCGCATGGGCGCGGGCGCAGTCCGGGACGTGTTGCCCGATCTGGTGGCGAAAGTGACGGCCTCCGGCGCCCAGGTGGTGTGGATGTGCGACCCCATGCACGGAAACACGTTCTCCGCCGCCAGCGGGCACAAGACCCGCCGTTTCGCCGACATCCTGGACGAGGTCCGGGGGTTCTTCGAAGTGCATGCCGCTCTGGGCACCCACCCGGGAGGCATCCACGCCGAGCTGACGGGCGAGCACGTGACCGAGTGCCTGGGGGGCACGTACGAGGTCACTCCCGCCGACCTGCCGATCCGTTACGAGTCCGCCTGCGATCCGAGGCTGAACCGCAGCCAGTCGCTGGACCTGGCATGGGAGCTGGCCGATCTGTATGCCAAGCATCAGCTCAGCAGGAGGTAATCCAATGCAGGCCCTGACACGCGCCGAGGACTTCCGGTGTATGCACGAGCGGACCGAACCGGGGGACCCGTTGGTCATCCCGAACGTCTGGGACGCCGTGAGCGCACGCGCCTTCGAGGCAGCAGGCTTCCCGGTGCTCGCCACCTCCAGTGCGGCGGTCGCCGCCGTCCTGGGGTACGAGGACGGCGGCCACACCCCGGCGGACGAGATGTTCGCCGCGATCGCCCGCATCGTGCGGGCGGTGGACGTACCGGTGACGGCCGACATCGAGGCCGGCTACGGCCTCGCCCCCGGGGAGATCGTCGAGAGACTCCTGGAAGCCGGCGCCGTCGGCTGCAACCTGGAGGACTCGGACCCGCTCACCGGGCAGGTCAAGGACCCGACGCAGCACGCGGACTGGCTGGCGGAGGTCAGCGTCGCCGCCGGCGACCGGCTCGTCCTCAACGCCCGGATCGACACCTTCCTCTTCGGTGACCGTTCGGTGGAGACGGCCGTCAAGTGCGCCCGCCTGTACGTGGAGGCGGGCGCGGACGTGGTGTTCCCGATCCTGGCCCCGGCCGAGCTCCTCCCGGACATCGCCGAGTGCATCAAGCGTCCCGTCAACGCGCTGTGCCTGCCCGGCGGCCCCACCCCGGCCGAACTGGGCACGCTGGGAGCCTCCCGGGTCACCTTCGGCCACACCCTCCACGCGAGGGCCACCACCGCGATCCAGGACCTGATCAAGCAGGTATCCGGGCGCTGACCCACCCGCGGCCGGGGCCCCGATAGGGTCCCCGGCCGCTCGGACACCGAGGCTCAAGGGCCCGGACCTCTCAATGGCCCACTGCACGAAGACCGGACCTCGGGGAGGAGCGCGACTCTCTCCTCCCCGAGGAGGTTCCGCAGCGACACGCGGTGCTGACTGCGGTATCCCCGGCCGGCGTTACCCGACGGCGCGGGTGCAAGCTGGAGGCATCGGTAACGGACGGGCAGCAGGGGAGCGGCACATGGACACGGTCGGCGAGAACCGCCGCGGCGGCACGGTGCGAGCGGCGGCCGGGACGGCCGCCGCTGGGTTGGCGGCGGCAGGCGCCCTGCACGTGGCCTGGACCCGCACCCCATGGCCGCTCAGCTCACCGGCCGAATTCGCCTCCGTGGTCGTCGGCGTGGAGGAGTCCAGGCTGCCCTCCACCACCGCAACCCTCACCGTGGCCGGGCTGCTCGGCACCGGCGCCGCACTGGTCGCGGCCACCGGCGCCCGCCCACAGGGCCGGCTGATCCGCTCCGGGGTGTGGACGGTGGCCGGGGTGCTCGCTGCCCGAGGTCTCGGTGGACTCGCCGCATCGAGCCTCGAACTCGGCAGGTCCACACCCGAGTTCCGCCGCTGGGACCTGCGGCTGTACTCGCCGCTCTGCCTGACCCTCGCAGGCCTGAGCGGGTACGTGGCTGCTCGCACTCGATCCGTCGAGCCCACCGCCTGAGCCCTCCACCAGCGCGCCCAAGGGCCAGGCAGTTGACTTCCTCCCCACGGCTAGAGCCGGGGGATTCCAACCAGCTCGAAAGTGGGTTGGACCGGTGCTGCCTCGCGGGGTCCCGGAAGTTCCTGCTTCACCGACCGCCCAGCGGCGAGGTCTCCACAGGCTGCCACCGCATGCCCTGCGGCGCTGAGGACGTTCTTCGCCGCGTTCAGGTCGGCGTGGTCCCGGTGGCCGCAGGCCGTGCACACGAAGGCCGCTTGGCTCTCGCGGTTCTTCGCGTCCACGTGCCCGCACCGGTTGCACGTGTGCGACGCGAACAGCCGTGCCTCGATCCGTCCGCCCAGCACGCGGCGCCGGTCCTTCGGGCACCACACCACATGGAAGGCAGGCTGAAGCCCGGGGCCTGCGCCGCTACCAAGAACTGATCAGCTGAACCCGGCTGCCGCCCGCACCCGTTCGGCATGCGCCCGGACCTCTGCGGGAGTCAGGCCCTCAGCGGGAAGCGGTCCTTCGTTGCAGGGCCGGCACAGGCCGTTGACGAAGTCCTCGTGGCGACCCGGCGCATCGCAGAACAGGCAGGCCGTGAAGCGCAAGGCGGGCGTTGCGGAGGGGAGCCGGGCTACCGGACCGGGCCGGTGCGGCGGCATCTTCGTCATCAGACGCCGCCGCGCCAGGCCCGCGGGGTGGTGCACCGGGGTGGGCAGCCCGCAGGTCAGCGCCCTCAACACCTCGGCCTTGAGGGCACCGCGGGCCAGCCACTCGCCGACCAGCGGCGCCAGTTCGGTGCAGTCGGCCGCCGACAGCGTCATCCGTGGATCGGACCGCCCCACGGAAGCCAGCACCGCGTACGCCTCCGAAGGCGGGGCGGGCACCGTAGCCGGTGCGGGGGACACCGGCTCGGGCGTCGCGGGTTCCTCCCCACGGGTGAATGCCGCCCACCAGGCCTCGTCCCGTGGAGTTCGGGAAAAGTAGGTCCGGGTCACCCAGCGGGCTTCGTTGTCGTCCAGGTAGACCTCGGTGAGGCGGCGCAGGTGCCCGGCCTCGCACAGCCGCCGCAGCGCCGTGCGCACGGCGCACTGACCGTAGTCCGCAAGCACTTTGGCCAGCGTCTTCACCGAGATGTCGGCCCCGGCCGGCAGTCGGTCCAGGTAGCTGGCGATCGACGCCTCGCGAGGCGGAAGGTGCGCGAAGTCATCCGCGCGGCGCGGTTGCTGATCGGGCGCCGGCTGTTTTCCGTACCCGGGTTTGGCCATGGGATGAGCGCATCCGGGCTCTGCGTCAGTAAGCTGTTCCACAGCCATCCGATCGGTTGGGTAAAGCGTTTCGATCACGGTGGTCAGACCCCCGTCCGGTGCTGAGAACACCTGCGGGGGTCGAGCTTTCTCCGGGCACGCTAGACCGTCGCGACACCCCGTCGCAACACGATCACATTTAGTCATACTCCGTGCTGGGAGCGGCACTTGGGAGGGTGGGTGGGTTGTTCCAACCGCCCGATCCGCTTACGGAGCGCTCGACGCCCGGAGCCTGAGCTCCGGGCCGCTCAGCCCCGGCCGAAGCCGCCCCCCGCCGCCTCCGTGACGAAGGCGGACCACGCCCCGGCCCGGAACACGAGCCCCGGGCCCGCCGGCCGCTTCGAATCCCGCACCGGCACCACCCCTCCCCGCTCCTCGGCCACTTCCAGGCAGTCGCCGCCGCTAGCGTCGCTGTAGCTCGACTTGCGCCATGCGGCTGCTCCGGGGAAGTTGCTGGCGACTTCCAGGCAGTCCCCGCCGCTCCCGCCGCTGTAGCTGGACTTCTGCCAGGTCGCCGCTCTCAGGTCGTACTCAGGCGTGCTCGTCATGGGCGTAATCCTCCGCCACCGACTCGATCAAGGCCAGGGAATCCCGAGGAGAGAGCGCGCTGGCTGTGATCAGGCCGTATGTCAACTCATGGCGCGCGACCTTCGCTGGATCATCCAGGAGTTGCCCCGTGCCGAGCCCTTGTACATAGGCCAACGGGGGAGCGTCCGAGAAGGCCATGAGCTTGAGGGGGCCTTCCAGCGCGGAGTGTCCCCCGGCACTGAACGGCAGTACCTGAACGATGATCCGGTGCTTTCGTGCGAGTGCGGCGATGTGATCCAGGGCCTCGGCCTCGACTGCGGGGCCTCCAACCGGTCGCCGCAGCACTGCCTCGTCCAGAACCGTCCAAAACAAGGGCGTTGTTGGATCGTTCAGTAAGCGGGCCCGGTCGAGTCGGGCGTCGACTAGGTGGTCGATCACCTCCTGCGTCGCTGTTGGCTCGTAAGCCCGGAAGATCTCGTGCGCGTATGCCTCGGTCTGGAGTAGGCCTGGAATGATCAGGGGCGCGTACTCCCGGATCGACTTCGCGACGGCCTCTGCCTCGGCCGCCTCCGCGAAGTGGTCGGGGTATCTGGACTTGGCCGCAGCCCGGCAGTTGCGGGTGAAGAAGCCGCCGGTGTCGAGGATCTCGTCTATCTGCCGGGCGTACTCCACCTGCATCCGCCGGGTGCCGGACTCCAACTGGCCGATGAAGGAGCCGCTGACGAACAAGGGACCGCCTAGCTCCTCCTGGGTCAGGCCGGCTCGCTCGCGGGCGAAGCGGAGCTCGGAGCCGAGCAGGGCGCGGGGGGAGGTGGACGGGTCGAGGTCCTTAGGGCCGGGCATCGCGACTCCCTGACGAACAGATGCGGTTGTTGGGCTGCCGTCACTGTTCAGCGTAGGACCGCGCGGCCACGCTGTGTACAGGAACCGGATGCTGAGCGTGGAGAGGGAACGGGAATGGCGGAGAAGGTGTGGGCGGCCGAGGATGTCGTCGGGCAGCTCAAGGACGGGCTCGGCGCGGCCGGGGTGGTGTTGCCGTCGCTCAGGGTGGACCCCGTGTCCGCGGCCGACCGTTGGGCGGCTCCGCTGGTGGACCTGGGTCGCTGCAATCTGGACACGGCGCTGCGGCTGGTCGCGCTGCTGCGCGAGTGGGGGACCCCGTGCCCCCCGAGCCCGGTGCGTACGTCGTGGACGGGCGGGACGGGCGGGTGGGGCGGGTGATGCGGAGCGCGGGGCCGTATGTGCAGCTGCGGCCACCGGGCGGTGGGCGGGAGCGGGAGTGGGAGTGCCCACCGGGCGCACTCCGTCCCGCGCCGCCCGCCGCGCTGCTGCGTGCCCGCGTGGCCGAGGCGAACCGGGACAGCCGTGGCAGGTGATTCGTCCCCGGTCACGACCCGAAGCGGTGCTCAGGTGCCCAGGCGCGGAGATCGCGGTCGAGGTCGACGGGACAGGAAGACGTCGACCCCGGCCAGGAGCAGTACTCCGGCGGCGATGGTGAGCAGCGCGCGTCCGGTGCCCCAGGGCACCAGAAGGGTGCCGAGGATGCCGCCGAGGAACATGGCGGCGACGGTCACGCCGGGGCGGATCCGAGTTCCCCGTGGCCGGCCGGCCGGGCTGTCGCCGCCACCCCGCTTGGCGGTGTCCACGTCGGCCAGGAGGTTCACCAGGGACCTCTGAACGAGCAGGGTCGGCATGCCCGGTACTCCGGCCCGTAGGACGACGGCGGCGCGCGTTCCCATGGCGAGGGCGACGGCCATGATGACGAGCAGGTCGGGGTCGTGGGCGAGGGAGCCCGTTCCGTAGCGCACCAGGGCCACCGTTCCTGCCCCGCCGAGGAGGAGGGCTTCGACCGTCAGGGCCGCAGGTAGCCAGAAGGGGTGGCGCTCGGCGAGGCGGTGGGCCGAGTGGGCGGCCAGGATGACTCCGGCGGCGAAGGCGATCAGTGCGACGGCGGACCGTCCCACCGAGATGTGGTTGTCTCCCGCCAGTGCGAAGGAGAGCAGCAGTACGTTTCCCGTCACCAGCGCGGCGAACACCTGGCCCATGGTCAGGAAGGTGATTGCGTCGACTGCTCCGGCGACCACGGTCAGCACGGCCATCACGGCGGTTTCGTGTGTCTCGCGGCGGGCGGGGGGTCCGGGCTTCGCTGTGCTTTCGGCCATGGGCCCAAGTCTTGGCAGCCCGGGCTTGTGAGTCGTGCCATCCGGAGCGACACGGGGGCCGGTACGCCGTCTGCCGCACCGGTCGACGCTGGGGCCGGTGGGAGTCGGGTCGGAATTCGAGCGGCGGGCGGCCGGGGCTGGATGTGCCCCGGGTCGCCCGCCGGTTCGGGTCTCAGGCGGCCTGGACCAGCTTGGGGTTGGGGCCGTACTGGTTCTCCTCGGGCTTGCCTTCGCTCACCAGGAAGACCAGCAGGATGATGCTGCCGACGAGCGGAACCAGCGAGATCAGCAGCCACCAGCCTGAGCGTCCGGTGTCGTGCAGGCGGCGGACGCAGACACCGAGGGCCGGCAGCAGGACCGCGAGCGTGTAGAGCCCGGTCAGTAGCGGGTTGGTGCCCAGCACGCCGTCCAGCACCGTCAGTACCACGACGGCGAGGATGTGGAACAGCGCGAACATCCAGTACTCCTGACGGCGTGCGCGCCCGCTGAAGACCACGTACTTCTTCAGAACGTCCAGGTACCAGTTCATTTGCGTCCCCCAGAGGATCACGTGAAGGCTCGTCGTGTTCGAGCCGCTGGCCAGAAACTGCCGGTCAGTGGCCGAAAACGAAAGGGGGTTGAACTGAGCTGGTCAAACTGTTACCTGCGGGCAGGTGGTTCGGGGCGGATCGCCCCTGTTTGATCGAAGGACGACTGTGCCATGGGCGGTCCGCCGGCGCACGAGATGCCGCCGGTGCGCCCCGGGGTGCCGCGTGGGCAGCCCGGGGCCGATGCCCCAGCCCCGTCAGTGTGTGGTGCATTCCGGCAGGTGAGAGACGTCCGGAGAGCCTGGCCCGCTGAGCGACTTGACGTTGATGTAGTCCGTCCTGGATCCCGAGACCTTCAGGAAGGTGGCCTTCTGCACCTTGGCCCTGCAGTCAAGGGTGAGGGTCGTTCCCTCGTCCACCCGCAACAACTCGGCCTGGTCGTCGGACGACAGGGAAGCGGGCGCCCGGTAGACCAGGATGTCGTCGGTCGCCAGCGTTCTCAGCTGCCAGGTGGTGCCGCTGTGTGGCTCCGGCGCGGTGTACTCGGGTAAGAAGTCGTACCGCTCGGAAGTTGCGCGCACGTCGCTGCCGCCCGCAGCGCCCGCCGCGATGAAGCCGCCGAGGAGTAGTGCGACCGCCAACGCGACCGCCACCGCTTTCTCCCGCCAACACTTTGCTACCCAACCAGGGGTCTTGCCCAGGTCCTCGGCCCCTTGGGCCCAGAGCTCACGCACCTCCGCCAGCGTCGTGTCCACCAGGTGGTTCTCAAGCACGCGGGCGATCGCCTCGACTCGCCGCCACCGTGGATACCGGCGCTTTCCGCGCATGAGGTCCGAAATGTGGGACTTTTGATCTCCCGTCAGCTTGGCGAGGTGCTGACAGGACATTCCGCTGTCGAGTAACGCCTGGCGGAAGTGGGTCAGCCAGGCAAGGTGGTGCTCCTTGACCGAAGGATCGATATCCCCGATCGTCGGTCCTGGCCGACCCGGTACGCGTGGTGCACCGGACGCCGGGCCCAGCCCGTCCGCCCTCCTTCCCCCAGGTGGTGGAGCGTCAGGTTCTCCGCTCACTGCTGCTGTGCTCCATCTGACCGCGTGCCGAGATCCTCGCCGTCGCTCGGGCAGCCTTCGGTCGCGCCTGCCGAAGCGGCGGGGGAGGCGGCGGACGTCGGAGCTGCGGCCACGGCGGGAGCGGCCGTGTTCACCGCGCTGACGATCTGTTGGAATCCGAAGGCGACGGAGGGGATCAGCGTGACGACCGCGGTGACCGTCTGCCCTATCAGCAGCATCGTGATGGACAGAATGGTCAGTGCGACGAGGGCAATCGCGGCGACGATCGCCGTGCGCGCGTTCATGGTTCCTCCAGTGCCGCGGATCGGTCCCGCCCGCGAAGGTGCTTGACCCGTAGACGCCCGACGTCTGAGGGGCGGGGCACGATCAAGCATCAGGGCCAACACGGCCGATCCGGTACTGGGATGAGCAAAGGTGGAACGTTCCATTCCTGTCGTGATCATGCGTTCCTACAGCTCACGGAGGCATTCCGGGAAAGTTCCACCTTTCCGGCGGCAGCGGGCCCGACCTCGTCGAAGCCCGCCCCCCTCCGCCCCGGAGCCGTCCCCGGCACACCAGCCTCAGCGCAGCGCGCCCGCCCGCGGTGCGGCGGCCTCCGCCGGCGGGGAGGCCGGGCGTTTCGCGGGCCGGGGCAAGACGAAGCGGAGCAGGGCGAGCGCAGCGAGGTACATGGCGATCTGGGCGGCCAGCGCCCAGGCGGTGGCCGCCGTGGACAGGGCGGCGTCACCCGCGATCCCGTAGTAGAGGGTGCCGACCAGCGCGACCCCGAAGGCGCTGCCGACCTGGCCGAAGGTGGAGAAGACTCCACTGGCCGAACCGATGCCGCCGCGGGACATCGCGGACAGGGTGATGTTGTACAGCGGCGGGCTGAGGAGACCCATGCCCGCTCCACACAGGACCAGACCCGGCAGGACGTGCAGGGGCCGCAGGTCCTCGCCGCGGGTGACGGTCAGCCACAGCAACAGGCCGGTGCCCAAGGACATCAACAGGGCACCGCTCTCCAGCATCGGGCGCCCCAGCCGGCCGGTCAGCGGTACCGAGGCACCCGAGGCGAACGCGGCGGACAAGGCGAAGGGCAGCAGAGTGAAACCGGCTTCCTTGCCGGTGAAGCCGAGGCCGGTCTGGAGGTGCACCACGAAGACCAGGAAGAAGGAAGCCACGGCACCCAACACCAGGAAGTTCACCGCCGCGCCGGTCGGGAAGGCCCGCCCGGCGAACAACTCGGGTGCGATCAGTGGGGTACGGCCGCCGGCCGCGGCCCGCCGCTGGAGCGGGGCCAGCGCGAACAGCAGGAAGAGGCCGGCGGCGAAGGACAGCCACAGCCACCAGGGCCAGCCCAACTCGCGCCCCTGGACCAGCGGCACCAGCAGCAGCAACAGGCCGGAGGTGGCCACGGCGACCCCGGTCAGGTCCAGTCGGGCCGCCGCCGGACCGTCCACAGAACGCTCCGCCGGGAGCCAGCGCAACGCCATCACCAAGGCGAGAAGTCCCACCGGCAGGTTCACCAGGAACACCGAACGCCAGCCCAGACCCAGCAGGTTGGCGTGTGTGAGGAGGCCGCCCACCACCGGTCCACCGCAGGTCGCGGCGGCGATCACGGCTGCCTGCACACCGAAGGCGGCACCCCGACGCTCCTTGGGGAACAGCAGCATGATGACCGGGGCGATCTGGGGGGCGAGCAGCGCCGCCGAGAGCCCCTGGACCACCCGGGCGGTGATCAGCCAGCCGGAGTCGGGAGCCGCCGCGCACAACGCCGAGGCGCCGGTGAAGGACACGATGCCCCACAGCACCAGGGGACGGCGGCCGAAGGCGTCACCGAGTCGTCCGGCGGTGATCAGTACCAGGGCGAAGGCCAGGCTGTAGCCCGCCAGCAGCCATTGCACCGTCGCGTCGGAGGCGCCCAACGCGTCCTGGATGGACGGGGCCGCGATGGACACCACCGTGACGTCGAAGGTGTGCAGGAAGCCGGCGAGCAGCACCGCACAGAGCGCGAGCCAGGAGCTGCGCGGGACTGCCGCCGCTGACCTGGTTCCTCCGCTGCCCGCGGTCGGGGGTCTGGTCACGGTCTACGCCTCCTTGAGTGCCTTCCGGGCCGACGGGCCCGTGCGCGCCGGGGTGCTCCGGGCGGTGCCGACCGTCCCCCACGGGTGACGAAGACGGCTTGAGAACCGTTCGGGGCCCGCTCGGTCCACCAGCGCTCTAGCCCGGCCCGGTCCGCCCACGACCGGCCCGGCGGATGCTGCTTCAGGTACTCAAACCAGACATTGAGGAGAGGTGGCAGCGTGTCCGGTCTCGTTGGCTGGATCGACTTCGAAAGGGACCTGCGCAGGCACCGGCCGGTCGTCACTGCGCTGGCCTCGACCCTGGCGCAGCGTGGACCGGACGGGGAAGCTGTGTGGGTCGGCGAGCACGCCGCACTCGGCGCCCGACTGCTGTCCGTGGACGGCGTCAAGGACGTGCAGCCCTTCACGGTTCGTGCGGGGGAGCAGGAGATCATCGCGATCGTCACCGGGTGGCCGACGGGGACGGCGTCCGTGGTCACGGACCTCGCCGCGGCGGGTGTGCGGTTGGACGGGGACGCCGGGCCGGCGTCCCTGGTCGCCCACGCCTACCGGGAATGGGGCGCGGAATTCCTGCCCCGGCTCGGTGGCGCCTGGGCCGTGGCGATCTGGGACGGTCGGACCGAGGAGGTCGTGCTCGCCCGCGACCACCTCGGAGGGCAGCCCCTGTACTGGACCCGAACCGCGACCGGCATCGTCTTCGGATCGGAGCGCAAGGTCCTCCTCGCGCACCCCGAGGTCGACCCGGTCGTCGACGCGGCCGGTCTGCGGGAGGCGGTCTCGCAGGCGCTCCCGCACGGCGGCATCTTCCAGGGCTTCGACCGGGTCGGCGCGGCGGAGATCGCCCGATACGGCCGGGACGGGTGGAAGCGCAAGAAGTACTGGGGGATCAGCACCCAACCGCACACCGACGACTACGAAGCCACGGTGACGCGGGTCCGCGAGATCCTGGCCCGCAGCGTCGAGGACAACCTGACCGACGACCCGGCGCAGCTTCTGGTGATGCTCTCCGGCGGCATCGACTCCTCCGCCGTGGCTGGTCTGGCCGCGGACGCGCTGGCACGCTCGCAGCAGGGCTCCCTGCGCACCTTCACCATCGGTTTCCAGCGCAGCGAGTTCCAGGCCGACGTCATGCGCTCCACGCACGACACACCGTTCGCCGAACAGGTCGCCACCCACATCGGCGCCGACCACACCCTGGTGGAACTGGACACCGGCGACATCCTCGACCCGATCGTGCGGACCGGGATGCTCAAGTCCAAGGACTTCCCGACCCGCCAGTACGACATGGACACCGCCCAGTACCTGACGGTGCAGCGCGCCGCGCAGGAAGGGCGCAAGGTGGTCTTCGCCGGCTACGGCGGCGACAAGTACTTCCAGGGCGCCACCTGGTACACGCACAAGGACCTGGTGCTCTCCGGTACCTTCCCGTGGCTGGCGCTGGCCCAGAAACACGGGGCCAAGAACGGCTTCGGCACCGGGCTGTTCAACCAGGACGCACTGGCCGCGCTGGACTTCCAGACGTACTACCGGGACGTGTACGCCACCGCCGTAGGCGAGGTCGAGTACCTGCCGCAGGAGGAGGAGTGGCAGCGCCACATGCGCCGCGTCGCCTACCTGATGAACACCCGTTTCGGCATCGACGCCGGCTCCTACTCGGCTGCCGGACTCCAACTGCGCACTCCGATCAACCATCCGGAGCTGGTGCAGTACGCGTACAACATCCCCAACGAGATGCACAATCGGCGCGGCATCGAGAAGGGCATCCTGCGGGCCGCGGTGGCGGACCTGATGCCGCAGTCCGTGCTGGAGCGCCACCGCAGCGCCTCGCCGGTCTCCAACTCGCCTGACTATCCAGCTGGGTTGCAGCGCGCCATCAAGGCGGTGCTCGCCGACCCCAAGGCCCCCGTTCGCGAGATCATGGACGTGGAGGGCGCCACCGCCGTCGCGTCCAGCCTGGAGCGGCTCACCAAGGACCGGATGGCCCGGGCCGACATCGAGTTGATGCTCCAGCTGAACCTGTGGCTCGACCACTACCGTGTCAGGCTCGCACTGTGACGTCCCCGGGACTGAGAACCGCCCGCCTCGCCCAGCAGATGGACGAGGCGGGGCTGGACGTCCTGGTCGCCACCTCCGCGGAGAACGTCCTCTACCTCACGGGGATCTCCAGCGTGGGCGGCCTGAACCACCCCTACAGCAGTCGGGCGTTGGCAGTGGTCACCCGGGAGCGCCCGGACGCCCCGTACTACGCGAGCGGTCGCAGCGATGTGGACCAGTTCCTCGATGCCACCACCGCGCTCAGTGGGGCCGTCGGCTACGGCACCTTCTACCGAGAGCTGCCGGAGGGCACCGAACTCACCGACCGCGAACAACGGTTCATTGAGGTCGGACACGATCCGGTGCCGCCGCCGAACGCGCTCGCCGCACTCGTGGGGATCCTCAAGGACTCCGGGCAGGCCGCAGCCCGCATCGGCGTCGACGAGAACGCGGCCCCGCTCGGCTTCCTCGACCGGCTCGCCGAGGAACTGCCCGGCAGCCGGGTGCGGCCGGCCGGGGCGCTCTTCCAGCAGGCCCGCAAGGTCAAGACGGAGACCGAGGTGCAGCGGATCACCATGTCCGCGGCGATCGCCGAGGCCGGTGTCCGGGCCGCCCTGGAGATCGCCGCGGACGGCGTCACCGAACAGGACATGGTCCGCGCCTTCGAGACGGCGGTGGCCCGGGCCGGCGGTCGACCCCGCTTCACCCTGATCAAGTTCGGCCGGGACGGGGTGCTGGGCCAGACCCGGCCCTCCGACCGCCCACTGCGCCGCGGCGACTCGATCTGGTTCGACGCCGGCTGCACCTACCGTGGCTACTGGTCGGACATCGCCCGCACGGCCAGCTTCGGTGCCCCCTGCGCCCGCCTGGAGCGGGTGTACGCGGCGATGCTCGCCGGCGAGGAGGCCGCCCTGGCGCAGGCCCGCCCCGGGATGACCGGCGGAGAGTTGTTCGACCTGACGGTGGAGGCGGTTCGAGCTGCCGGGGTGAGCCACTACCGGCGCCAGCACGTCGGCCACGGCATCGGCGCGGAGATCTACGAGCCGGTCCTGATCACCCCGGGCAATCCGGACGTGATCGAGGAGGGCACGGTCGTCAACATCGAGACGCCCTACTACGAGTTCGGGCTCGGAGGCGTCCACATAGAGGACCCGTTCGTCGTCGGCGCCGCCGGGAACCGGCTCCTGACCACGCTCGACCGCTCGCTCCTCGTCATCGAGTAGGAAAGGTTTCCCAGGGAAGACCATGTCACCGATCTCACGACGTAACTTCCTCGGCGCCGTCGGCGCCGTGTCCACCTCCGGACTGATCCTGCCCTTCGCCGTCGGCTGCGACAGCAGCGGCGAGCAGGGCGGCGTGACCATAAAGTCCGGGTCGGTGCCGATACCGGACCGCTTCACCCTGCCCTTCCGGACGCCACCGGTGATCCAGCCGGCCTCCTCGGCGGGCACCACCGACTACTTCGACGTACGGGCCTACACCACCAAGCTACAGATCCTGCCGGGCGTGCAGACGGAGGTCTTCAGCTACAACGGCACCTTCCCCGGACCCACCTTCGACGTCCGCAAGGGGCGCACCGCGGTGGTTCGAACCCGCAACGACCTGCCCGTGCCGATCGTGACCCACCTGCACGGGGGCAAGACCCCGGAAGCCAGCGACGGCTACCCGACCGACCTGATCCTGCCCACCGGCGGCTGGTCCGCCGCCGGGCACGCCGGCCACGCGGCCAAGGGGCTGGCGATGGAGGGCACCACCTCCGAAGGCAGCTTCGACTACAGCTATCCGAACGCACAGCGGGCCTCCACCCTCTGGTACCACGACCACCGGATGGACTTCACCGGGCCGCAGGTCTGGCGCGGCCTGGCCGGGTTCTACGTGATCCGCGACGAGGAAGAGGAAGCGCTGCCGCTGCCCAAGGGCACCCGCGACCTGCCCGTCATGATCATGGACCGGGCGTTCAACTCGGACGGCTCGCTGGCCTACCCCTCCATCGACCCGACACTGAAGACCACCCCGGGCGTCACCGGATCCGCGCACAACGGGATGGAGGGCGACGTCATCCTCGTCAACGGCGTGCCCTGGCCCCGCCTGGAAGTGCAGGGTGCCCGCTACCGGCTGCGCCTGCTCAACGCCTCCAACGCGCGCCGCTACCGGATCAGGATCAAACCGGAGCCGTCCTCGGGAGAGCCCTTCACGCTCATCGGCAGCGACGGTGGGCTACTCGCCGCGCCCCAGGAGATGGACTCCATCTACATGGTGCCGGGCGAACGCTTCGACGTGATCATCGACTTCGGCAAGTACGCGGCCGGCACGAAGATCGTGATGGAGAACAGCCTCGGTGACGACGCGGGCACCAAGGAGATCATGCAGTTCGTCGTCGGCTCGAAGGTCACCGACAACACCTCCATCCCGGACACCCTCTCCACGGTGGAGCGCCTGGACCCGGCCAGGGCCGTGCGAACCCGGTCCTTCAGCCTGGCCCGGTTCTCCGAGGGCGGCCACTGGGTCTACAAGATCAACGGCTACCCCTTCTCCACCGACCGCAGTTGGGCCGACGTCAAACGCGGCGACATCGAGGTGTGGGAGTTCAGCTCCACCACCCATCACCCGATCCATCTGCACTTGTCGCCCTTCCAGGTCTGGAAGCGCGGCGGCTCCACCACCATCAGGCCCGAGGACGTGGGCTGGAAGGACACCGCCCGCCTGGAGCCGAACAAGAAACTCAGCGTGCTGGTGCGCTTCGACGGCTACACCGGCCGGTACGTCTTCCACTGCCACAACCTCGAACACGAGGACATGGCGATGATGGCGAACTTCCGCGTCACCTGAGCGGATCCAAGCCGAACCACCGGTGCCGGCCACCCCTCGGGGTGACCGGCACCGGCGCGTCGGATCAGGCTGGCCGGTCAGGGGGCAAGGCGCGTGTCCAGCCAGTCGAAGACCCGCTGCTCGAACACCGCGCGCCCCATCGGTTCGCAGTGCAACTGCGCCCCTTCGGACTCGGTGAAACGGACCAGCTCCTTGGGGCCCGGGAGGGCCTCGTACAGGCGCTCGGAAGCGCCGGGCCAGAACTGTTCGCCGTCGGGGTCGGTGATCAGCAGCGGGGTGGTGATCTGGTGGACCACCGGCATCAGGTCGTACTTGGCGATCTCCACCATCACGTCGTAGGGCGAGTCCACGCCGTACGGCTTGGTCCGCCACCGCCACACCGAGGCCGCCGCCGGATCGGCGCCCAGAGCTCCGTTGACGACGTGGTCGAAGGTCTCGCGGTCGCCGGACTCCCACAGGGCGCGCAGGTCCGGGCCCAGACGCGGCCACCAGCTCTCGCCCACCTCGACGACACCGGGATCGGCGACGCCGGCAGCGATCCGGTGCTCGAAGGCGAGCGCCCGCGGCACCCAGTAGCCGGCCTGGCTGATCCCGGCCAGCACCAGGCGCGCGGGGTCGACGTCCGACCGGGCGAGAAGGAAGTCCACGACCGGGGTGATGACTCTCTCCCAGTCGGGGCGGAACGGAACCTTGTGATCGAAGAGCATGGACTGCTGGCCAGGGCCGTCGAACAACAGCGCGCGGTACCCACGAGCCACCGCCGGCGCGCCGAGGAGCGTCCAGGCAGCGCTGATAGGTCCGTCACTGCCGTTGTTGGCGATCACCGTGGGCAGCTGGCCCGAGCGGCCCGGCGGACTCAGGAGGTAGCCGGGTAGCGAGGCTCCCTCGTACGGGATCGTGACCCGCTCGGCTGGCGGGTCCAGGGTTTCGGCGAACAGCTCCCGCAGCAGCTCTTCGGGGTCGGCGCAGGCGTCGACCGACACCAAAGCCGTACCGAAGTAGGTGGCGGCCCGAAGGAACGCGTCCCGCGCGCTGATCGTCCGCCCACCAGCCAGGCTCCGCTCACCCTGCTGGCGGACGGCGCGGGCCAGCGTCGACCACGTCGTACACCACGTCTGCGCGTCGGCGTCCGCCGTGGCCGACGCGGCGGTCAGGACCTCCCCGACGTCCGCGCCCCGCTGCCAGGCGGAGCCCAAAGCGAGCAGAACCTCGTAGTTGAACTGGTCGTTCGTGCTGAACCGGTACGCCATCGCCACTCCAGGTGCGCCCGCACGTCGGCCCCCTGCCCGCCCCGAAGAACCCCGTATCCGGCGCCGCTCCCACTCCCACCGTAGGAGGGCCCCCTCAATCCCGCACCCTCGGGCGCTCGGTCGACAGGCCTGCAACAAAGCCCCAGGCGAGCGCGGCGCACGCGCGCCGGTAGCCGTCCTGCCGCCGCCGCGCCCGACGGCGGCAGGCGAGCCTCAGCGCGCCAGCGCCCTTCGCAGCGCGCGCGTGATCGCCGCCTCGGCGTCCGGCCCGGTGGTGTCCTCGGGCGAGCGCCAGGCCACGAAGCCGTCCGGGCGGACCAGCACCGCGCCGTCCGCCGGCACCGCGTACCGCAGGTGCCAGCCGTCCTCGCTGAGGTCTTCCAGCTCCACGCCGAAGGACACCGCGGACAGCGCCGCTCCCACGGCCCGCCCGGCCGCCTCGGCGGCCGTCCGCCAGTGCTCGCCGGACGGGCCGGCGAGCAGGACGAAGCCCTTGCCGTACACGTCGAGCAGCGAGCCGGGCGTCCGCCCGCCGTCGCCGCTCAGCAGTACCGGCAGGTGCGGTGCGCGGGTGCCCGGTTCGCCGTTCAGCTCCTGTGGTTCTCGGAACTGCGGCAGGTGGGTGCCCGGGGCAGCCGCGCTCGGGTAGGCGTGCCCGAGCATCACGGTCAGCACGTCCAAGGTGGCGGCACGCTGCTCCGCGGTCGCCCTCCCGGAGCGGACCATGAGCCGCAGCTGGGCCTGGAGGAGGGTGGCCTCGGCGACCGGGCGGCGCTCCGTGTCGTAGCTGTCGAGCAGCTCCTCGCCAGCCTCGCCGCGCAGCACCGCGGCGAGTTTCCAGGCCAGGTTGTGCGCGTCCTGCACACCAGTGTTGGCGCCGTAACCGCCGATCGGGGGGACCACGTGCGCCGCGTCGCCGATCAGGAACACCGAACCGTCGCGGAAGCGTTCGGCGGACAGCGCCGCCAACTCCCAGGGCAGCACGCCGATGATCTGCACGTCCACTGTCGGGTCGCCGATCGCCGAGCGGACCAGTTCGATGCTTCGCTCGGGGGTGAAGTCCGCCACCGTCCAGCCGTCTTCGGGACGCAGCTGCACGATCAGTGTGCCGCGGCTGAGGGTGTCGTCGTGTCCCAGCACGGCGCCCTTCAACTGTTCGTTCTCGATCTGGCAGATCGAGAACCGGCGTCCGTCGAGCGGGCCCTCCAGATCGGCGGAGAACAGGATCGACACCTGCTGTTGAAGCACCCCGCGGCCCCTGCGGGCGATGCCCAGGGCCTCCCGCACCGGGCTGCGCCCACCGTCGGCGGCCACCAGCCACCGGGCCCGGACGGTCCGTTCCCGTCCGCTGCCGCGGTCCTTGACGGTCGCCAGAACGGGACCGTCCTCGCCCGCCGGGCGTTCGAAGTGCACCAGTTCGGTGTGGAAGCGCAGGTCCGCGCCGGCGGCCTCGGCGCCGGCCCGCACGATCGGTTCCATACGGTCCTGGCCCAGCGAGATCTGCCGGGAGGGAGTCAGGGAGCTGAGGTCCCCCGGCTCCGGCAGCATCGCCGACTTGAGTTCCGCGCCGGCCAGCGACTCGACGGTGGCCTGCCGCCGGTGCCCGGCGTACCCCGCCGCGGCGGCGAGGATGTCCTCCTCCACACCGCTGGCGCGGAACAGCTCCAGCGTCCTCGGGTACCAGCCCCAGGCGCGGGGGTGGATGGAGGTGGAGACGTGCCGTTCCACCAGCACGACCTTGACGCCGTGTTGCCGCAGGAACAGCGCGCAGCTCAGCCCGGTGATCCCACCGCCCACGATCAGTACGTCCGTCAGCTCCTCGGGCTCCTTGCCCACGGCAGCTCTCCCTTCCCGTTACGGAGGGCGGCTCGTCGGCCTGCCCTGTCCGGCAGGGTCCGCACGTCTGCTGGAGGCGCTGTCGAGGGGAACTTGAGGTGATCCGGCCAGCCTGTGGCTCCACTGTCGAAGGGAGACCCTGCGGTGTCCGGTATTGCAGGATGGATCGACTACGAACGCGACCTGCGGCGTGAGCGGCCGACCCTGGTCGCCATGACCGCGGCGCTCGCCCAGCGCGGGCCCGAGGGCGAGCGCCTGTGGGTGGGCGAACACGCCGCCGTCGGCACCCGCTGGTCCGCCACCACGGGCCACGGCCCGCAGGACCAGCCCTGGGTGCTCCAGGAGGACGGCCGCACCGTCCTCACCGCGGCCCTCACCGGCCTTCTCTTCGAGCCCGAGCTGTTGCGGGCCGAACTCGGCATCGACGACAGGTGCACGGACGCGGAGCTCGCCGGCCGCGCCTATCTGCGCTGGGGCGAGGACTTCGCCCGGCACCTCGACGGCGCCTTCGCCGTCGTGGTGTGGGACGAGCGCACCGGCGAGCTGATCGCGGCCCGTGACCGGCTGGGCAACCAGCCGCTCTACTACTACCCGCTGGGCACCGGAGTGCTGTTCGGCTCCGAGCGCAAGGCGATCCTCGCCCACCCCGGGATCGAGGCGGTCATCGACGCGGACGGGCTGCGCGAGCTGTTCTCCTACGCGGGTACTGCCGGTCACGGCATCCTCAAGGGCTTCAAGCAGGTGCCGCCCGCCCATGTGCTGCGCTGGCACCGGGGCCGGGAACGCGCGCTGCGCTACTGGGAGCTGACGGCTGAGGAGCACACCGACGACCAGGCGGAGACCATCGCCCATGTCCGTGAGCTGCTGGGCGAGTCGGTGCGGCGCAACCTCGGTAGCGGTGAGGTTCCCGGTGTCCTGCTGTCCGGGGGCATCGACTCCAGTGCCGTCTCGGCGCTGGCGCACCAGGCGCTGAAGGAGCGCGGCGAGGGCCCGGTGCGGACCTTCACGGTTTCCTTCGGTGACGCGGGGGACTTCAAGGAGGACGAGATCTGGGGCAGCCCGGACGCGCCCTTCGTGCAGTCGGTGGTGCGGCACCTGGGTGCCGAACACACCGATCTGGTGCTGGACACCGCCGACATCATCGACCCGGCCGTGCGGGCCGCGGTGCTCCGCGCCAAGGACGTACCGAGCCCGCTGGGCAACATGAACACCTCGCTGTACCTCCTCACGGGCGCGGTGCGCGAGCACGTCGGATCAGTGCTCTCCGGAGAGATCGCCGATGCCGTCTTCGGCGGCTTCGCCTGGGTCCACAACAAGGCGCTGGTGGAAGCCCCCAGCCTGCCCTGGGTGGCCATGGGCCACTTCGGCGGCGGTCAGCACGGCCTCGGCGGCGACCTGTTGGAACCCGGTCTGCTCGGCAAGCTCGACCTCAACGGCTACGTGGGCGACGCCTACGCCGACAGCATGGCGCGCGTACCGCGGTTGGACGGTGAGAGCGGCCAGGACCTGCGGATGCGGGAGATCACCTACTTCCACCTCACCCGCTGGCTGGAGACCCTCCTCAGCCACGACGAGTCCCTCGGCGCGGTCGCCGGCCTCGGCACCCGGATGCCGTTCTGCGACTGGCGGCTCGTCCAGTACGCCTACAACGTGCCCTGGCACCTCAAGAGCTTCGACGGTCGCGAGAAGTCGCTCCTGCGGGCCTCCGTCGCGGACCTGCTCCCCGAGGACGTCATCAACCGTGCCAAGAGCCCCTACCCGGTCACCCAGGACCCGGCCTACGGCCACGCCCTGTGCACCGGCATGGCCGAACTCCTGGCCGACCCGACCGCCCCCGCCGCCCCGCTCGCCGACAGCGCCGGAGTGCGGGCCCTCATCGAAGACCCGTCCGTGCTCGACAGCGGCATGCGCGCCTGGGTGGCCCGGGCCAACGTCGAAATGCTGCTCGGCCTGAACGACTGGCTGCGGCGCTACGGCGTGCGGGTGGAGCTGTGACCGGGCCGCACCGTGGCGCCCCCGTCCTCGGGCGGGACGCCGGGCCGTGGGGCCGCCTGGTACGCGTCGCCGCGGGCGGCGCCGCGCTGACGCACCTGCTGAGCACCAAGGTGCCCGAACGGAGCGGCGCCCAGATCACCGCCGCCCTGGGTACCTTCCTGGCCCTCGCCCTGGCCTACACGCTCGTGCTGGCCGTACTACGGCCCCACCTGACCCGGGGAGCGACCCGTGGCCTGTCCGGCTGGCCGGGCGGCGCACTGCTCCTCGCCCCCCTGCTCCTCTACCCCACGGGGGTGCTGCCGCAAGGGCCCGCGTTGGGTGTCGCCCTCTACACCGAGTTCTCGGCACTGACCGCGGGCCTGATCGGCTACGGCGGCATCGAACTGGCCGCGATACCGGTGATGGCCCTACGGTTCCGCCCGGTGCTGTACGGGCCGTTCAACGCCGTGGACCTGGCCGAACGCGGGAAGGCCGGCCCTCACCACGGGTCCGCCTCGCGGATCGCGGCCCCGCTCGCCACGCTCGGCCTCGCCTTCTTCTGGGTGGTGGGGCCGCTGGCCGCCGTGAAGGGCTCCTTCGGAGAGGCGGTGGATGGCCTCAGGGGCCTGGCCCCGGTCGCCGGCGGCCTGCTCCTCCTCGCCGGCGCCCTGTGGCTCGCCCCCGCCAAGGGGCCGGCCCGGATGCGGAAACTGCGCGCCGGCGCCTTCCTGTTGCTGGGGTTGGGCGGCCTCGTCGGAGCCCTGCCCGACGTGCTGTGGCCCGTGGTCATCCTGACCGGCCTGGTGCTGGGAGTACTGCGGACGCTGCGGGGCCGCCGGCCTCCCGTCCCGGCCCATCCGGCGTCCGACACCCCGGAGTCGGACGTCCAACAGCCCGAATCCGTGCGGCTGGTGGCCGTCGAGACGACTTCCACCACCCGTTGAGACCGTCTGCGGAGCATCCCCACATGGCAGAGAACACCCCTGACACCCCTCCCGAAGGCAACCGGACGGCGCTCGGGGCCTGGATCCCGCAGTTCCGACTCCGTCTGAGCACGCCCCGCCTAGAGCTCCGGGTCCCCGACGAGCAGGACCTGCTCGCCCTGGCCGAGCTCGTCGCCGAGCAGGGCATCCACGCGAGCGACTACATCCCCTTCCCGGGCGGCTGGAGCGACGCACCCCAACAGGTCGTCGCCGGCCGCGTCGTCCAGTACCTGTGGAAGGGCCTGGCCCTGAGCCGGCCCGACTACTGGAACCTGGGCCTGGCCGTCTTCCTCGACGGGCGGCCCGTCGGCGTCCAGGGCCTACAGGCCCGCCGCTTCCCCCAACTCAAAGAGGTCGCCACCGAGAGCTGGCTCGCCCAAGGCCATCAGGGCCGGGGCATCGGGACCGAGATGAAGGCGGCAGCCCTCCACCTCGCCTTCCACGGACTCGGCGCCGCACACGTCACCTCCGCGGTGTACGAGGACGGGGCCGCGCCGCTGGCCGTCAACAAGAAGCTGGGCTTCCAGCCCGACGGCATCGACCGCGAGGAACGCAAGGGGACACCGGCCGTCCTCACCCGCTGGCGACTCACCCGCGAGAGTTGGGAACTCGGCCCCGCCTCGGAGCAACCGGCCACGGACGTCCGCGGACTCGAAGCCTGCCGCGGCCTGCTCGGCGCCCGCCCGCACCTCACCCCCAAGGAGCAGCGGTGATCCACAACTCCATCACCGACTGCATCGGCGGCACTCCGCTGGTCCGACTCGGTCGACTGTTCCCCCAGCCCGGCATCGAGGTCCTCGCCAAACTGGAGATGCTCAACCCCGGTGGCAGCGTCAAGGACCGCTCGGCCCGCTACATCGTCGAGCGCGGCATCCGGGACGGCATGATCCGCCGCGGCACCCGCATCGTGGAATCCACCTCCGGCAACTTCGGCGTGGCCCTGGCCATGGTCGCCGTACGGTACGGGCTGCGGTTCACGGCCGTCGTCGACCCGAACGCCTCCCGCACCAACCTGCGCATCCTGCGCCAGTTCGGGGCCGACATCGAGATGGTCACCGAACCCGACCACGCCGGCGGCTACCTGCACACCCGGCTGGCTCGCGTCCAGGACCTGCTGGCCGACGACCGCGATGCCGTGTGGATCAACCAGTACGCCAACGAGCTCAACTGGGAGACCCACGCCGCCACGACCGCGCGCGAGATCATCGAGGACTGCCCGGAGCCCGTGGACGTGCTGGTCGCCGCTGTCTCCACCACCGGCACCCTGCACGGGCTGGCCCGCGGGCTGCGGCGCGTGTGGCCGCATCTGACGGTGGTCGCCGTCGACGCCGTCGGCTCGGTCATCTTCGGCACGCCACCCGGGCCGCGCATGCTGCCCGGCGTGGGCTCCAGCCGGGTCCCCGAGCTCCTCACTCCCGGTGAGATCGACCGGGTCATCCACATCGACGACGCCGCCGCCATCCGCGGCTGCCACACCCTGCTGCGGCACGAGGCGATCTTCGCCGGCGGCTCCTCCGGGTCGGTGGTCACCGCAGTCGCCCAACTGCTACCCGAACTGCCCCGCCCCAGCAGGGTCCTGACGCTGCTCGCCGACCGCGGGGAGCGCTACCTGGACCTGGTGTACACCGACGAGATGGCGATCGAGCACGAGGAACTCGCCTACTCCGCCCGCCCTTGACCGGGGCGGCCCGCCACTCGCGCAGGCCGCCCCGGGCGGGACCCGGCCGTCCCCGGCACGCGGGCGGCCGGGTCCCGTTGCGGCACCGAGGCGATCTTCGCCGGCCCCTCCACCCCGCCTCCAGCACCCTTCGAGTGGAACTCCACCGTCCTCGGCTGAAGTGGAAAGGCCGTCTTCCCACCCACCCATGACCGCTGCCGGCAGCCGAGACTGCCGCGCCGCCACACCGCAGGCCAACGCACCGCAGACGGCTGCTGAGCCGACCGAGGGGAACCAACGTGGACGTGCTAGATCTCGCACGGCTCCAGTTCGCCATCACCGCCATCGGGCACTTCCTGTTCGTCTCCCTGACGCTCGGGCTGGTCGCCTACCTGGTGGTGATGCAGACCCGCTGGGCGATCACCGGAAAGGAGGAACACCGGAGGCAGACCCGTTTTTGGGGTCAGCTCTACGTCATCAACTACGCCCTGGGCATCGGCACCGGCATCGTGATGGAGTTCCAGTTCGGCCTCACCTGGAGCGGGCTGAGCCACTTCGTCGGCAACGTGTTCGGTGCACCGCTGGCCATCGAGACGCTCGTCGCGTTCTTCGCCGAGTCCACCCTCCTCGGACTGTGGATCTTCGGCTGGAACCGGATGGGCCGCACCCTGCACACCGTCCTGCTGTGGCTGGTGGCGCTCACCGCCTACGCCTCGGTGTTCTTCGTCCTCACCGCCAACGGCTTCCTGCAGCATCCCGTCGGCTACGAAATGCGTGACGGCGCCGCCGTGCTGATCGACTTCGGCGCCCTGCTGAACAACACCAACGCGGTCTCCGCCTCCGTGCACATCGTGGCGGCGGCCCTGGTGACCGGTTCCTTCTTCATCATCGCCGTCAGCGCCTGGCACCTGCGGAGGAAGACCGGTCACGAAGCCTTCTTCTGGTCCTCGATGAAGCTCGCGCTGCCGGTCACCCCGGCCTTCGTCCTGCTGACCGCCGCCCTCGGCGGCACCCAGATCGGCTACTCCGTCAAACAGACCCCGACGAAGTACGGCCAACGTTCCGAACGCGCCGCTGCCCTGGTGGAGACCTTCACCCAGAAGTTCGGGCCGGACAACTACTTCCCGCCGGGCTTCTCCCAGACGGCCGAGTTCGTGATGATCATCCCGGCGCTCTTCATGATGTTGGTGGCGGTCATCGCGATCCCCTTCATGATCAAGCGCAACCTGATCCGCCGCAAGGTCCTGCTGTGGCTGCTGACCGCCGCACTCTTCCTGCCCTACCTGTCCATGATCTCCGGCTGGGTCTTCCGCGAGGTGGGCCGTCAACCCTGGGCCGTGTACGGGCTGTTGAAGACCAAGGACGCGATCACGCCGGGCCTCGGCCTCGGATCGGTGCTCACCTCCCTGATCGTCTTCGGCACCCTGGTCCTCGTCCTGCTCGTCGTCGACTGGGCGCTGTTGGTGCGCTTCGCCCGCCGCGGCCCCGACGGGGCGCACCTCGGGCGGGCGCCCGGCGAGCCCGCCGCCCCCCTCGTCGCTCCGGGTTCCGGCCCCGGCATCCCCGGCCCAACGGCAGCGGAGCGGGTCTCCGCGGGCTCCGCCCCGACCTTCTGACAGCGGGAGACTCATCGTGTGGCACAACATCTGGTACGCGCTGCTGGGGCTGCTCGTCGCGGGCTACCTGGCCCTGGACGGCATCACCATCGGCACCGGCATCATCGGCCGCTGGCTCGCCCGTGACGCGCGTGAACGACACACCGTCGCCGCCGCGACCGGACCCTTCTTCCTCGGCAACGAGGTCTGGCTGGTAGCCGCCGCGGGCATTACCCTCGGAGGCTTCCCCGGCCTCGAATCCACCGTGATCAGCGGCATGTACCCGGTGATCGTCCTGGCCGTCGCCGCGCTCCTGGTCCGCGAGGCGGCCATGCAGTTCCGCCGCAGAGTGGCCGGAGCCCGCGCCCAGGGCCGCTGGAACTCCGCCGTCCAACTCGCCTGCCTGGTCATCGCCCTGATGTGGGGCGCACTCGGGGGAACCCTGCTCGGCACCCTGCCGGTGCGCGGCGCCGAAGTCCACCCTTCGCCGGGCCTGCTCCTCTCCCCGGTGCCGGTGCTCTCCGCGCTGACCGCCGTGGCCGTCTTCGCCCTGCACGCCGCGGTCTTCCTCGCCCTGCGCACCGAAGGCCCGGTCGCCGGGCGGGCCGCGGCCCTCGCCCGTCGCCTCGCCCCGGTCGCCGCCGGCGCCGGCGCCCTCACCGCCCTCGCCTCGGTCCTCGACGGCGGGGCCCGTGACGGGCTGCTGAACCCGCTGGCGGCGGCAGCCGTCCTCGCCGCCGCCCTCGCCGCGATCCTGGTGGCCCCCCGGATGATCCCCGGCGGCGGCTGGCCAGCCGCGGCGGTCAGCGGTTTCGCGGCGCTGGCCCCGGCCGTGCTGATCGCCGCGGCGCACTTCCCGCAGGCCGTCGTCAGCAGCATCTCAGCCGACGAGCACCTGTCGGTGGCGCGGGCAGCCGCGGACCCGTCGACCCTGTCCGTGGTCGGGCCCGTGGTCCTGCTGGTCCTGCCGATCCTGTTCGCCTTCCAGGCGATGCAGTGGTGGGCCTTCCGGGCCAAAGCCAACGACCGCTCCCCGGCGTACTTCTGATGGGTGTCCGTTCCGCCGCACCCGGCCGCCGGGCCGCCCACCGTGGCCCGGCGGCGCCGCTCACCGACCGGGAGGTACGGGCCCGGCTGCTGTCGGCAACACCGAAGAGCCGCCCCGCCGGGCTGCTGGTGCTCACCGGTGTCACGCTCGCAGCGGTCGGGGTCGTCGGCCAGTGCCTGGCCCTCGCGGCGCTCCTGTCCGAGACGTTCGCCACCGGCCGCATCGGTTTGTCGGCGGCCGGCTGGGTCGCCGTGGCCGTCGCGGTCCGTCCCCTGGGCGGCTGGCTCCAGGCCCGCGCCGCCCAGTGGGCCGCCTCAGACGCCAAGTACCGTTTAAGGCAAGCCTTGTTGGACGCGGCGGCGCGGCGCGAGGCGTACCGCCCCGGGCAGCGGAGCACGGGGGAGTACAGCACCCTGGTCACCCGTGGACTCGACGCGCTCGACCCCTACCTGGTCGGCTACCTCCCGCAGTTGCTGGCCGCCGCACTGGTCCCGCTGGCCGTGCTCGTCGCGATGCTACGGGCGGACCCGATCAGCGGCGTTCTGCTGCTGATCACCCTCCCCCTGATCCCCGTCTTCGGAGCCCTCGTCGGCCTGCACACCCGGGACGCCACCGCGCGCCAGTGGGAGGCGCTGGCGCGACTGGGCGGCCACTTCCTGGACACGCTGCGCGGGCTGAGCACCCTACGGGTCTTCGGGCGGGCCGGCGCCCAGGAAGCCATCGTCGCAGAGGTCGCCGACGCGCACCGCCGTGCCACCCTGCGGACCCTGCGGATCGCCTTCCTCAACACCCTCGTCCTCGACACGGTGGCGACCCTCTCCGTCGCGCTGATCGCCGTTCCCGTGGGCCTGAGGCTGCTCGGCGGCAGCCTCACCCTGCACACCGCCCTGGTGGTTCTCCTCCTCGCGCCGGAGGCGTACCTGCCGCTGCGCGCGCTGGGGTTGCGCTTCCACGCGGCCACCGAAGGGCTCACCACGGCCCGCGAAGCGTTGACCCTAACGGCGCCGGACGCCGACTCGGACCAGGGGCCCCGGGGCGGGCGGTCGCACCCGGGCAGCGCGAACACCATCGTGTCCGCCCCTGGCGCCCCGTCCAACGCGGGGGCGCCCACCATCGAGTTCGAGCGCGTCGGCCTGTGGCTGCCCGGGCGCCCGGCGCCCGTCCTCGAAGAGGTCTCCTTCCGCATCGAGCCGGGCGAACGCCTCGCCCTCACCGGCCCCAGCGGCGGAGGCAAATCCACCCTCCTCGCCCTGCTGTTGGGGTTCGCCCGCCCCGACACCGGCCGCATCCTCATCGACGGCACCGATCTCGCCCGGCTCGATGCGGAAGCCTGGCTGCGCCGCCTCGCCTGGGTCCCCCAGCGCCCCCACCTCTTCGACCGCAGCGTGGCCGACAACATCCGGCTCGGTGCCCCCGGTGCCGAGCCGGCACGGGTCGCCGCCGCCGCCCGCGCCGCCGCCGCGGACGAGTTCGTCCGCGGCCTGCCCGAGGGCTACGCCACCCGACTCGGCCCCCGGGGTGCGGGGCTCTCCGCCGGCCAACGCCAACGCATCGCCCTCGCAAGGGCGTTCCTGCGTGACGCGCCCCTGCTCCTGCTGGACGAACCCACCGCGGGCCTGGACAGCACCAGTGAGGACGCGGTGCTCGACGCGAGCGAGCGACTGATGGCGGGCCGCACCGTCCTCCTCGTCGCCCACCGCGAACGTCTCCTCGACGGCATCGACCGCCGCCTGGAGGTCCACGACGGGCAGGTCCGCGAACGGCAGCCCTCATGACCCTCACCGACGCCCTTTCGGAGGTGCCCCGATGAGAGCTCTCCTGGCGGTCCTGCGCGCCGCCGGACCCGGCCACAAGATCGTGACCGCCGTGCTCCTGGCCCTCGCCGCCGACCTCGGCGCGGTCACTTTGATGGGAGTCGCCGCCTGGCTGATCGCGCGGGCCGCCGAACACCCCCTGATGGGCGCGCTCTCCGTGGCGATCGTCGCCGTGAGGGCACTGGCCGTGACCCGGGGCCTGTTCCGCTACGGGGAACGCCTGGCCGGCCACGACGCGGCCTTGCGTGCCGTCGCCACCTTGCGCCGCCGGGTCTTCGGCGCGCTGGCAGCGCGCCCCGCCCGTCTCGACGCGCCGGCTCTGCGGGACGCCGACACCGCCAGCAGGCTGGTCGCCGACGTGGACCTCGTCCAGGACGCCCTGCTTCGGGTGGCCATCCCGGCCTGCTCCGCGCTCCTGGTCTGCGTCGGCGCCGTCACGGCGGCAGCCTGCGTGTCGATGCCCGCCGCCCTCGCCCTGGCCCTCGGCCTGGCCGCCGCCGGGCTGCTGCTTCCCATGGCCACCGCCCGCTCGGCCCGCCGGGCCGGGCTCCGGGCCGGTGCCCTGCGGGCCGAACTCGCCGTGCGCGCCGTCGACATCCTCGACGGCGCGGCGGACCTGCGGGCGTTCGGCGCCGCCGAGCAGGAGACCACCCGGGCCGCCGACACCGCCCGTCGCCTGCGCGCCCACGACCGGGGCACCGCTTTGATGTCGGCGTTGTCCGCGGCCGTCCTGACCGTCCTCCAGGGCGCCACCGTGCTGGCCGTCGCCGTGGTGTGCGCCGGAGAGGTGCCCCGGGTCTGGGCGGTGGCGCTGCCGCTGCTCGCCCTGGCGTCCTTCGAGCCGTTGGCCCCGCTGCCCGCCGCCGCCCAACTCCTGTCCCCGCTGACCGAAAGCGCCCGCCGGGTCGCCGAGCTCCTCGACCCCAGCGCTCCGCCCGGTTTCGAGCCGCAGTCGAGCCGGTCCGCCGACCCTGCACGGGTGCGGGGCACGGTGCGAGGGCCCTTGCCCGCAGCACGGCGTGGACCTGACCCCGCCGTGCTGCGGGCCGGCGGCCGGCTCGCCCCCGCCGGCTGGAAAGCGGCGTCCGGGGCCACCCCCTCTCCGGACGCCGCGCCCGCACACCTGACGGTGCGTGACCTACGGGTGCGCTACCGCCCCGATGCCCCACCGGCCCTGCGCGGCGTGGACCTGGACCTCCCCCCGGGCCGCCGCATCGCGCTCGTCGGTGCCAGCGGATCCGGCAAGTCCACGCTGCTGGCCGCCCTGACCCGGCTGGTGGTGCCCTACCAGGGCCACGTCCTGTTGGGCGGGCAGGACCTCGCCGGTGTCCCGGAGGCCACCTTGCGGCGCACGGTCAGCGGTTCGCTCCAGGACGCGCACGTCTTCCACACCTCCATCCGCAACAACCTGCTGCCCGCCCGCCCGGGGGCCAGTGACGCCGCGCTCCTCGAAGCCTTGGGCCGGGCCGGCCTCGCGGAATGGGTACGGGCCCTGCCGGAAGGCCTGGACACCTACACCGGATCCGACGGGGAAAGGCTGTCCGGCGGTCAGCGCCGCCGACTCCTGCTGGCCCGCGCGCTGCTCGCCGCGCCCCCCGTGCTGCTCCTCGACGAGCCCACCGAGGGCCTGGATCCCGCCACGGCCGATGCGGTGCTGCACGACGTGACGGCTGGTGCCGAGGAGACCGGGGCTTCTCTGGTCCTGGTCACCCATCGACTCCGGGGACTGGCCGAACTGCCCGGCCTGGACGAGGTGCTGGTCATGGCGGACGGGCGGCTCGTACAACGCTTGGCGCCCGCGGACTTCGATCGCAGTCGGCCCTTGTACGGCGCCCAGGCCCCGGCCCGGCGTGCGGGCAGCCCTCCACTTCCCTCCCGCCTTGAGCCGCACGCGACGGCGCCGAGGCAGACCGATGCCGACGATGTCTATGCAAGGAGTCCACGGTGACCACCACCCCGGTCCGGGGCCAGGACGGCCCCGTCGTCCCGCCCACGGCCCACGACCGCACTTTCCTGGAGCGCACCGCCGCCTTCTCCCAACGCCACCGCTGGCTGGCCCTGCTGTTGTGGACCGTGCTGCTGGTCGGCGTGTGGGGTGGTGCCTCAGCCGTCGGCGACAGTTATCACGACGACTTCGCCATCCCGGGTACCGAAACCCAGGAGGCGCTGGAGACGATGCAGCGGCACGGGTCCAACCAGGGGGGTGACAGCGTCCAGATCGTCCTGCACGACCAGGACAAGATCACCGCCCCGGCCGTCCGCGAGCGGATCGATGCGATGTTGGCGAAGGTGGCCGCGCTGCCCACCATCGACCAGGTGCGCAGCCCCTACGAGGAGCGCTCCGCGCTGTCCGAGGACAAGACGGTCGGCTATGCCACCGCGGTACTCAAGGGCACCGCCGACGCGATGCCCTTCGAGGAGGCGCAGCAGATCTACGACACCGCCCGCAGCGCACACGGCGACGGCCTCCAGGTGGAGCTCGGCGGCGACGTGGCCCGCAAGTTGGGCGAGTCCGGCGGCGGTGCGGCCGAAGGGGCCGGCATGCTGGCCGCGTTGGTGATCCTGGGGCTGATGTTCGGCACCGTGATCGCGGCGGGACTGCCGATCATCACGGCGGTGTTCGCGGTCGGCAGCACCCTCGGCGTGATCGTCCTGCTGTCCCACGTGTTCACGATCGCCAGCTACACCTCGTACATGATGATCCTGGTGGGGCTGGGCGTGGGCATCGACTACGCGCTGCTGATCTTCGCTCGCTACCGCTCCGAGCTGGTGCGCGGGTCGACGAGCGAGGAGGCCACCAACCGGGCGCTCAACTTCGCCGGCCGTAGCGTGCTGTTCGCAGGCTGCACGGTCATCATCGCCCTGCTCGGTCTGGTCGCCCTCGGCATCGGTTCGCTCCAGGGCACCGCCGTCGCAGTCGCGCTCACCGTCCTGGTCACCATGATCGCCTCGCTGACCTTGTTGCCGGCCCTGCTGTCGGTGTTCGGCGGGCGGTTCGCCCGCCAGTTCCCGGCGAAGGCCGCCAGGCGGCAGGCGAAGGGTCGCCCGATCGAGGGCGGGACCCGCTGGCGCGTCTGGGCGGGTGCGGTCCAGCGGCGTCCGTTGGCCGCACTGCTGGTCGCGGGCGTGGCACTGGCGGCGCTGGCCGCTCCCGCGCTGGACATGCGCCTGGGCCTGTCCGATGCGGGCAGCGAGTCCCCACAGTCCACCGCCCGCAAGGCCTACGACTTGCTGTCGGACGGTTTCGGCCCTGGATTCAACGGCCCCCTGGTGGTGGTCACCGAGGGGGACGCGGCTGCCCGGGAGGCGCTCGGGCGGACCCTGAACACCACGGACGGCGTCGCCTTCGCCACCCAAGCGTTCCCGTCCGCCGACGGCAAGGCGGCCACCGCGATCGTCTTCCCCGAGACCACCCCGCAGGCCGAGCAGACCAGTGAGCTCGTGCACCGACTGCGGGACGAGGTGTTGGCCGAGCTGGGTCGGCAGACGGGGGCGCGGTTCCTGGTCGGCGGCTCCACCACGGCGGTCATCGACTACTCCGACACCATCGCGGAACGAATGCCGATCTTCATCGCCATCGTGGTCGGCCTCTCCTTGCTGCTGCTGATCGCCGTCTTCCGGTCCGTGCTCATCCCGTTGAAGGCGGCCGTGCTGAACCTGCTGAGCATCGGCGCCTCGCTGGGAACCATCACCCTGGTCTTCCAGAAGGGCTGGTTCGGGGTGGAGCAGGGGCCGATCGAGGCCTACCTACCGATCATGATCTTCGCGATCTCCTTCGGCCTGGCCATGGACTACGAGATCTTCATCGTGTCCCGGATCCGTGAGGAGTGGGACCGCACCGGCGACGCGACCGCGTCCATCCGGGAGGGCCTGGCGCACACCGGGTCGGTGGTCACCGCGGCCGGCGCGATCATGGTGGCCGTGTTCGGGGCGTTCATGCTCAGCGGTGACCGGATGCTCCAGCAGTTCGGACTCGGCATGGCGGTCGGTGTGTTCGTCGACGCCGTGATCATCCGCTGCCTCATCGTCCCGGCTGCGATGCAACTGATGGGCCGCAGGGCCTGGTGGATGCCGGCCGCACTGGACCGTCTGCTGCCGAAGGTCGAGGTCGAGAAGAGCAGCTGACCCGTCCGCTCCCCGTGGGGGGGGGGGGGGGGGGGGGGGGGGGGGGGGGGCGCGGGCGGCGCGGCGGCGGGGGGCCGCCCCCGCCCCCCCCCCCCCCCCCCCCCCCCCCCCCCCCCCCCCCCCCCCCCCCCCCCCCCCCCCCCCCCCCCACAGTGGTTCCCCGACGAGGCCCGGCCGCCCGAGCCCTTCTTGAGCAACTGTCGACGGCGCGCTGTGAACCTGGAGCGAACCTGCTGGACCCGCCCCGTACGGAGGAGAAATGAGCGCCCCGCCCCGCCCGCCGCAGACGGCCCCGTCCGCGCCGGCGGCCTCCCACCACCGCTTCGCGCTCCTGGGCAGGCCGCGCTGGTTCACCACGCTCTTCGGCACCGACATGTGGGAGCGGTTCAGCTTCTACGGGATGACCGCCATCCTCGTGCTGTACGCCACGGAACCCGAATCCGGCGGCGGCCTCGGCCTGTCCAACGAGGATGCGGCCCTTCTCTACGGCCTCTACATGGCCAGCGTCTTCCTCTCCTCCGTGCCCGGCGGTTGGATCGGCGACCGTGTCCTCGGCACCTACCGGGCGGTGCTGTACGGGGGTGTCCTCATCGGCCTCGGCCACACGGCGATGGCCCTGCCGCTGGACGGCTCCTTCTACCCCGGGCTGCTCCTGATCGCTCTGGGCACCGGACTCCTCAAGCCCAACATGGCAGGCCTGCTCAGCGCCTTCTACGACCGCGAGGACCGGGCCGGGCGGGACGCCGGCTTCGCCGTCTTCTACATGAGCGTGCAGGTCAGTGCCCTGATCGCGCCCGTGGTCGTCGGGGCGGTCGGTGAGGGCGTGAACTGGCACCTCGGCTTCGGTCTCGCCGCCTTCGGCATGGCCGCCGGGCTCCTCCAGTACGTGCGCGGTGCCCGGCACTTCCAAGAGGTGGGCGCCGCCCCCGAACGGGCCGCGAGCTTCGCCCAGCGCCGTGTCGTCGCCCGCCGGACCGCCGTGGCGGCGTCCGTGGTCCTCGTCGGCTACGGCACGGACGCGGCACTGGGCACCTTCGAGCTCGGCCACGTGATGGCGCTGGTTGGCCTGCTCTGCCTGGTCCTGCCCGTGGTCTGCTTCCGGCGGCTGCTGCGCGAGCCCCTGCTGAGCGCCGCCGAGCGGGTGCGGGTCAAGGCGTACGTGTGGCTGTTCCTGGCCTCCGCCGTGTTCTGGGCGCTGTTCCTCCAAGGCGGTTCGGTCTTCTCGCTGTTCGCCAAGGAGGCCACGGACCGTGAGCTGTTCGGCCTGACCGTGCCGGCGAGCTGGTTCCAGTCGGCGGTCCCGCTGTTCGTGCTGTTGACCGCGCCCCTGTTCGCCTGGCTGTGGACCTGGGGCGGGGACCGGATCGCCACCGTCGTGAAGTACGCGATCGGCATGGGCTGCACGGCCGGGGCCTACCTGCTGATGGTGCTGGCCGCGTTCGTGGCGGGCGGCGGAAAGGCCTCGCCGCTCTGGCTGGTGGGGGCCTTCCTGCTGCTGGCCGCCGGCGAGGTGTCCTTCGCCCCGGTCGGGATGAGCGCCACGACGGCGGTGGCGCCGGCCACCTTCGTCAACCAGATGGTGTCGCTGTTCTGGCTGGCGGGCGCGCTCGGCGGCGGCATCGGCGGCAACGCGCTGAAGCTCTCCGGCGAACAGGTGCCCGGGCCCGCGTACTTCCTCCTGCTGGGTCTCGTCGTCCTCGGTGTCGGCGCGGCCCTCGTCCTCGCCCGTCGTCCCCTGACCCGGCGGCTGGGCCTGTGACCGCGGGGGCGGCACCGCACATCCCCGCCGGGCCGCCCCCGCTCCTTCCCGTCGGATCGTCCTCAGGGCAGGGGACGGGAGAGCACGTAGACCGTCCGCAGCACCACCGCGGCCGAGAGCACCAGCAGGTGGTAGCCGACCAGCCGGTACAGGCTCAGGTCGGGCGTCACCTCGGGGCCGCCGTCGATCGTCAACAACTGCACGCCCAGGACCCCGAAGAAGATGCCCAGGAAGGTCAGCAGCATTCGGCTGAGGAGTTCGCCTATCACCCTGCGGTCCCGCGGATCGGCGAGCAGGCGCACGTTGACGCCGAGGCGGCCCTCTTCCAGGGCGCCGCCGATCCGGTCCAGCCGGCGCGGCAACCTGCGCAGCACCGGCAGTACCGCCAGCAGTTCGTCGCGTGCCGTGTCGCGCACCGTGGCAGGCTCCAACTGGCGGGTGAAGCGGGCGGCGGCGTACCCGCGGGAGGCGTCCAGGACGTCGAAGCCGGCCGAGACCGCCCCCAGGGTGCCTTCCAGCGTGGCCAGCGCACGGAAGACGGCCGCCATCTCCGGCGGCACCGCCAGCCGAAAGTCGGCGACCAGTTTGAAAAGTTCTGTGAACATCGCCGCGTCCGGCGTCGCCCCGAGTCCGAGATGGCGTCCGCTGAACTGGCCCAACGCCCGCTGGAGCCGCTGCTCGTCCACGTCTTCGGGGCGTTCGGTGAGTTCCAGCAGCGCATCGCACAGGGCGATCGGGTCGCCGCGGTCCACCGAGAGGAAGAGCCCCGCCATCGCCGAGCGCAGCGCGCTGTCCAGCCTGCCCACCGAGCCGAAGTCCAGTAGGGCAGGGCTCCCGTCGGGCTGGAGCAGAATGTTCCCCGGATGCGGGTCGGCGTGGAAGACCCCGTCGTACATGATCTGGTCGAGCAGCGCGGTCAGCAGGGTCAGCGCGACCTTCCGGCCGTGCTCGGGACTGTCCGGGCGGGCCTTGCCCAGTTGGACCCCGTCGATCCGGCTCATCACCAGCACGCGTTCGCCGCTGAGCTCCTGGTGCAGGTCCGGCACCGTCACACTGTGGTCCCCGCGCAGGGCGGCGGCCCGGTGCACAGCCGTCATGTTGCGCGCCTCGACCCGGAAGTCGAGTTCCTCGCGCAGCGCCACGGCGAACCCCCGGGCCAGTTCCTCCAGGCCCAGCGAGCGTCCCCAGTCGGTGCGTGCCTGCAAGGTCGCGGCCAGTCGCCCGACGATGTCCAGGTCCCTTTCCACCGCCTCCCGGATGCCCGGCCGTTGCACTTTGACGATCACCCTGCTGCCGTCGCGCAGGACCGCGGCGTGCACCTGCGCGATGGATGCGGCGGCCAGCGGCTCCACGTCGAACTCGGCGAACACCATGTGCGGGGACCCGCCCAGACTGGCCAGCAGCACCGCCTCCACCTCGCTCCACGGCGCCGGCGGCACCCGGTCCTGGAGGCAGCTGAGTTCCTCGACGTAGGCGGCGGGCAGCAGGTCCCGGCGGGTCGACATCAACTGGCCGAGTTTGACGAAGGTGGTTCCGCCGGCCTGGAGGGCCGCACGCAGTTCCCGCGCGAGCTGCTCGTGCCGGGTGTCGCCCGCCCGCCGCGCCCTGCCGGCCCGCCTGCTCAGGTACGGGGCGAGGCCGTGTCGGCCGAGGATGCGCAGGATCTGCGAGTAGCGCCGGGCCCGTGACGCCCGGGCCCGGATGGCCTGGAGGCGGCCGAGCAACCGCACTCCTCCGGTGGGCAACAGGACTTCCAGGGCGACCAGCGCCACCATGGCGGTGAGCAGCCCGACGCCGATCATCAGAGTGAAGAGCATCGGCCCGCTGTTTTGGAGCTTGGGGCCGATGACCGTACCGGAGACGGAGACGCCCACCAGGGCGGCGATGAGGACACGGACGAGTCCCGCTTCCATCCCTAGCAGGCGTCTGCCGAGCAGGGCGGGGAGAGCGATCACAGAGAAGGCGCCGCCGGCCGCGAGGAATACCCACATATCAGGCAGCCTAGTCAACAGCTCAGGCTAAAAACGGAGTTGGAGTCGAGCGCCGCTTGAGTGACGCTGGAGCCCGGTCGCTGCCCCGGGTCGCGGGTCCGGCTGCGGCCAAGTCCGTGAGTCGACGCAAGAGCTCAGCCGGCGGGGCGCGCGAAAACCAGTGGAGCGGCGCCGCCGCGCGTCGCTACGTTGCTGCCCAACCGATCCCTCTGGTCAAGGACGTGCCGTTGTACACCCTGTGAGACCTCCCGAGCGCTGATTCCTCGCGCGTCGCGCATGTGCGCGACGCGCTGCTTCCTGCTGCGGACTTCTCACTGGAAACCGGTGTACTGCTGTGCTCGACAACTGGGCGGTCACGCCCACCTGCCTTCCCCTCGTCCGTCGCCGCTGCCACACGTGCGCGTCCGAGCGCTTCCGACCGAGCGGCAAGTTCCGCGTCAACGCCAACCACAAGGTCATCGACGCCTGGCTCCTCGCACTGTGCACGGCCTGCGGAGCCACCACCAAGATCACTGTCCTGGAGCGCCGGAACGTGCGCTCGGTACGGCCTGAAATGCTGGACTCGCTGCACGCCAACGACGTGGACCTCACGGCCGAGCTGCTCCAGGACCCGGTCATACGGCACCGCAACCGCATCGCCCTCGACTGGGACCACGCCTGGCGCCTCAACACCGGCGGATCAGATCACCTGACCCGCGAGGTCATCGACGTCTCGGTCCGCTTCCTGGCGCGGATCCCCGTCCGAGCGTTGCGGCTGATCGCCGAAGGCTGCGGCCTACCACGGGCCGAGGCCCAAAGATTGCTCGTGGCGGGGAGACTCGTCTCGGCGGTCGACCTGAGCGGCAGGGTCTTCGACGACTTCACCTTCACGCTCAAACGCTGACCCCTGTCCGGGATCGGGGGCCGGTCCCGCGAACACGCCGGGCCGACCCCTGATCCCGGACACGCCCCCGTTCCCCAAGCCCTCAACCCAACCTGGCCATGAACCCCTCGACCGCCGCGAGCACGTCCTGGCGACTCCACTCCAACGCGGCGGCGCCCACCGTCACCTCCGTGTGGCTCATCCCCGGCACCACATCGGAGAACCACCGTCGGAACAACACCGTCGAGGTCTCCTCCGCCAACCGCACCCCGGCCTCCGTCAACGCCTGCGGCTCGTAGGGGAGCCACACCTGGAACTCATGGGTGTGCGGCTGTGCGGGCTGGACCCGAAACCATCTCACCCCGGCCGCCGCGAAGCCCTCGTGCAGCGCCGCCGCCACCACCTTGGCGTGCGCCACGTACTGCGGCAGCCGCGGCAGCTCCCGTTCCAGCCCGATCAGCGCCCCCAGCGCCGCCGGATACTGCTGGAAGACCTGCCCCCCGTACCGGTGACGCCAGACCCGGGCCTCCTCGACGAAGTCCGGCGGCCCCGCCAGCACCGCCCCGGACAGGCCGTTGAGCGACTTGTAGAAGGAGACGTACACGCTGTCGGCCAGTTCGGCGATCTCCTCCAGCGGGCGGCCGAAGTGCTCGGTGCACTCCCACAGCCGGGCCCCGTCGAAGTGGACGACGGCGTCCCGCTCCCGCGCCGCCTGCGTCACCGCCACCAGCTCATCCCACTGAGGCAGGACGAAACCCGCGTCCCGCAGAGGAAGTTCCAGCATCAAGGTGCCGAAGGGCTCGGCCGTGTCGCGTACCTCCTCGGCGGTCGGAAGGCGCCGCTCGGCGGTCGGATGGACCGTCCGCAGGCCGGTGAGCACGGACAGGGCCTGCGCCTCGTGCACCTCCGGATGGCCCAGCGGATGCATCGCCACCACCTCGCTGCCGGTCCGCCCGGCCCAGCAGCGCAGCGCCGCCTGCTGCGCCATCGTCCCGGTGGGGAAGAACGCGGCCTCGTCCTTGCCCAGCAGATCGGCGACGCGGTCCTCCAGTTCGCCCACCACCCCGTCGCCGTAGACGTCACCCGCCTGGTCGAGATCGGTCACCCCAGCCGCGTGCGCGGTCAGCTCCGCCAGGCGCTCGGCCAAGGTCAGCTCCACCGAGCCCCGCCACAGGCTCTTCGCCGCCCCCCGGAACGCCAGCCGCCGGCGCTCGCTGTGCCGCCCGGCCCCGTTGTCCTCGTTCGCTCCCGCTTCGACATCCGTCATACCGGTGATCATTACGTTTGGGCGTCGTGCCAGCATCCTCTTTGGCTGAAACCAGCGCCGCTCGAAAGGCGCCGGGCACCCCGTCCCCGTACCGGGCCGTAGCCGCCCGTCGCGCTCCGCCCCCGCAGAAGGCCCTGCCGTCCTCCCCGATGTATCAGCGTATGGCGTCAGACGCGGAACGGCGCAGGACGCAGGGGCACCCTCGTACCGGGCGCATCCGGCGGACGCGGCAGCGGGGCGGGGCGCGGCAGCCGTCGTCGTGCGCCCGCCGGGGAAGGCCGGACAGGCCTTAGCATGGCCGTGAAATCGTCCGGTACCCCTCGCGGACTGGAACGGAAGGCCCGCCCCGCGTGAACGCACCACAACAGACCCGCCCCGCCCGCCTCACCGTCGGTGTAGTCGGTGCGGGCCGCGTCGGCCCCACCCTCGCCGCCTCCCTCCAACTCGCCGGGCACCGCCCGGTGGCGGTCTCCGGGGTGTCCGACGCCTCCGTACGGCGAGCCGCCGCCCTCCTGCCCGGCGTGCCCGTGGTGACGCCCGCACAGGTGCTCCAGAGCGCCGAACTTGTCCTTCTGACCGTTCCCGACGACGCCCTGCCAGGGCTCGTCCAGGGGCTCGCCGAAACCGGCGCCGTCCGGCCCGGCCAGCTCCTGGTCCACACCTCCGGCCGCTACGGGACGGCGGTCCTGGCCCCCGCCACCCGCGCAGGCGCTCTGCCGCTGGCCCTCCACCCGGCCATGACCTTCACCGGGACCCCGGTGGACGTACAACGCCTCGCCGGCTGCTCCTTCGGCGTTACCGCCCCCGACGAGCTGCGGCTGGCCGCCGAAGCCCTGGTGATCGAGATGGGCGGTGAGCCCGAATGGATCGCCGAAGAGTCCCGACCGCTGTACCACGCGGCTCTCGCGCTCGGCGCGAACTACCTGGTCACCCTGGTCGCCCAGGCTATGGAACTGCTGCGCACGGCCGGGGTCGCGCACCCCGACCGGATGCTCGGACCCCTGCTCGGTGCCGCCCTCGACAACGCCCTGCGCTCCGGGGACGCGGCCCTGACCGGCCCCGTCGCCCGCGGGGACGCCGGCACCGTCGCCGCGCACATCGCCGAACTGCGCCGGCACTCTCCGCAGACCGTGGCCGGCTACGTGGCGATGGCCCGAACCACCGCCGACCGCGCCCTCGCCCACGGCCTGCTCAAGCCCGAGCTGGCCGAGGACCTGCTCGGGGTGCTGGCCGACGAGAGCGCCGACGGGCGCCGAGGCGGACCTTCCGGCGGATCCGCGAACGACCCCCACGACGGAGGAGAGCGATGACCGCCCCTTGCCCGCTGCTCCGCACCTCCGACGAACTGCACGCGCTGCCGGTGCCCGGCGGCGGTGCGTCCCGCAGGGCCGTGGTGATGACGATGGGCGCCCTGCACGAGGGGCACGCCACGCTGGTGCGCACCGCTCGGGAACTGGTCGGCCCCACGGGGCAGGTGATCGTCACCGTGTTCGTCAACCCCCTGCAGTTCGGCGCGGGTGAAGATCTCGACCGCTATCCCCGCACCCTGGCCGCCGACCTCAAGACGGCAGAACAGGCGGGCGCCGATGCGGTCTTCGCCCCCGCGGCGGAAGAGGTCTATCCCGGCGGGGAACCGCAGGTGCGCATCTCGGCCGGCCCCATGGGCGAGCGGTTCGAGGGCGCCACCCGCCCCGGCCACTTCGACGGAATGCTCACCGTCGTCGCCAAACTGCTGCACCTCACCCGCCCCGACCTGGCGCTGTACGGGCACAAGGACGCCCAGCAGCTCGCCCTGATCCGACGCATGGTCCGCGACCTGAACTTCCCCGTCCAGATCCACGGCGTTCCCACCGTCCGGGAACACGACGGCCTCGCCCTGTCCTCCCGCAACCGCTACCTCTCCGCCGCGGAACGCACCACGGCCCTCGCCCTGTCCCGGGCGCTGTTCGCCGGCCGCGACCGGCTCGCCGCCGAGGAGGCGCTGCGCGCCCGCCACGAGGCCACTCCCGCCACCGACGAGGCCCGGGCGGCGGCGCTCGCCGCCATCGGCGAGGCCAGAGCCTCGGCTGACGCGCACGCCGTGTTCACGGCCGGCAGCAGGCCGGTTTCGGCAGTGCGCACCGCCGCCGGGCACGTGTTGGACGAGGCGGCGCGAGCCGAGCCGCCGCTGCGGTTGGACTACCTGGCGCTGGTGGACCCCAGCGACTTCACCGAGGTCGCGGACGGGTTCACCGGCCGCGCCGTACTGGCCGTCGCCGCGAAGGTCGGCACCACCCGACTGATCGACAACATTCCCGTCGAGTTCGGAGCACATCCGTGAGTACCAGTCCGCAGACCGGCACCGGCATACGGCTGCACGCACCCGCCCCCGGCTGGGCGGTCGAAGCCGACGTGGTGGTGATCGGCTCCGGCGTGGCGGGCCTGACCGCCGCCCTGCGCTGCGCCGCCGCGGGCCGCCGTACCGTGGTCGTCACCAAGGCCCGCCTGGACGACGGCTCCACCCGTTGGGCACAGGGCGGCATCGCCGCCGCCCTCGGCGAGGGCGACACCCCCGAGCAGCACCTCGCGGACACCCTGGTCGCGGGCGCCGGCCTGTGCGACGAGGAAGCGGTCCGCCTGCTGGTCACCGAGGGTCCGGACGCCGTCCGCAGGCTCATCGCCACCGGGGCCGTCTTCGACACCTCGGAGTCGACCGGCGAGATCGAACTGACCCGGGAGGGCGGCCACCACCGGCGTCGGATCGCGCACGCGGGTGGCGACGCCACGGGCGCCGAGATCTCCCGGGCCCTCGTGGAGGCAGTCCAGGCCTCCGGCATCGAAACCGTCGAGAACGCCCTCGCCCTCGACCTGCTCACCGACGCCGAGGGCCGGACCGCAGGTGTCACCCTGCACGTGATGGGCGAGGGTCAGCACGACGGAGTCGGTGCCGTGCACGCGCCGGCGGTCATCTTGGCCACCGGCGGCATGGGGCAGGTGTTCTCGGCCACCACCAACCCTTCGGTCTCCACCGGCGACGGCGTCGCCCTCGCGCTGCGCGCCGGCGCCGAGGTGTCCGACCTGGAGTTCGTTCAGTTCCACCCGACGGTGCTGTTCCTCGGCGCGGACGCGGAGGGCCAGCAGCCACTGGTGTCCGAGGCGGTCCGGGGCGAGGGCGCCCACCTCGTCGATGCCGACGGGGTCCGCTTCATGCTGGGCCAGCACGAACTCGCCGAACTCGCCCCCCGGGACATCGTGGCCAAGGGCATCATGCGCCGTATGCAGGAGCAGGGTGCCGAGCACATGTACCTGGACGCCCGACACTTCGGTGCCGCCATGTGGGAACAGCGGTTCCCCACCATCCTGGCGGCCTGCCGCGCCCACGGCATCGATCCGGTGACCCAGCCCATCCCGGTGGCGCCCGCCGCGCACTACGCGAGCGGCGGGGTGCGCACGGACCTGCACGGGCGCACCACCGTCCCCGGGCTCTACGCCTGTGGCGAGGTCGCCTGCACCGGCGTGCACGGCGCCAACCGCTTGGCCTCCAACTCCCTGCTCGAAGGCCTCGTTTTCGCCGAGCGGATCGCCGAGGACATCGTCAGTGGTTCCGTGGCGTCAAGCGGTCCGGGTATCCCGGTGCCGGCCAGTGGCCCGCTCCAGCCCGCCGAGGCCCGTCCGGAGGTGCAGCGGACCATGACGGCCGGTGCCGGGGTGCTGCGCTCCGCCCGGTCCCTGCGCGAGGCCGCTGACTCCCTCGAAGCCCTCTACACCGCGGCCCTGACCGAGTTGGAGGTCCACGGGAAGACGTCCGAACCCGGTGTGGACAGCTGGGAAGCCACCAACCTGCTGTGTGTGGCCCGGGTACTGGTCGCCGCCGCCCTGCGGCGCGAGGAGACCCGTGGCTGCCACTGGCGCGAGGACCACCCCGACCGGGACGACCGGTCCTGGCGCCGCCACCTCGTCGTAGGTCTGTCCCGGATCGAGAAGCGCGCCCTGGTCGTCGCCCGCACCGAGTCGGCGGCCTTCCCTTCCGTACGCCACCCCCTGAGCCAGGAGCAGTAACCGTGACCACCGAACTCCCCCTCATTCCGAACGAAGGCGACGGCACCCCGAGCGGGGGCTGTGGCGAAGGCTGCGGCTGCGGAGCGGATCCCGACGGCGAGGCCATGGAGTGCGGGCTGGACCCGGCGCTGGCCGGGCTGCTGGCCGACGCCGGTCTGGACCCCGTGGAGGTCGAGGACATCGCGCACATGGCGATCGCCGAGGACCTGGCCGCAGGCGTGGACGTGACCACCGTCGCCACCGTCCCCGAGGAGGCCACCGCCACCGCCGACTTCACCGCACGCGAAGCCGGCACCGTGGCCGGTCTGCGGATCGCGGAGGCCGTGTTGTCGGTGGTCTGCGCCGACGAGTTCGAGGTGGAGCGGCACGTTGAGGACGGTGACCGGGTCGAGCCGGGGCAGGTGCTGCTGTCCGTCAGCGCCCGAACCCGGGACCTGCTGACCGGCGAGCGCAGCGCCCTGAACATCCTGTGCCGGCTCTCCGGCATCGCCACCGCCACCCGGCGCTGGGCCGATGCGCTGGAGGGGACCGGGGCGAAGGTCCGAGACACCCGCAAGACGACTCCCGGCCTGCGTTCCCTGGAGAAGTACGCGGTCCGTTGCGGCGGCGGGGTCAACCACCGCATGTCGCTCTCGGACGCGGCACTGGTCAAGGACAACCACGTGGTGGCCGCCGGTGGGGTGGCCCAGGCGTTCAAGGCGGTGCGCGAGCTGTTCCCCGAGCTGCCCATCGAGGTCGAGGTGGACACGCTCCACCAGTGCCGCGAGGTCATGGACGCCGGCGCGGACCTGATCCTGCTGGACAACTTCACCCCGCTGGAGACCGAGGAGGCCGTGCACCTGAACCGGGAGCACAACCAGGGCCGCGCCCTGCTGGAGTCCTCCGGTCGCCTCACCCTGGCCAACGCCGCCGCGTACGCGGCCACCGGGGTGGACTTCCTGGCCGTCGGCGGCCTCACCCACTCCTCCCCGATCCTGGACATCGGCCTGGACCTGCGCGAGGAGCGGTAATGCTGCTCACCATCGACGCGGGGAACACCCAGACCGTCTTCGGGCTCTTCGACGGCGAGGAGATCGTCGAGCACTGGCGGATCTCCACCGACCCGCGCCGCACCGCCGACGAACTGGCCGTGCTGATGCAGGGGCTGATGAGCATGCACCCGCTTCTGGGCGAGGAGCTCGGGGAGGGCGTCAACGGCATCGCCATCTGTTCCACGGTGCCCTTCGTGCTGCACGAGCTGCGCGAGGTCACCCGTCGCTACTTCGGGGACGTGCCGGCCGTCCTGGTCGAGCCGGGGGTCAAGACGGGAGTGCCCATCCTCACGGACAACCCCAAGGAGGTCGGTGCCGACCGGATCGTCAACGCGGTGGCGGCGGCCGAGCTGTACGGCGGGCCGGCGATCGTCGTGGACTTCGGCACGGCCACCACCTTCGACGCGGTCTCGGCGCGAGGTGAGTACACCGGCGGGGTGATCGCCCCCGGCATCGAGATCTCCGTCGAGGCCCTCGGGGTGCGCGGTGCCCAGTTGCGCAAGATCGAGCTGGCCCGACCGCGCAGTGTGATCGGCAAGAACACCGTCGAGGCCATGCAGTCCGGCATCCTGTACGGCTTCGCCGGCCAGGTCGACGGTGTCGTCACCCGCATGGCCAAGGAACTCGCCGGCCCCGAAGGCGACCCCGATGACGTGCGGGTGATCGCCACCGGCGGCCTCGCGCCGATGGTGCTCGGCGAATCCTCGGTGATCGACGTGCACGAGCCGTGGCTGACCTTGATCGGGCTGCGGTTGGTCTACGAGCGCAACGTGGGTTCCTTCACCTGATCCGCGCCGCGGGCGGGGTGCGTGCTCCCCGTCGGCCGGGTCACGCCCCGGCCGACGGGAACGCCGCGCCCGAGTTGTCTGCACTTACGGAGATTTTGTCCGATTAGCGCGTATCTTCGGGCCCATGCCCACGCCCTACGGATCCCGCGGCGGCATGGCGTTCAGCGCATCCGAGCTGCACGTGCTCCGGCGCGCCCTCGCCCACGCCCTCCACTCCTCCACGGACCCTCTGCCGGCCCAGGAGGTCCAGGACTGCCTGCGCCTGTCGCGATCGCTGGACGAAGCGGTCAGTGAGGCCGGGCGCCTCAGAGCCTTCCTGCTCGACGATCTCGCGCGCTACCGCGCAGCCCTGCCCGGCAGCTTCCCCGGCTACCTCGAACTCCTCCAGGACGCCCTCGCGGCCGGCTATCGGCCACACCCGGATGACCTGTCCGCCCTGCGCGCCCTGCGCGGCAACCCGGTCGCCAGCGCCCTCCTTGACCGCTGCCGTGCCATCGCGGAGCGATCCGTGAGGGCCCGACTTGCCCGGACCAAGGCCCGGGTGGCGGCTCCCGCTCCCCGAACCCGGCTGCTGGCCCTGCCTGGCGGACTGGACGAGGGTGACGGGACGGACCCCGGCCCGGAGGGCGGCGGCCCCGAAGACCGGCCGGCGGACCGTGACAAGCCCGGGCCGGCAGCCCCGTCCCCGCCACCCGACCGCCCCCAGGCGCCGCGTCCCGACCGGCCGATCCCCACCCCCGGAGAGGTCTTCCCGCCGCGCCGCAAGCCGGCACCTCCCCCCGGGTCGGGCCGCGCCGTCGGGTAGCTACCCTGAAGCCATGGAAATCGTTTCCGCGCTCGTGCCCCCCGTCTTCATGGCCGCCCTCTTCATCGGCCTCGTCGTGACGATCGTGAAGTCTCAGGGCGGCGCCAACAAGGCCAAGGAGGACGGGATCGTCGACACCGCCCTCGCTCGCGCCGAGGCGGCCCGTCAGGCCCCGAAGGCCATGGATTCCTGATCCGGGCCGCTTTGCATCACCCCCGCGCGAGCACCGCGCGATCCGGGCGTACGGCTCCTTTCGAGCCGTACGCCCGTTTTGTTGCGCAAATGGCCGGGCCATTCGACTCCGCGGCCACTATCGTGCTCGTGTGCCTCGCCCCTTGGGAGAACTCGAAGACGCCGTCATGACCAGGGTGTGGCAGTGGAACCGCCCGGTCACCGTTCGTGAAGTCCTGGAAGACCTCCAGCAGGAACGCTCCATCGCGTACACCACCGTGATGACCGTTATGGACAATCTCCATCAGAAGGGCTGGGTGCGCCGGGAAGCCGAAGGCCGGGCCTATCGATATACGGCGGTCTCCACCCGAGCCGCGTACTCGGCTGCCCTCATGAACGAGGCCTGGTCAACCAGCGACAACCCCGCAGCGGCCCTCGTGGCCTTCTTCGGGATGATGTCGGCGGAACAGCGTGAGGCCCTGCGCGACGCGATCCGGGTTGTACAACCCCAACCGAGCCCCGATCCCGGTCCGGGCCCGGATCTCACGGAGGTCCCTACCGAAGGGGACCGGACCGGGGACGAGAAGACGGACGCCCCCGAACAGCGGCCCGACGCGGGGCGATAGCGTCCGGGCATGGCAAAAGCAAAACCGGTCACCATCCGTCGGGCACGGACGAGTGATGTTCCCGCGGTCCGACGTCTACTCGACTCCTACGTGCGTGACCGCATCCTGCTCGACAAAGCCACGGTGACTCTTTACGAGGACATCCAGGAGTTCTGGATCGCGGAACGCGATGAGGACGCCCAGGTCGTGGGGTGCGGTGCCCTCCATGTCATGTGGGAGGATCTCGCCGAAGTACGCACTCTTGCCGTGGACTCCGACGTGAAGGGCTCGGGTGTGGGACACCGACTGCTCGGGCAGTTGCTTCAGACCGCCCGCTGGTTGGGCGTTCGCCGGGTATTCTGTCTGACCTTCGAAGTGGACTTCTTCGCCAAGCACGGCTTCACGGAGATCGGCGAGACTCCGGTGGACATGGATGTCTACGCCGAGCTGCTGCGTTCCTATGACGAGGGAGTAGCGGAGTTCCTCGGTCTCGAACGAGTGAAGCCGAACACCTTGGGCAACAGCCGGATGCTTCTGCACCTCTGAACGGCTATGTCCGAATCGCGCACGTTTCCCATAGTGCAGCTCCACTGAACCTCTCCCGGGGGTTTGTGTTTTCCCAGGAAAAGCGGTTTCCTTTCCGCGTACTGCATTTTCGATGAAAGGAAATCCGGTGGCACAGAAGGTTCAGGTCCTTCTTGTCGACGACCTCGACGGTGGCGAGGCGGACGAGACCGTGACGTTCGCTCTGGACGGCAAGACCTACGAGATCGATCTCACCACCGCCAACGCGGACAAGCTCCGTGGCCTCCTTGAGCCCTACACCAAGGGTGGCCGCCGCACCGGAGGTCGCGCCGCCGCGGGCCGCGCCAAGGGCCGCGCCGCCGCGAGCACGGGTAGCACCGACACCGCCGAGATCCGCGCATGGGCGAAGTCGAACGGCTACAACGTCAACGACCGCGGTCGGGTTTCGGCCGAGATTCGTGAGGCTTACGAGAAGGCCAAGGGCTGAACCGCCTGAGCTGGCCGACCTGGCCTTTCCGGTCGGGTGGTCCGCCGCAGCTGATGTCTGAGGCATTCACTGGCGACAGCACCCACCAGCCGCACCAGCCCGCCGCCACCCCGGCCCACCGGGGCCAGGGTCGGCAGCGCGGCCTCGCACCCCGGCTCGGGGGGCCGTAGCCACACAGCGGCTCCCTGCGTCGCGCCGCCGGTCAGGCCCGGTGGCATGGGTGCGCAGATCCGACCGCCCGCACCATGGGCGGTCAGGTCCAGAGCGATCCCGCTCCACTCCAGCCAGTCGAGCAGCCCGTCCAGCTCCTCTGCGCTCCCCGCGGCCACCCACAGCCGCACCCTGGTGCCGGCCAGGGCCACCGGACCGGTGGTGACGTCCTGTTCCAGCAGTGCCCTACCCGCCGCGGCGGGCAGCTCCAGCACGTCGAAGAGCTGGCCGGTCGGTAGCTGGAGCGGCACCCCACCGGTGCCGCCGGTGACCTTCCAACCCAGTTCCTGTTCGTACCAGTGCGCCCACCGGATCGAGCGCGTTGACGGCCCGCCCGCCCCGGGCGGGTGCTCGGGAGCCGGCGGAACGCGGGGGCCGGGGAAGCCCGGGAAGCCCGGGAGTCCGGGGTCGCTCGGGAAGGGGAGGGCCACTCCCCGGAAACCGGCGGGGCAGTCGTGGGGTTACGCGGTGTCGGGCTGAAGGCGCGGCGAGTTAGCCGGCATGGGCTGTATGCCACATTCGGGTACGCAAGTGTGTTCGCCCTTAGCTGAGGGATGCGGGTGTACTCGCATGGACTGTCCGTCACTGCGGGTAAGACATTCCTAGTGGATCGGGGCGACACACCGAATCGAGGGGCATCCGTTCGCCGTCGGCGTACTGCTGCGGCGGGTATCTGCCTGGCCTGCGGGAACATCGTCTCGCACCATCGAGTTGGAGCAGGTGTCGGCTGTGCAAGCCGGGAAATCCCCGCACAAGTGGGGGTGACCCTCGGACGGATGTCGGCAGTTGGAATGAGCTGTCCCGTCCTGCGGGACTAGCATGCGGAAGGACAGGGAGGGGACCGCCCCCTTACTGCCCGACCGCTCTGAGGAGCGATTAACGATGTTCGAGAGGTTCACCGACCGCGCGCGGCGGGTTGTCGTCCTGGCTCAGGAAGAAGCCCGGATGCTCAACCACAACTACATCGGCACCGAACACATCCTTCTGGGTCTGATCCACGAGGGTGAGGGTGTCGCCGCTAAGGCCTTGGAGAGCCTCGGCATTTCGCTTGAGGCGGTCCGCCAGCAGGTGGAGGAGATCATCGGTCAGGGCCAGCAGGCCCCGTCCGGCCACATCCCCTTCACTCCTCGTGCCAAGAAGGTTCTGGAGCTGTCGCTCCGCGAGGCGCTGCAGCTAGGCCACAACTACATCGGCACCGAGCACATCCTGCTCGGCCTGATCCGCGAGGGCGAGGGCGTCGCCGCCCAGGTCCTGGTGAAACTGGGCGCCGATCTCAACAGGGTCCGACAGCAGGTCATCCAGCTGCTCTCCGGCTACCAGGGCAAGGAGACCGCCACCGCCGGCGGACCGGCCGAGGGCACCCCCTCGACCTCCCTCGTCCTGGACCAGTTCGGCCGCAACCTCACCCAGGCGGCCCGCGAATCCAAGCTCGACCCGGTCATCGGGCGCGAGAAGGAGATCGAGCGGGTCATGCAGGTGCTGTCGCGCCGCACCAAGAACAACCCCGTGCTCATCGGCGAGCCCGGCGTCGGCAAGACCGCCGTCGTCGAAGGCCTGGCGCAGGCCATCGTCAAGGGCGAGGTGCCCGAGACCCTCAAGGACAAGCACCTCTACACCCTGGACCTCGGCGCGCTGGTCGCCGGTTCCCGCTACCGCGGTGACTTCGAGGAGCGCCTGAAGAAGGTCCTCAAGGAGATCCGCACTCGCGGCGACATCATCCTGTTCATCGACGAGCTCCACACCCTGGTCGGTGCGGGCGCCGCCGAGGGAGCCATCGACGCCGCTTCGATCCTGAAGCCGATGCTGGCCCGTGGCGAGCTCCAGACCATCGGCGCCACCACGCTCGACGAGTACCGCAAGCACCTGGAGAAGGACGCGGCCCTGGAGCGCCGCTTCCAGCCCATCCAGGTCGCCGAGCCCTCGCTCCCGCACACCATCGAGATCCTCAAGGGTCTGCGCGACCGTTACGAGGCGCACCACCGGGTGTCCATCACGGATGCCGCGCTGGTGGCCGCCGCCACGCTCGCCGACCGTTACATCTCGGACCGTTTCCTGCCGGACAAGGCGATCGACCTGATCGACGAAGCCGGTTCCCGGATGCGCATCCGCCGGATGACCGCGCCGCCGGACCTCCGCGAGTTCGACGAGAAGATCGCCGGCGTCCGCCGGGACAAGGAGTCCGCGATCGATTCGCAGGACTTCGAGAAGGCCGCTTCGCTGCGTGATTCGGAGAAGCAGCTCCTGACCGCGAAGGCCAAGCGGGAGAAGGAGTGGAAGGCCGGCGACATGGACGTCGTCGCCGAGGTGGACGAGGACCTGATCGCAGAGGTCCTGGCCACCGCCACCGGTATCCCGGTCTTCAAGCTGACCGAGGAGGAGTCCTCGCGCCTGCTGCGCATGGAGGACGAGCTCCACAAGCGCGTGATCGGTCAGAAGGACGCCATCAAGGCTCTCTCGCAGGCCATCCGCCGTACGCGGGCCGGTCTCAAGGACCCGAAGCGCCCCGGTGGCTCGTTCATCTTCGCCGGCCCCTCCGGTGTCGGTAAGACCGAGCTCTCCAAGACCCTCGCCGAATTCCTCTTCGGTGACGAGGACGCGCTGATCTCCCTCGACATGTCGGAGTTCAGTGAGAAGCACACGGTTTCGCGACTGTTCGGTTCGCCGCCCGGTTACGTGGGCTACGAAGAGGGCGGCCAGCTCACGGAGAAGGTCCGTCGCAAGCCGTTCTCCGTCGTCCTCTTCGATGAGGTCGAGAAGGCGCACCCGGATATCTTCAATTCCCTGCTGCAGATCCTGGAAGACGGTCGACTGACCGACTCGCAGGGCCGGGTGGTGGACTTCAAGAACACCGTCATCATCATGACGACCAACCTGGGAACCCGAGACATCTCCAAGGGATTCAACCTCGGATTCGCAGCCACGGGCGATGTCCGCACCGGATATGAGCGGATGAAGGCGAAGGTCAACGAGGAGCTCAAGCAGCACTTCCGGCCGGAGTTCCTCAACCGTGTCGATGACACGGTGGTCTTCCACCAGCTCAGCCAGGAAGACATCATCCAGATCGTCGACCTGATGATCGCCAAGGTGGACGAGCGCCTCAAGGACCGCGACATGGGCATCGAGCTCAGCGGTGATGCCAAGTTGCTGCTGGCCAAGCGGGGTTACGACCCGATCCTCGGAGCCCGTCCGCTGCGTCGCACCATTCAGCGCGAGATCGAGGACATCCTCTCCGAGAAGATCCTCTTCGGTGAGCTCCGTCCCGGTCACATCGTGGTGGTCGACGTCGAGGGTGAGGGTGAGGAGAAGAAGTTCTCCTTCCGCGGCGAGGAGAAGTCGGCGCTTCCCGACGTCCCGCCGATCGAGCAGGCAACGGGCGGGTCCGCCGGCCCGAACCTCAGCAAGGACGCGTAGCGTCCGGCCTCAGGGCCAGGCTCGCAGGGGGCGCCCCCGGAACCACGGTTCCGGGGGCGCCCCCTTTTGCGCTGCGCGGCTGGAACCGGTGGCGCGGTACTCGTCCCTGGGGCGTGCTCCGGCGTTCCGGCGGCCTCAAGGGGCCCTGCGGGCCCCTTGAGGAGCCGTTACTCGGTCGTGAGCGGTCCTCTGGGGAGCCGGGGCCCGGCCTCGCCGCCCGCGTGCGCGGATCGCGGGTGCCCCCGCGTTGTGTCTGGGTGTCGTGTGCCGTGGCAGGGCCCGGGACCCGGGCAGCCCGGCTCGTTCGGGCCCCGCCAGCGGGGTCCGGGCGCCGTACGGTCGCTGGGACCCCTGGCCGGAGGTCCACCAGGGAGATCGGCGACTTCTGGTTCCGGGACTTTGGTTCTGAAACGGAAGGACTTTAGTCCTAATTCGATCTTGGGTGCGGTGACAAGGCGCACAGGGGCACAGGGGCGTACTAGCTGAGGCAGTAGATCCAGAAGGGTCTAGTCGTGGGGTTTAACCCCACTTCGGAGGGGGTCAACGGGGGCGAATTCCTTCGTGTCGGCTACGAGGTTCGCTAGTAATTGGGGTTTTTGAGAAGTAAGGGCCATTCGGGTTACCAAGGTGAGGCCAGCCCGGCAGGTGTGCCGGGCGGTTTCCTGCCCGGGGGTTCCCCCGGGTCCCCCTGAAGGTCCGGACCGCTCCGGGCCGACGGGCCCGGGTCCCCCCGGGTCCCGCTGTCCCCACCGGCCCGGCTCGCCCCGGGTTCGAAACTGCCCGGAGGCTTCCCCATGTCGAAGAGCACCGTCACCACCCGTCGCCCGTCCGCCGGCCGTACCCGCCGCGGCGTCCTCGTCGCCACTGGGCTCGGGGCCGCGCTCGCGCTCGGTGTGGGTGGCGCCGCCTCCGCGGCACCGCAGGCCGCCGCGCCGGCGGCCAAGATCGCCGTCGCTCCGGCGGCCGTGGCCTCGGTGGCGAAGAAGGCCGCCGCGTGGGACCTTCCGCTGGACCACTACAAGCTGTCCGCGACCTACGGCAAGGGCGGCAACATGTGGGCCCACAAGCATTCCGGTCAGGACTTCGCCGTGCCCACCGGCACCCCTGTCAAGGCCGTCGGTGCCGGCAAGGTGGTCAAGGCCGGGGGCAACGGCGCCGGCGATGGTCCCGCGTACGGCAACGCCATTGTGATCAAGCACGCCAACGGCAAGTACTCGCAGTACGCGCACCTGTCGAAGATCAAGGTTCGGGTCGGCCAGAAGGTCGCCACCAACCAGCTCATCGGTCTGTCCGGCAACACCGGCAACTCCAGCGGTCCTCACCTGCACTTCGAGATCCGCACCACCCCGAACTACGGCTCCGCGATCAACCCGGTCTCGTTCCTGCGCGGGGTCGGCGTCACTCTCTGACGCGGAGACCCTGACCACCGGGGTCCCGTTCCCCGCTGGCTCCTCAGGCGTGGTGGGCCTGACTGATCAGATCGATGGCGACTTCGAGGGCGGCCCTGCGCTTCTCCTCGGGGTCGCCTTCGACGTGCTGGAGGAAAGCCAGGCCGGCGTGCATGGTGAACAGTGCGCTGACGCAGCGGACCTGGTCGGTCAGCGGGGTGTCGGTGGTCCGCAGCAGGTCGACCATGCGGAACAGGCGCTCCTTGAAGGCCTCCCCGATGCTGAGCTCGCGCAGCGCCGCCTGGTTCTCCTGCATGAAGCGGTAGAGCGGGGCGGCGTCCGTCATGGCTTCGCTGTAGCGGCTCAGCAGTTCCTTCTTGACCTCCAGGCTCCGCGGCTCCGGTTGGCGCTCCCCCCAGGCGATCAGCTCGTCGATCGGGCGGGTGAGGTCCGCGAAGAGGCTGATCAGGATGTCTTCCTTGGTCTTGAAGTGGTAGTACAGCGCGGCCTTGGTGACGTCGAGGCCTTCGGCGATCTCCCGCAGGGACGTCTTCTCGTATCCCTGTTCGGCGAAGAGCTCCAGCGCGACGTCCTGAATGCGCTGGCGGGTGTTCCCGCGGCGCTGCTGCGGAGTGCTGGAGCTCGACATGGATCTCTCCCAGAAAACTTACTTGACGCCCGGCTAGTGACAGGTCTACCGTCCCCAGTGTAGTGAACTAGCCGGGCGGCAAGTAAGTGCCAGGGGAGCGGATCGTGGGCGAAATGGCGGGGAATCGAGCCAAATCCGAGGCGGTGGCAGAGCCACCAGCCGAGGGGGCGGCGGAGCAGGTCGCAGGGGAGGGGTCCAAGCAACGCAGTGTCCGAGTGGTCCTCATGGCCCTCATGATCGCGATGCTGCTCGCGATGCTCGACAACATGATCATCGGCACCGCCATGCCGACGATCGTCGGCGAACTGGGCGGCCTGGCACACCTCTCCTGGGTGGTCACCGCCTACACCCTGGCCACCGCGGCCTCCACGCCCATCTGGGGCAAGCTCGGCGACATGTACGGGCGCAAGGGCTCCTTCCTCGCGTCCATCGTCATCTTCCTGATCGGCTCCGCGCTCAGCGGCATGGCCCAGAGCATGGGCGAGCTCATCGGCTTCCGAGCGCTTCAGGGGCTGGGCGCCGGCGGCCTGATGGTCGGGGTGATGGCGATCATCGGCGATCTGATCCCGCCCCGGGAGCGCGGCAAGTACCAGGGCATGATGGCCGGAGTCATGGCGCTCGCCATGATCGGTGGGCCGCTGGTCGGCGGGACCATCACCGACCACATGGGTTGGCGCTGGTCCTTCTACATCAACCTGCCGCTGGGTGCGATCGCCCTGGTCATGGTCACCATGGTGCTGCACCTGCCGAAGAAGACGGCGCAAGGCAAGATCGATTACCTGGGTGCGGCCCTACTTACCCTCGCGATCACCTCGACGGTCCTCCTCACCACCTGGGGCGGCACCGAGTACGCCTGGGGCTCGGCCGAGATCCTCGGCCTGATCGCCGTGGGTCTCGTCTCCACCGCGGCCTTCCTCTACGTCCAGACCCGGGCTGCCGAGCCGGTGCTCCCGCTGCACATATTCCGTAGCCGCAACTTCAGCCTGATGCAGGTCATCGGCTTCCTCACCGGTTTCGCGATGTTCGGCGGCGTGCTGTACCTGCCGCTGTTCCAGCAGTCCGTCCAGGGGGCTTCGGCCACCAACTCCGGGCTGCTGCTGCTTCCGATGCTGCTGTCGATGATGGTGGTCTCCCTGATCGCCGGCCGCATCACCACCAGCAGTGGCAAGTACAAGATCTTCCCGATCCTGGGTGGTGCCCTGATGGTGACCGGCCTCTTCCTGCTGGCCCAGATGGACACCACCACCACGCGGTTCGTCTCCGGTCTCTACATGGCGGTGCTCGGCGCCGGACTCGGCTTCCTGATGCAGATCACCATGCTGGTCGCGCAGAACAGCGTGGAGATGAAGGACATGGGCGTCGCCTCCTCCTCCGCCACTCTCTTCCGTACCCTCGGCGGTTCCTTCGGTGTCGCTCTGATGGGTTCCCTGTTCACCAGCCGGGTCCAGGACACCATGGCCGAACGGGCCGGGGCCGGCGCCGAGGCTCCGGGGGCCCTGGCGGGCGCCCAACTCGACGCGGCCAGCCTGGCCAAGCTGCCGGAAGCGGTGCGCGAGGCCTACCAACACGCCGTGGCCGCCGGCACCCACTCCGCCTTCCTGCTGGGCGCCGCCGTGGCCGTCGCCGGTTTCGTCGCCGCCTGGTTCGTCCGAGAGGTGCCGCTGCGCGGGGCCGGTCCTGCTCCGGCCTCTAAGGAGCACCCTGCGGTGGCCCAGTCCGCTGCGGCGGCCCACTGACCCTGCCCTGATCCCAGTCCGATCGAAGGCCTCCGGTGCGCCGGGGGCCTTCTGTCGTTCTCCGAGCGTCCTCCACTACGGCCGCCCGGCCGGTTGATCGGTGCGGGTTCGCTCCGGGGGCGGGTGGTGGCGCCGCTGCCTACGGTGGGCAGGGAGTCGCCTCTCAGTCGCGCAGGAGTGGAGCAGAAATGATCAAGGGTCTGGGCATCGCGGCCGTCTGGACGCTCGACCAGGAGCGCACCATGGCCTTCTTCACCCAGAAGTTGGGCTTCGAGGTCCGCAACGACATCACCTTCGGCGGGGTGCGCCGGCTCACCGTGGGGGCCAAGGGCCAGCCCGAGGTGGAGCTTGCCCTGCTGGGGCCAGGACACGACAGCGTCGATGCCGAGTCCGCCCGAGCCCTGCGGACGCTGATCAGCGGCGGGGTGCTCGGAGCCGCGGGGTTTCGTACGGACGACTGCTTCGGGGACTACGAGACGTTTCGGGAGCGAGGCGTCCGGTTCCTCCAGGAGCCGCGGGAGCGCCCCTGGGGGATCGAGGCGATCTTCCGCGATGAGGACGGCAACTGGTACGCGCTGACCGAGCGGCTCAGCGGGGATCTCGACCCGGCGCGGGGGTGGGGGGACGTGGTGGGCGAGTCCTGCTGAGGGCGCGGCCGATGGACAGCCGCCTCGGCCCGGCGCGTCCAGGGGCGGCTAGGGCCGCCGTCGACGCTGGCCGCGGCGCCGGGCTCGTGTGCCCCCACGGCGCCCCGGGAGCGGTTCCCCTCGTCCCCGCGGGTGGGTCTTGTTCGACCCGGGTGGGGCCCGCTGGGTGCGCGTTTCACCGCACCGGGACCGGGGCTTCCCCGGTGCGCGCCGGCGCCAGCGCGCGTCCGGAGCGCAGCGCCAGGGCGACCGCCACGGCCGAGGCGGCCGTGAGCAGTCCCGCCGCGATGAGGGTGTGTGCGTCGGGTTCGGTCAGCGCCTGGCCGCGCAGGGCCTGCCAGGTGACCAGGGCGACCAGGCCCGCGTAGCCGCCCGAGGCGATCAGCACCAGGCGCAGCCGGACGGCGGGGGCGCCGGTGGGCCGGATCCGCAGGAGGGCCAGAGCGAGCAGCGGGAGCACCTGGAGGGCGTGCATGCCGACGAAGTGACCGATGCGCAGGTCCCCTCCGGTCGCTGACCAGCCGGTGACGGGCAGGTGTGGTCCGCCGTCGGGGACGCCGACGCTGTGGGCTCCGACGGTGGTGACCACCTGGGCGGTGAGTTGTTCCTCGGTGGGTTGTGCCATCAGGAAGCCGATGGCCAGACCGACCAGGGCGATCGCGGAGCCGAGGCGCAGGGACCAGAGGAGGGCGGGGTCCAGCGGTCGGTCGTCCCCCCGGTGTGCGGGGCGGCGAAAGAGGAGTACGGCGATCAGGAGTGCCGCCAGCCACAGCACGGCCACGGTGGCGCCCATCACGCCGAAGAGCGCGCTGTCCAAAGGAGTCTCGTTGTTGAAATGACTGCGTTTGCCGCGCACCACCTGGCCGACGATGATCAGCATTTCGATCGCTCCGGCTGCTGCGATGACGGTGCCGGCCCACCAGCTCACCCGTCGGGCGCGGGGTCGGGTGAGGAAGGAGTGCATCCAGGCGAGGGTGGCGCCGTAGAGGGCGAAAGACGCGGAGAACTTGAGTGGTTTGTGCCAGATCGGGGCCCCGACCAGGCGGCGGTCATCGATGAGGAGGCCAAGGGCGCAGGCGAACAGGAGCAGCACCATGGCGGCGGTGAAGAGCACCAGTGGTCGGTGCCAGGCGGTGGTGCGCCAGGTGGCGGCGGGCCGGCGGGTGCGCTGGGCCGGTGGAGTCGGCATGGAGTTCCCCCAATATGGATAGTGGTGCTGTCCACTATCTGGTAGCACCACTATCTATCCTGTGGAAGGGGAATCACAAGAGCCGGACCTGGAAATCAGGGACATCCCCGAGGCGGCCCCTGAGGGCCGTTGGGGCGGGCGAGAAGGAGAGAGCGCGTTGCGCATCGGTGAGCTGAGCCGTACCACCGGAGTTCCGGTGCCGACGATCAAGTTCTACGTACGGGAAGGACTGCTCCCGGCCGGCGAGCTGACCAGCCCCAACCAGGCCCGCTACGGCGATGCGCACCTCCGGCGGCTGCGCCTGATCCGGGCGCTGTTGGAAGTGGGCGGACTCTCCCTGGGCTCCATCAGGAAGGTGCTCGAAGTGGTCGAGGACACCGGCCGTCCGGTCCACGAGATGCTGGGGACCACCGCCCGGACCCTGGACCACCTCTACCCCGACGCCGTCGAGGACCCGCACGGCGAGGCCCGCCGCATGGTCGCGGACCTGATCGAACGAAGGGGCTGGCACATCAGTCCGGAACATCCGGCCGCCGTGGAAACGGCCGCGGCCGTGGCCTCCTTCACCGCAGTGGGCCATGAGGATTACTTGGAGTCCCTCGACGACTTCGCCGCGGCCAGCGAACGGATCGCGGAGGCGGACCTCGGCTACGTGGCCCGACGGGTCGAACGTGAGGACCTCGTGGAGCGGGTGGTCGTCGGCACCGTCCTGGGTGACGCGCTGCTCGCCGCGCTCCGACGGATGGCCCAGGTGGACGCCTCGGCGCGCCGGTACGACAACGCGTGATCATCTCGGTGCGGGTGGGGCGGGCGGGTCGGGGTCTGTCGCGGCGGGGCGGCCGGTCGGCTCAACGCTCCCCGGCGGACGGGAAACTGCCCGTCACCGTCGGTGCGTGCTCCGGCAGCCACAGGACGGCCACCGCGCCCCCGCCCGGTCCCCGGTCCTCACCCGTCCCCTGAGCGTCGGAAGCGCCCGGGAGGGCCACGTTGCGGAAAGTCAGGCGTGCGCCGAGGACCCGTGCCTGGCCCTCGGCGATGGTCAGCCCGAGTCCGTGCCCCACCCCGGCCCGGTCGCTGGAGCCGGTCCGGAAACGGCTCGGTCCGTCCTTGAGTATCGCCTCCGGGAAACCGGGTCCGTGATCACGGACCCGAACCACCCGCCCCTCCACATCGATCTCGATCGGCGGCTTGCCGTAGCGAGCGGCGTTGGCCAGCAGATTGCCCAGGATGCGCTCCAGCCGGCGCGGGTCGGTGGCGACGAACTCGTTCGCCACCACCCGGACCCGCGCCTGCGGCATCAGCATCGCGACCCGCCTGGTCACGAACTCACCGAGGGCCACTTCCTGGAGTTCGGCCCGCTCCGAGGAGCTGTCCAGCCGGGCCACCTCCAGCACGTCCTCGACCAGCGCACGCATGGCCTGGGCTCGGTCCCGCACGAGTTCCGTCGGCCGGCCCGGAGGCAGCAGCTCCGCCGCGGTCAGCAGCCCCGTCACCGGTGTGCGGAGCTCGTGAGCGATGTCCGCCGTGACGCGGCGCTCGGCCTCCAGCCGCTGCTGGAGCGCGTCGGCCATCCGGTCCACGGCTCGGGCGAGGTCATCGGTCTCGTCCCGAACCACCCCACCGACCGCGTCGCGGACCCGGACGCCGGGCACCCCCTGGGCGACCTGTCCGGCTGCCGCAGCGGCCTTGCGTAGCCGTCGGGAGATCTGGCCGCCGATCAGCACCCCGAGCGCGGACCCGCCGAACAGGACCGCCGCGGAACCGATGACCAGGGCGCGGTCGAGGTCCTGGAGTACGTTCGCGCTCTCCGCGAAGCGGCTGTGCAGGGACAGCACCTGCCCGTTGCCGAGGGGAACCGCGGCCCATACCTCGGGTGCCGCGCCGGGATGTTCCTGCACGTAGGTGCCGCGGCGTCCGGACCGGGCCTTGTCCCGCAGCTCCCGTGGCAGATCGGGATCGTTGAGCTTCGCGCCGAGCGGCGGCTTCTTCGACGCCTCGGCGTTGCGCGAGATGAACTGGACCCGCTCCAACTGGACCTCGCGGGCGTTGTCCAGCATGGAGACCCGGGCGGCACTGTGCACGACCAGGCTGAGCGCCAGGGCGATGAGCGCCCCCACCGCGGCGATCGCGAGGCTGATCTTCCAACGGATTCCGGTGCGCAGGGTGACGGCCTCCGGGCGCCTCACGGTCCCTCCTCGGCACGTGGCCCCTTCGCCCCCGTGGTGGGGCGGTGGTCTCCCGTGGCGCCGGGCCGCGCAAGGGGCGGCTCTGCGGAGCATCTGGCGGACCTCAACGGAACATCTCCTGGCGGGGCGCTCGGCGACGTGGTGGCTGCGGCGGGTTCCCCTTGGGCTGGGGAGCGGTGCTTCACCCTCGGAGCTTGTAGCCGAAGCCCCGGACCGTCTCGATCCGGTCCTGTCCGATCTTCGTACGGAGCCGCTGTACGTGGACGTCCACGACCCGGGTGTCCCCGCCCCAGCCGTAGTCCCAGACCCGCTCCAAGAGCCGGTCGCGGGACAGTACGGTCCCCGGGGCGGCGGAGAACTCCAGCAGCAGTCGCATTTCGGTCGGAGTCAGGGCAACCGGAGTGCCGCTCCGCCGCACCTCCATGCCCTCGGTGTCGACCACCAGATCGCCGAAGGAGAGCGGGCCGGACTCGCCGGCCACCCCGTCGTCGTCGCGGGGCCCGTTCCCACCGGCGTGGCCGAAGCGTCTGAGTACCGCGCGGATCCTGGCCACGAGCACCGAACCGTCGAACGGCTTGGTGACGTAGTCATCGGCCCCGGCCTCCAGGCCCAGCACCACGTCGATGGAGTCGGCCCGTGCGGACAGCATGATCACCGGCACGGTGGACTCGTCGCGGATGCGCCGGCACAGGCTCACGCCGTCCATGCCCGGCACCATGACGTCCAGCAGCGCGATGTCCGGCCGGTTCGCCCGGAAGGACTCCAGCCCCGACAGGCCGTCGGGCATCGCGGTCACCCGGAAGCCGTCGCGCTCCAGGGCGAGCGTCGTGGCCTCGCGGATGACGTCGTCGTCCTCGACGAAGAGCACCTGGGTCTCGGCCATCTCCTGCTTCCAGTCCTTCGCTTGCACAACGGTCGGTCTTCGGTCGGTCTTCGAATCAGTTGGCGCTGGTGACCGCTGGCGCCGGCTGCCCGCCGCCGTCCACGGCGTTGCTGTAGTCGGTGTGGACCCGGTCGTGCTCGGTGAACTTCTCACCCGTCCACCGGTAGGTGATCACGTCCTCCCCCGAGGGATAGGCCAGGGCGTCGCTCTTGGTGTACACCGGCTTGGTCAGCACCAGATCCCCGCGGTCCACCTCCGCGTAGACCGGGGGCTGCTCGTCCGCGAAGACGTTCTCGTAGCCCTCGCCGTTCGCCCGGTACACGTAGGAGCCGAGGCCGACCGCATCGGCGCAGGACAGCACGTTGACGATCACGTCGTTGGGGCCGTTGGCAGTGACCTTCCCGTAGGTCACGTCCACCGGGTACTCGTCGGCCACACAGGGCCTGAGGTCGCGCTTGATCTCCGAACTGACCTTCGGGTCGTTCTTCACCAGGGTGACCGCGTCGATCCTCTCGTAGGCGGGGGAGTGGCTGACTGACGGGGCCGGGGCCGCCGCCTTGCCCACGGGGTCGGTGTGTGCCGGACCCTCGTCCCGCACTCCGGTGCCTCCCGAGGCGCACCCACCCACCAACAACGCGGCACCGACGAGGGCGACCGCCCCCGCCGACACCGCTGCCAGCGAACCCCTGCCCCGCACGAGACCCTCGTCCGTCCCGGGTCTGCCGCCGTCTTTCAGGCCGCGCAACGCTCCCGCCCCTCACTGTGGTCCCCGCGTTCCAAGGCGCGCATGTCCAGGTCCCGCCTCTCCAGCTCCTGGCGGAGCCGGGCCAGTGCCCGGTGCAGCGTGCTCTTCACGGTTCCCGCCGACATGCCGAGCGCCGCGGCCGTCTCCTCGGTGCTCATCTGCTCCCAGTGTCGCAAAACGACGACGCTGCGCTGCTTCGGCGCCAGTACCCCGAGTATGTCCATCAGCAGGGCGCGGTCGGCCCGCTGGTCGGAGCCGTCCTCGACGCGGGCGTCGGGCAGCTGCTCGGTGGGGACCTCTTCGAGCTTGCGGGCCCGCCACCACTCGGTCCGGGTATTGATCATCACGCGGCGCAGGTAGGCGTCCGCCAGCGACTTGTCGGCGATGCCCTCCCAGCGGCCGTAGGTGCGTACCAGGGCGGTCTGCAGCAGGTCCTGCGCGTCCACCGGGTCCGGGACCAGGCGCCGGGCGCTGCGCAGCAGCGCGTCCTGCCGAGTGCGGACGTACTCCTCGAATTCGAGTACCTCGCCGTGCGCCATCTCAGACCGCCTCCGATCCAACCGTTCGATCACCCGTTTGCTTGTGGAATCGAAGGTACGGAGGCGTTGTCACGGGGCTGTGCGAGTCAGCACTCGGAGGGCGCACGGTAAACCGTAGGTTGTGTAACAGCCCCGCTCGGCAGGCGGCGGATCAGGTCAGCGGGAGTCGGTACAAACGGTCCGCCAGCGGCTCCACCAGGCCGTCCGCGACGAGCCCGTCCAACGCCCTGGCCCGCTGCACCGGATCGTCCCACACGGCGTCGAGGCGCTCCCCGGGCACCGGGTCGACGGCTTCACGCAGGACCGCCAGTAGTTTTCCGCGGACCTGCCGATCGGTGCCGGCATAGGTCTGTCCGCGCCGCGGCGGGCCGTCGTGGGCGGGCTTGCCGGCCAGCCGCCAGGCGCAGCGCGCGGCGATCGGGCAGCGCCCACAGGCCGGACTCTTCGCGGTGCACACCAGCGCGCCCAGTTCCATGGAGGCCGCCGCCCACCGGGCCGCGGTGGCTTCCTGCTCGGGCAGCAGGGCTCTGGCCAGCCGCCGCTCGGCCGCCGTCGTCGCGTTCGGCGGGTACTCGACACCGGTCTGTGCGCGGGCCAGGACCCGGCGGACGTTGGTGTCCAGCACGGGGTGGCGCTGCCCGTAGGCGAAGGAGGCGACGGCGGCTGCGGTGTACTCGCCGATGCCGGGCAGGGCCAGCAACTGGGCGTGGTCCTGCGGCACGTCGCCGTGGTGCCGTTCCGTTATGGCGACGGCCGCGCCGTGCAGCCGCAGCGCCCGACGCGGGTAGCCCAGGCGACCCCAGGCACGGACGGCCTCGCCGGGCGGCTCGGCGGCCAGAGCGGCCGGGCGGGGCCAGCGGGCCACCCACTGCTCGTAGACGGGCAGCACGCGTGACACCGGCGTCTGTTGCAACATGAACTCGCTGACCATGACTCCCCATGCGCCCGCTTCGGGGCGGCGCCAGGGCAGGTCGCGGGCGTTCTCGTCGAACCACGCGATGACGGGGGTGTGCAGGGCGCCGGGGCTGTCGTCCGGCGGGGCGGCTGAGGCGGTGGTCGTAGCACTCATGACACAGGCATCCTGGCACGTTTTCACGGGCGTCCGGTGCACGCCCACGGCCACCCGGCGGTGCCCCTCAGCGGCCCGGCATGATGATGATCGGCAAAACACGCAGGGTCGGGCCGCATATGGGCGCCGATCGTGGGCGGAACTCTCGTACAGTTTGCGCCGTGGGATCTCTGCGCAATCCGGTCGGGCCGCTCCCCTCCTCCATCTACTGGCGTCGGAGGGCCGTCCTGGCGTCCGTCGTCGCCCTGCTGGCCATCTTGGCCGTATGGACCGTCAGTTACGGCGGCGGGGGCGGTAGTACGAACAACGACAAGAACCCGCGCGCGGGCGGACCCGTCCCCGCGATCACTCCGGGGCCATCCGGCACCGGGCCGGCGATCAGCCAACAGCCCGGCGGACGCGAGGAGTCGAGCGCCGGCTCGGGTACGGGTACCGGCTCGGGCGATGCAGGCGGCGGCACTGACTCCGGCGCCGGCAAGAACGGCGACCCCGGCGCCGGCGCGCCGGTGGGCCGCAGCGGCGACCCCGACTCCGGCACGGGCGGCTCAGCGGGTCCCGGATCGGTACGGGTGCCGGCCGACTCCAGCCTGCCGAACTGCACGGCCGGCGCCGTCCGGTGGGCGCTGCGCAGCACCAAGAACTCCTACGAGCTCGGCGAGCGGCCCCGCTTCGAGGTCACCGCCACCAACAGCTCCAGCACCGACTGCAAGGTCGACCTCGGCCCCGGCCGGGCGGTTGTGAAGATCACCGAGGCGAGCACCGACAAGGCCGTGTGGTCCTCCGCGGACTGTCCGCGCACCGCCAGCACCTACTACCAACTGCCCGCAGGGAAGCAGGCGACCCACATCGTGGAGTGGAACCGCGCCTTCAGCGCGGCCCGCTGCGCCACCCCGCCGCCGGGCACCGCCGCCCCGGGCACCTATCTGGTGGAGGCCACCGCCCCGGGCCTGCCGATCGTCCAGACCTCGTTCGTCCTGGAGAAGGACTGAGTCGAGGCCGCGACCGGGCCCGGTCGCGAAGGTCGGGGACGGCGCCGGTTCGACGGACGTCCGACGGACCGGTTGCGGCCCCCCACTCCGGGCGGCCGGTCAACGGCAGGATCAGACGTACCGTTCCAGGATCGAGGATTCGGCCAGGCGTGAGAGACCCTCGCGGACACTGCGCGCCCTGGCCTCGCCGACGCCGTCCACGGCCTGTAGGTCGTCCACACTCGCGGCTAGCAGCTTCTGCAGTCCACCGAAGTGTTCCACCAGACGCTCGATGATCGCGCCGGGCAGCCGCGGCACCTTCGCCAGCAGCCGGTAACCGCGAGGCGAGACCGCCGAGTCCAAGGTCTCGGGCGAACCGCTGTAACCCAGGGCCCGCGCCACCGTGGGCAGCTCCAACAATTCGGCGTGGCTCAGCGTGTCCAGTTCGGTCAGGGCCGCATCCACCGTCCGCGAACGTTTGGCCGTCGGCTCGGGGACGTAGTCGCGGATCACCAGCTCCCGCTCCGGCTCCACCCCCGCGATCAACTCGTCCAGCTGAAGGGAGAGCAGCCGACCGTCAGTGCCGAGCTCCACCACGTACTCGGCGATCTCCGTGGCGATCCGGCGGACCATCTCCAGACGCTGGGCGACGGCGGTCACGTCCCGCACCGTCACCAGGTCCTCGATCTCCAGGGCGGAGAGGGTGCCGGCGACCTCGTCGAGGCGCAGCTTGTACCGCTCCAGCGTGGCCAGCGCCTGGTTGGCGCGGGAGAGGATCGCGGCGGACTCCTCCAGGACCCTGCGCTCGCCGTCCACGTACAGCGCGATCAGCCGCATCGACTGGGAGACCGACACCACCGGGAAACCACACGACTTCGAGACCCGGTCCGCGGTGCGGTGGCGGGTGCCGGTCTCTTCGGTCGGGATGGAGGCGTCGGGCACCAACTGCACACCGGCCCGGTGGATCTTGGTGATGTCCTTGTCGAGGATCAGTGCGCCGTCGAGCTTGCACAGCTCCCGCAGCCGGGTGGCGGTGAACTCCACGTCCAGCACGAAGCCGCCGGTGCACATGGACTCCACGGACTTGTCCATGCCCAGTACGAGCAGACCGCCGGTGTTTCCGCGCAGGATGCGCTCAAGGCCGTCACGCAGGGCGGTGCCGGGGGCGACCGCGCTCAGCGATGCGCGCACGAGGGCCTCGTGCGCGGAGCCGGCGCCGGACTTACCGGATGCTGCTGCCCCGTCCTTGGCTGCCACTGCACTCCTCCGGTAGCGGGTTGTCATGCCCGGGCCTTGGGCACGCGGGCGTGCGTCGCGGCGGGCGGACCAGGGCAAAGTCTACCGGCGCCCCGTGTCCGCCCGAGGTGCGTTGCCACCCATGCCCGCCCGGGCCGCGACCAACCGCAGGTGGGAGCGGGTTTGCAGGAGGTCTCAAAGGGCCTCTCGACCGGTCCGCCGGGGGAGCTGGCAGACCCTACTGCGGCCGGGGGGCAGCCGCCCGGCGGCTGCGCGGCAGCACCCGCAGCGCCTCTCCCATGTCGGCGACTTCGATCACCTTCATGCCCGCGGGCACCTTCCCCGGGTCGGCCGGAACGAGCGCCTGGGTGAACCCCAGCCGGTGCGCCTCCGCCAGCCTGCGCTGGACGCCGGTCACCCGCCGGACCTCCCCGGCCAGCCCCACCTCACCGATGGCCACCAGGTTCTTCGGGAGCGGAGTGTCGCTCGCCGCGCTGGCCAGGGCCAGCGCCACCGCCAGATCGGCGGCTGGTTCGGACAGTTTCACCCCGCCCACCGTCGCGCTGTAGATGTCCCGTTTGCCCAGGGCGCTGATTCGGCCTCGCTGCTCCAGGACGGCCAGCATCATGGACACCCGGGACGTCTCCAGGCCCGAGGTCGTCCGCCGGGGCGAGGGGATCTGTGAGTCCACCGTCAGCGCCTGCACCTCGGCGACCAGCGGCCGGCGACCTTCCAGGGTGACCGTCAGGCAGGTTCCCGGTACTGCCTCCGCCCGCCGGGTCAGGAACAGGCCGCTGGGGTCGGCCAGGCCGGTGATCCCCTCGTCGTGCAGTTCGAAGCAGCCGACCTCGTCGGTCGCTCCGTACCGGTTCTTCACCCCGCGTACCAACCGCAGACGGGCGTGCCGGTCACCCTCGAAGTGCAGCACCACGTCAACCAGGTGCTCCAGCAGCCGGGGCCCGGCGATCGCGCCGTCCTTCGTAACGTGACCGACCAGCAGGGTGGACATGCCCCGTTCCTTCGACGCCCGGATCAGCGCGCCCGCCACCTCGCGCACCTGGGCCATGCCACCCGGCGCGCCGTCGATCTCCGGCGAGGCCACGGTCTGTACGGAGTCCAGGACCAGCAGCGAGGGCTTGACCGCGTCGAGGTGGCCGAGCACCGCCGAGAGGTCAGTCTCGGCTGCCAGGTACAGGTGGTCGCTGAGGGCTTTGATCCGGTCGGCGCGCAGCCGCACCTGACTGGCCGACTCCTCCGCCGTGACGTAAAGGGTGCGGTGGTTCTCGCTCGCGGCCTTGGCGGCCACGTCCAGGAGCAGGGTGGACTTGCCGACCCCGGGCTCGCCGGCCAGCAGCACCACGGCACCGGGGACCAGCCCGCCGCCCAGCACCCGGTCCAGTTCGTCCACGCCGGTGGACCGGGCCGTCGCTGTCCGGCCGTCCACCTGTGCGATGGGGACCGCGGCGGTCGAGACACGACCGGCCGCGGTGGTGCGCACGGCGGGGGCGCCGGTCTCCTCGACGGTGCCCCAGGCCTGGCATTCGGGGCAACGGCCCAGCCATTTGGCCGTGCTCCACCCGCATTCGGTGCAGCGGTAGGAAGGGCGGTCCTTGGCGGACGAGCGGGAGGTACGGGCAGCAGCCATGCCGCAACGGTAACGGGCGCCGCCGACACCCTCGGGCGCTCCCGCCGCGGCCGTCCGCTTCCGGGCCCTCTCCCCTCATGCGGTCGCCCGGACCGGTGGCTCTGCCAGGCTCGGTGGCCGGGGCTCCGGCTCCGCCCGCTGCCGCCCCGCGCTCCCGTGGGGCCCGTAGCGCCCGGTATGTCGAGCGCACGCCGGACACTGTCCCCTTTCGGAGGATGACTTCACCCGTATGGATTAAAACTCCCCAAGGGGTGCGAAGGGGCCGTGCGCAGCCCCCTACCTTCGCCGGGTGACGAGCAGCAGCCAGGCGCATTCCAAGCACAGCACCGGCGCACACGGGGCGCATCGGCGTGCGCCCAGCATGTTGGCGCAGACGCCCCCCAGCCGGTACGAGCCTTATCTCGACGGGCTGTTCACCTACTGCCTCTCCGTGCTGTGCGACCACGGCACGGCCACCGAGGTGCTCGCGGACGTACTGGCCGTCGCCGAGCGGCAGGCCGGGCGCGGCCCGGCGGACGAGGGCCAGCGCAGGGCCTGGCTCTACGCCCTGGCCCGCTGGGCCTGTCTGCGCAAGCTCGCCGAGCTGCGCCGCGCCCGCCAAGGAGCGCACGGTACCCATCGGGCGCCGGCGCACCACCGGTCGCATCGGGGCGTGGTGGGCCACCCGGACGCCCCCGCCAGCGAAGGCGCGGTGACGCCCGATGGCGCGGACGCCACCGCCCGGGCCCAGCACCGGGAACTCGCCCTGCTCGCCTGGCCGGAGGCGGCCGGCACCAGCCCGGAGCAGCGCGAGGCACTCGAACTCGCCGTACGACACCGGCTGTCGGCCACCGAGGTCGCCGTGGTGCTCGGCATGCCCCTGCAGAACACCCGCGACCTGCTGGCCGGCGCCGCCTGCGAGGTGGAGCGGACCCGGGCCGCGCTGGCCGTCGTGGAGAGCGGCGGCTGTCCGGTGGTGGCCCGTTTCACCGGGGACAACGAGGTGTTGCTCTCCACCGCGCTGCGCGGCGAACTGGTCCGCCACGTCGACGACTGCCCGACCTGCCGACGCGCAGCCGAACGGGTCGGCGCCGGCGGACCGTGGCCGGGGACCACCGTCAGCCCCGCCACCCTGCCCGTCCTGCCCGCCCCCCGCGCCGCCCTCCACATGGCCGTGCTCGGCGCCCTGCGCTCCCGCTGCGCCACCCCTCGCTTCGACCGCGCCGGCTTCCCGATGGACCCCAAGGACCACGCCGCACGCCGGGAGCGGATGCGGGCCCGGGCGGTGACCACCACCGTGGTCGCAACCGTCCTGGCGGCTCCGGCGATCGCCCTTTGGGCCTCCTACCGGGGGGCGCCCGCCGCGGCCGAGACCGGCGGGTCAGCCGTCGCCGCGAGCGGCAGCGACAGGCCGGGCACGGTGGAGGACCGCGGCTACCCGGTGCACGAGAACGTACGCGACACCCGGACCGGGCCCGCCGAGGGCACTTCCCGCAGCACCCACACCCGGGAGGTCTCGGTACAGGTGCTCGGCCCCGGCGCTTCCCCCGATCCGGTCCTGCCGAGCGGGTCCGCACCCGGCAGGCTCGCCGTCCACGCCCGTTCGCAGGCAGGCGTCACACTGATCACCCTGACCGCGCGCGGTGGCACCGCGGTGGAGTGGACGCTGTGGTCCGACTCGGTCTGGCTCAAGCCCAGCCAGAACTCGGGAACGCTGGAGCCGGGGGAATCGCTGACCATCCGGGTCACCGTCGACCCGGTCCGGGAGCCCGCCGGCGACTGGATCGCACGGATCGACATCGCGCCCGGTGGCGCGGTCGTCTCCGTGGAGGGCCAGGGCCGCCCGCCGGAGCCGCCCGCACCGACCCGCCCTCCGAGCACCAAGCCCTCGCCCCGGCCGCCGGGCCCCACGCCGACCCCGACGTCGAAGCCCCCCGCCGCCACGCCCACGCCGTCCGCCACCCGGCCGACCGAGCCGCCCTCCGAGGAGCCGCAGCCGACCCCGTCCGAGGGGACGGTCCCCCCCGACCCCGGTGGTCCCTGAGCTCACACGGGGTCGGCGGGGTGCGGGGCCATCGGCAACAGCGCGGACAGGCGCTGCTCGCACAGCTCCACCAGCCGCTCGTACGCCTCCGCGCCCATCAGCTCCACGAGTTCGGCGCGGTAGGTGACGTACACCGGCTCGCCCGCGCCGTGCGCCGAAGTGGCCGAGGTGCACCACCAGTGCAGGTCGTGGCCGCCCGGTCCCCAGCCGCGCCGGTCGTACTCGCCGATCGACACCTGGAGCACCCGGGTGTCGTCTGGGCGGTCGATCCAGTCGTAGGTGCGGCGCACGGGCAGCTGCCAGCACACGTCGGGCTTGGTCTCCAGCGGCTCCCGGCCCTCCTTGAGCGCCAGGATGTGCAGGGAACATCCGGCGCCGCCGGCGAAGCCGGGACGGTTCTGGAAGATGCAGGACCCCTCCCAGCGCCGGGTCTGCTTCTCGCCGTCCTCGTCGTGCTGTGTCCAACCGGTACGGGTGCCGACCTCGTGGAACTGCCACAGCTCGGGAGTCAGCCTTGCCACGTGCCCGGCGACGCGCTGCTCGTCCTCCTCGTCGGAGAAGTGCGCCCCGAGGGTGCAGCAGCCGTCATCGGCGCGGCCGGCCCGGATGCCCTGGCAGCCGCTGCCGAAGATGCAGGTCCAGCGGGAGGTCAGCCAGGTCAGATCGCAGCGGAAGACCTGTTCTTCGTCAGCGGGGTCGGGGAACTCGACCCAGGCGCGAGGGAAGTCCAGGTCCTTCTCGTCGGGCTCCGCGGCGGATGCCCGCACCACGGCTCCCTTCGCGGCGGAGGCGCGCTCGGCGGGCCCGCGGCCGGATTCCCCGGACCGCGCGGCGACCTCGGCAAGCTCCACCCCGGGGCTCTTGGGAGCATCGTCCTTCTTGGCCCGCTTGGCGTTCTTTTCCTGCTTCGCCTGCTTGGTCTGCTTCGTCTTTGGCACAAGCCAAGCGTAAGCGGGCATGGGCCGCCTCGAGGAGGGAGCGGGCCCCGAAGCACAGTAGCGTTCCCCATATGAGACTCGGTGTCCTTGATGTGGGTTCGAACACGGTTCATCTGCTGGTGGTGGACGCGCACCCCGGTGCGCGCCCGTTGCCCGCGCACTCCCACAAGCGGGAAATGCGCCTGGCCGAACTCCTCGACGCGGACGGCGCCATCGGCCCCGAGGGCATCGACACTCTCGCCCGCGTGATCGCCGACGCGGTGCAGGCCGCCGAGGACAAGGGCTGTGAGGACGTGCTCCCCTTCGCCACCTCCGCGGTGCGCGAGGCCAGCAACGCCGATGAGGTGCTGGCCCGGGTCCGCGAGGTCACCGGAGTCGACCTCCAGGTCCTCAGCGGTGAGGACGAGGCCCGACTGACCTTCCTGGCCGCCCGCCGCTGGTTCGGATGGTCCGCCGGGAAACTGCTGGTCCTCGACATCGGCGGTGGTTCGCTGGAGATCGCGTACGGGATCGACGAGGACCCCGACGCCGCCGTGTCCCTCCCGCTGGGCGCGGGCCGCCTCACCGGCGGCTGGTTGCCGGGGGACCCGCCGGACCCGCTGGACGTGAAGGCCCTGCGCCGGTACGTGCGGGCCCAGATCGCCCGGATCGTGGGAGAGTTCAGCCGCCTCGGGGCGCCCGACCACGTGGTGGCCACCTCCAAGACCTTCAAACAGCTCGCGCGTATCGCCGGCGCGGCCCGGTCCGCCGAGGGGCTGTACGTACAGCGCGACCTGAGCCGGCGCTCCCTGGAGGAGTGGGTCCCCAAGCTGGCGTCGATGACCACCGAGGAGCGCGCCGCGTTGCCCGGGGTGTCCGACGGTCGCGCGGGGCAGCTGCTCGCCGGAGCCCTGGTGGCGGAGGGGGCGATGGACCTGTTCGGAGTGGACCAGCTGGAGATCTGCCCCTGGGCGCTGCGCGAGGGCGTGATCCTGCGCCGCCTGGACCACCTGGCGACCTGAGACACCGCGGCTGACGGCGCGGCCCGTGCCCCGAAGGTCGCCCCGGAGGACCTGTCGGGCCGGCCACCCGGTCCCGGGCCCCGCGGGGGAGACGGTCTTCACACCGCAGCCCCCGGCCGGCGGCGGGCCCGTACCCTGTCCCTCGTGGCAGAACCAGTGGTGCGGATGCCGGATGCGAAGGTCGCCTTGTCCACGGCCTCGGTGTACCCGGAGTCGACGGCGACCGCTTTCGAGATCGCCGCACGGCTGGGCTACGACGGCGTCGAGGTCATGGTCTGGACGGACCCTGTCAGTCAGGACGTGGAAGCCCTGCGCCGACTCTCGGACTACCACGGGGTGCCGGTGCTCGCGGTGCACGCCCCCTGTCTCCTGATCACCCAACGGGTTTGGTCCACCGACCCCTGGACCAAGCTCCAGCGGGCCCGGTCGGCCGCCGAGCGCCTGGGCGCCTCCACCGTGGTGGTCCACCCGCCGTTCCGCTGGCAGCGACAGTACGGGCGGGAGTTCGTGGAGGGCATCTGGCGGATGGCCGAGGAGACCGAGGTCCGCTTCGCAGTGGAGAACATGTACCCCTGGCGTTACCGGGACCGCGAGATGCTCGCCTACGCGCCGGACTGGGACGTCACCAAGGACGACTACCGCCACTTCACGATCGACCTCTCGCACACCGCCACCGCCCGTACCGATGCCACCGCCATGGTCGACCGGATGGGGGACCGGCTCGCTCACGTCCACCTCGCCGACGGCAACGGTTCCGGCAAGGACGAGCACCTGGTTCCCGGGCGGGGCAGCCAGCCCTGTGCGGAGCTGCTGGAACGGCTCGCGCTCGGGGGCTTCGAAGGGCACGTGGTCATCGAGGTCAACACCCGGCGGGCGATGTCCTCGGCCGAACGCGAGGCCGACCTCGCGGAGGCGCTCGCCTTCACCCGACTGCACCTGGCCTCCGCCGTGCGGGCCCACCGCTCCCCGGGCACCCGTGGGCGGGTGCCCGGCACATGAACGGACCGGCCGAACGGCCCGCCCCCGACGCTCCGCGGCGCGGTCGCGGTCGTCCCTCGCGCCGCGAGGCGGACGCCGGACCGGGAGCGCGCGAGCAGATCCTGCGGGCGGCCCGCGACGAGTTCGCCGCTCGTGGCTACGACAAGACCTCGGTGCGGGGCATCGCGAAGGCCGCCGGTGTGGACTCTGCCCTGGTCCACCACTACTTCGGGACCAAGGACGACCTGTTCGCCGCGGCGATCGAGGTCTCGCTGGGTCCCGCGCTGGCGGTGCCCGCCGTGTTGGAAGGCGGCCCGGAGGGCGTCGGCGAGCGTCTGGTCCGCTATTTCCTCTCGGTGTGGGAGAACCCGGCGACCCGTGTGCCCCTGCTGGCCACCCTGCGGTCCGCGTTGACCAACGAGATGGCCGCGGCGGTGCTGCGCGGCTTCGTCGGGCGGGTGCTGCTGGAGCGGGTCGCGGGGGACCTCAGGGTGTCGAACCCCAAGTTCCGGGCCGAGCTGGCCGCCTCCCAGTTGGTGGGCCTGGCCGTGCTGCGCCACGTGGTGAAGGTCGAGCCGTTGGCCTCCGCCGATCCGGAGGAGATCGTGCGGATGGTGGCGCCCACCGTGCAGCGGTACCTGACCGAGGAATGAGTCAACCGTCCCGGTATCCGGACCGAGTGTCCAGATCCTGGAGCCTGAGCGTAGGCTCGGAGAGTCGACACCGTGCGCCGCAGCCGCATCCACACCTGGTGGATCCGACGGCAAGGCCGCACACCTGCCTAGGGAGTGAGCCCCGATGCCCGAGCTGAGGTCCCGCACCGTCACCCACGGCCGCAACATGGCAGGGGCGCGCGCACTGATGCGCGCTTCGGGCGTAGCGAGCGCGGACATCGGCAAGCCGATCATCGCCGTCGCCAACTCCTTCACGGAGTTCGTCCCCGGTCACACCCACCTCGCCCCGGTCGGTCGCATCGTCTCCGACGCGATCCGCGAGGCCGGCGCCATCCCCCGCGAGTTCAACACGATCGCGGTGGACGACGGCATCGCCATGGGCCACGCCGGAATGCTGTACTCCCTGCCCTCCCGCGACCTGATCGCGGACAGCGTGGAGTACATGGTGGAGGCGCACTGCGCGGACGCCCTGATCTGCATCTCCAACTGCGACAAGATCACCCCTGGCATGCTGATGGCCGCCATGCGGCTGAACATCCCGGTGGTCTTCGTCTCCGGCGGTCCCATGGAAGCCGGCCAGGCCACTCTCGTAGACGGCACCGTGCGCAAGCTCGACCTGGTCAACGCGATCGTCGACGCGGTCAACGAGGACGTCTCCGACGAGGACATCCTGCGCATCGAGGAGAACGCCTGCCCCACCTGCGGCTCCTGTTCGGGCATGTTCACCGCTAACTCCATGAACTGCCTCGCCGAGGCCATCGGCCTGGCCCTGCCCGGCAACGGCTCGGTCCTGGCCACCCACACCGCCCGCCGCGCCCTGTACGAGCGGGCCGGCCGCACCGTCGTGGAGATCACCAAGCGGTACTACGAGCAGGACGACGACTCCGTCCTGCCGCGCAGCATCGCCACCCGGCAGGCCTTCGAGAACGCCATGGCCCTGGACATCGCCATGGGCGGCTCCACCAACACGATCCTGCACCTGCTGGCCGCCGCGCAGGAAGCGGGACTCGACTACGACCTGCGCGACATCGACGAGGTCTCGCGCCGTGTCCCCTGCCTGGCCAAGGTCGCGCCGAACGTAGCCCCCGGCGGTACCTACTACATGGAGGACGTGCACCGCGCCGGAGGCATCCCCGCCATCCTCGGCGAGCTCTACCGCGGCGGCCTGCTCAACAAGGACGTCCACACCGTCCACTCCGACACCATCGAACAGTGGCTCGGCACCTGGGACGTCCGATCCGGCAGCGCGAGCGCCGAGGCGGTCGAACTCTGGCACGCCGCCCCCGGCTGCGTCCGTTCGGCGACCGCCTTCTCCCAGTCCGAGCGCTGGGAGACCCTCGACCTCGACGCCGAGGGCGGCTGCATCCGCTCCGTCGCCCACGCCTACTCCAAGGACGGCGGCCTCGCCGTCCTCAAGGGCAACCTGGCCGTCGACGGCTGCGTGGTCAAGACGGCGGGCGTGGACGAGTCGATCTGGACCTTCGAAGGCCCCGCCGTGGTCTGCGAATCGCAGGACGAGGCCGTCGAGAAGATCCTTTCCAAGCAGATCAAGGACGGCGACGTGGTCGTCATCCGCTACGAGGGTCCCCGCGGCGGTCCCGGCATGCAGGAGATGCTCTATCCCACCTCGTTCCTCAAGGGCCGCGGCCTGGGTAAGACCTGCGCGCTGGTGACGGACGGGCGTTTCTCCGGCGGCACCTCGGGACTCTCCATCGGGCACGCCTCGCCGGAAGCGGCCTCCGGTGGCACCATCGCCCTGGTCGAGGACGGGGACCGCATCCGCATCGACATCCCGAGCCGGTCCATCGAACTCCTGGTGGACGAGGGCACCCTCACGGTCCGCCGTGAGGCCCTCGGCGGCGTCTACGCCCCCAAGGACCGCCACCGGCCGGTCTCTGCCGCCCTTCGTGCGTACGCCGCGATGGCCACCAGCGCGGACAAGGGCGCGGTCCGCGACGTCTCCCGACTCGGCTGATCACCGCCCGGAGCGGACCCCGACCTGCGGCCGGGGCCGGTGACCTCTCGCGTCACCGGCCCCGGCCGTTCCCGTCCGCTCGGGCCGCGCTCACCAGGCGGCAGTCCCGTTCACCGCGACCGCGAACACCGACCCGTCCGGCGCCGCCCCGAACACCATCGGGCCCCCGACCACCGGAGCCGGCAGCACCGGCGCGTAGGTGCGCCGCCCGCCGTCCATCCGCGGCGGGGTCTGGCCGACCAGTACGCCGGCCCCGGGGGTGGAGTCCACCGCCAGCAGACGGCCGTCCGCGGCCATCAGCAGCACCCGGCTGCCCACCACCACCGGTCGTGAGGAGCGGCTCACCCCGGTCTCCAGCCGCCAGGTCTCCAGAGCGTCCCCCACGGCCGCGAGGGCGCCACCGGCACCCACCACGTACACCGTGCCGTCCGTGCCGACGGCGGCCTGCGCCTGGTCCATCGGGGCGCTGAGCGGGACCCGTCGCACCTTCGAGGTCCGGGCGTCGATCCGGAGCACCGCGTCGTTCATGGACCTCTCGTCGCTGCCCAGCAGGTACAGCGCCCGCTCGTCCGCCACGGCGGGCACCGGTGTCCCGGCCACCTGGACGCGCCACCGGATGCCCCCGTCGGCCGTGTCCACCGCCGTCACCTGGGTGGAGCCGCCGCCCGGTGCGGCGGTTGAGGCGTAGGCCCGCCCGTCGGGCCCGGCCGTCCACACCGCCTCCGTCCCACCGACCCGCCGCGTCCAGCGCCGCTCGCCCGTCTCCGCGTCCAGCGCCGTGACGCGCCCGTCGGCGCCCACCAGCAGGACGGCGTCGTCCACCGTCAGCGTGCTCCGGTAGGCCGACACGGCGTGCTGCCAGCGCTGTTCGCCGGTGTCCGGGTCCAGGGCGCGCCACACTCCGTCAGCCGTGGACCTGGTGTGGACCAGCCCCCCGGCAAGGACGGGTGCGCCGGCCTCCTCGACCGTCGAGGGCGCCCCCGGAGCCGGTACCCGCCAGCGTTCCGAGCCGTCCGCCGGGTCCAGCCGGGCGGCGGCCACCCCCGGCGCCTTGCAGTACAGCGCGGGCTCGTCGCCAGCGGCGTAGCCGCAGACGGCCGTGCGGTTCTCCAGCCCCGCCCCGGCCGGCCCGGGAACGGACCAGGGAGTGTGCTGTTCCGTGGGCTCCGGAGCGCTCTTCGGCCGTGCGGCAGCCGCCGTGCCGAGCCGCTCCTCAGCGGCCAGCCGGTAGCCTCCGGCCACCGCGCCGCCCGCCAGCAGTGCCCCCACCAGCGCCAGCGTGAGGGGGCGCCGTCGCCGTCGTCGCGCCGCAGCGGGCGCCAAGGGTACGGCGGGCACTTTCAGGTGGGTGGGTTCGTCGTCCCGGCCCGAGGAGACCTCCGGCGGGTGGGGGAACGCGGCACCGGAGGGGGTGTCCGCACCCACCGGCGCGCAGAAGGACCGGGTGTCCTCAGCTGTCCGGTAGGCGGCGCTGCGCAGCTCGGCCACCAGCTCCGCCGCGGTCGGGCGTTCACCGGGGTCCTTGGCCAGGCAGCGGGCTATCAGCGGCGCCAACCGCGGTGGTACCCCCGCCAGGTCCGGCTCTTGGTGCACCACCTGGTACGCCACGATGTAGGGGCTGTCCGAGTCGAAGGGGCCGCGGCCGGTGGCCGCGTGCACCAGTACCGCGCCCATGGCGAAGACGTCGGCGCCGGGGCCCACCTCGCGCGGTCGCTGGAACTGCTCGGGCGCCATGAAGGGGGGAGTCCCGATCAGCTTGCCGGTCTCGGTGCGCAGATCGCTGTCGGAGGGCCGTGAGATCCCGAAGTCGATGACGCGGGGGCCGTCCGCGGCCATCAGGACGTTGCCCGGCTTGAGGTCGCGGTGGACGACTCCCACCCGGTGGATGTCGCGCAGGGCTTCGGCGAGGCCGGCACCGAGCCTGCCCAGTTCGGCCTCGTCCAGGGGGTGTTCCCTGACGCGTTGGGCGAGGGTGGGCGCGTCGATGAAGGAGGTCGCCATCCATGGCCGCGGGGCTTCGGGGTCGGCGTCCACGACGGGGGCGGTGAACGCTCCGCTGACCCGTCGTGCGGCGGCGACTTCCTGGCGGAAACGGGCCCGGAACTCGGGGTCGGTGGCGTGTTCGGCGTGCACCACCTTTACGGCGAGCCGCAGTCCGGACGCGGAGGTCGCCAGGTGCACCACGCCCATGCCGCCGGATCCGAGGACCCGTTCGAGCCGGTACTGCCCGGCGTATTGCGGCTGATCCGCGCGTTGCGACGGCATCGCCCACCCCCGTGTGTGCCGTGTGATCCGCGTGTCCGGAGCCTAGTCGATGCCCTCGGACCGCTCCGAGGGGCTTGCTAGCCTGCGCGAGTCATGCCGAGGGGCGTGATTGAGCCAAAAGATCAAGATCGAGCCGTCAGGCCGGCCGGTGTGAGCGGCCGGCGGTCTGGCCCAGCGTTCAGCCGTCACCATCCCTGGGGGGGACCATGACTTCCTTGAGCACTGCTCTGCGATTCCCGATAGCGCCGGGCTACCGCCTGAACGTGCGCAGCGGCCCGGGTACCGGGTACTCCGTGATCCGCACGCTGCCGGAGGGGTCCTGGGTGACGATCAACTGCCAGACCACCGGCACCAACGTCACCGGCCCCTACGGCACCAGCCGGATCTGGGACTGCATAGGCAACGGCGCGTACGTCTCCGACGCCTACGTCAGGACCGGCAGCGACGGCTACGTGGCCACCCGCTGTTCCTGAACCGGACCCGTGCCGGGGCGGGCTCCACCACTGCCGGCCGCCGGGTCGGGGATAATCGCAGACGTGAGCGACAAGCCCCAGACCCCCAAGCAGTCCGCGGTGGCGGAGCCCCGCCCCGAGGAGATCCGTTTCTTCGGCACCACGTGGGTCCAGCACGACGGCCGGTACGCCCTGCGCCGCTCGGCGCTGGCCGCGGGCTGCCTGCTCGCCGCCGCGGCCGGTGCCTTCGTCCTCCGGTTCGCCTATGAGGGCCTCGCGATCGCAGAGGTGGGGACCTTCCTCAACGCCACCGTCGTCATCATGTTCGCGATCTGCACCGCCATCGCCTTCGCCAAGACCTGGGAGGGCTTCAACCGGCGTCGCGCGGTGGCGGAGGACGCCTCGTTGCGGGGACTGAAGACCATCGGGTTCCTCGGCACCCTGCTGGCCTACTTCCTGCGCTGTCTCACCGAAGCGCCGGGGGAGAAGCTCCGCCGCCGCGAGTACGAGGAGGCGCTCGCCCGGTACGGCCGGCGCCGGGCAGCTCGGACCGGCAATCCGGCCGCGCGCAAGCGCCCCAAGCGCGGATAGCCGGGCCCAGCCCGGACGTTTTGCAAAGGGCGGTCGACTTCGGTCGGCCGCCCTTTCGCCGTCCTTGACTGCGGTGCAGCGGCGCGAGCATTATTCATCACATGATGAATAATGCTTCGGGGAGGCCCACCGAACCCCCCGCACCAGCCGTCCGCGCCCACCAACTCACCGTCACCCGCGGCGGCACCCGAGCCCAGCCCCGAACCGTCCTGCACCGCCTCGACTTCACCGTCCCCCGCGGCCAGATCACCGGACTCCTCGGCCCCTCCGGCTGCGGGAAGTCGACCCTGCTGCGCTCCGTCGTCGGCACCCAGCAACACGTCACCGGCACCCTCGACGTCCTGGGCCGCCCCGCCGGCACCCCCGAACTCCGCCCCCGCATCGGCTACGTCACCCAGGCCCCGTCGATCTACGACGACCTCACGGTCCGGCAGAACCTCGACTACTTCGCCGCCATCCTCGACCCCGGCCGCGAAGCCGCCGAACGTCGCCGAGGGAACATCAGCGCCGCACTCACCGACGTGGACCTCACCAGCCACGCCGACGACCTCGCAGGCAACCTCTCCGGCGGTCAACGCGGCCGGGTCTCCCTGGCCGTCGCCCTCCTGGGCACCCCCGAACTGCTCGTACTCGACGAACCCACCGTCGGCCTCGACCCCGTCCTACGCCGCGACCTGTGGAAGCTCTTCCACCACCTGGCCGCCACCCGCAACACCACGATCCTTCTCTCCTCGCACGCCATGGACGAGGCCGAACGCTGCCACCGCCTGCTCCTGCTGCGCGCCGGCGAACTCCTCGCCGACGACACCCCCGAAGCCCTGCGCACCCGCACCGGCACCGGCAGCGTCGAGGAGGCGTTCCTCCGCCTCGTCGAAGAGGCCACCCACCGCAAGGCCCTGGAACGGGCCGCCCGCCGCGACCGTGACGCCGCACCCACCACCACATCCCCGGGAGACCCCCGATGAACGCGGCCCGCACCCTCGCCACCGCCACCCGCGTCCTGCGCCAGCTGCGCCACGACCCCCGCTCCATCGCCCTGATGCTGCTGGTCCCGGCCCTGATGCTGGTCCTGCTGCGCTACGTCTTCGACGGCAGCGCCCGCACCTTCGACACCGTCGGCGCCTCACTCCTCGGCATCTTCCCGCTGGTCACGATGTTCCTGGTGACGAGCATCGCCACGCTGCGCGAACGCACCTCCGGAACCCTCGAACGACTCTTGGCGATGCCGCTCGGCAAGGCCGACCTCATCGGGGGCTACGCCCTGGCCTTCGGTGCCCTCGCCGTCGTGCAGTCCGTCATCGCGACCACCCTCGCGCTCTGGACCCTGGGCCTCGACGTCACCGGCTCTCCCTGGCTGCTCCTCCTGGTCGCACTCCTCGACGCCCTTCTGGGAACCGCCCTCGGCCTGTTCGTTTCCGCCTTCGCCTCCTCGGAGTTCCAGGCGGTCCAGTTCATGCCGGCCGTGATCTTCCCCCAACTGCTGCTCTGCGGACTCTTCGCTCCACGCGAGAGCATGCACCCGGCTCTGGAGGCCATCTCCGACGTCCTGCCCATGTCCTACGCCGTCGACGGAATGAACGAGGTCCTACGCCACAGCGAGATCACGGCCGAGTTCGCCCTGGACGCCGCCGTGGTCGCCGGCTGTGCCCTGCTCGTCATCGCGCTCGGAGCGGTAACGCTGCGCCGCCGCACCCCCTGACCGCCCCTCGGACACCCCCGCGCGCAGCCTCCCACGGGTGCAAGGATGGGCAGGTACGGTGCACGAACCCCGGCGAGGTGACCCCGCATGACCCAGACAGTCGCAGTCCTCGGTACCGGAAAGATCGGCGAGGCCCTGCTCAGCGGAATGATCCGCGGCGGTTGGCCGGCCGCGAACCTCCTGGTCACCGCGAGGCGATCCGAACGTGCCGAGGAACTACGCACGCGCTACGGGGTGGAATCGGTCAGCAACGCCGAAGCCGCCAAACGAGCCGACACCCTCATCCTGACGGTCAAACCCCAGGACATGGGCAAACTGCTGGACGAACTAGCCCCGCACGTCCCCGCCGACCGCCTGGTCATCAGTGGCGCCGCGGGAATCCCCACCGCGTACTTCGAGGAGCGACTCGCCACCGGCACCCCGGTGGTCCGGGTCATGACGAACACCCCCGCCCTCGTCGACGAGGCCATGTCCGTCATCTCCGCGGGCAGCCACGCCACGGCGGAGCACCTCGCCCACACGGAGGAGATCTTCGGCGGGGTCGGCAAGACCCTGCGTGTCCCCGAATCCCAGCAGGACGCCGCCACCGCCCTGTCCGGTTCTGGACCCGCCTACTTCTACTACCTGGTCGAGGCGATGACCGACGCGGGCATTCTGCTCGGCCTGCCCCGGGCCCAGGCGCACGACCTGATCGTGCAGGCCGCCATCGGAGCGGCCGTGATGCTCCGCGACAGCGGTGAGCACCCGGTCAAGCTCCGCGAGGCCGTCACCTCTCCCGCGGGCACGACGATCAACGCCATCCGGGAGCTGGAGAACCACGGGGTACGGGCGGCGCTCATCGCAGCCCTGGAAGCCGCCCGTGACCGCTCACGCGAACTCGCCTCCGGCCAGGGCTGACCGGGCCCGCCGCCATCCGCCCCGCGGTCCGGGATCCCTGGTTCTCCAGGAGGGCCGCTGGGGCAGGTTGACACCGCCGTCTCGGATCCGTAAGGTACTTCGAGTTGTCCGAAGTGAGCGCTGGCCCCGGCCGGTCCCCGGACGACCATTCCGCAACAACCATTCGAACGAACGACTCCTTGTCGTCCCGTTTTCATGCGTGTTTGCGAATGAGGAATGCGCGCCCCAGTGGCACGGACCCCGATTAGGTCGGGAACCGGGATTCCGCTAAAGTCTCACTCGTCGGAACGGCCCAACAGCCGGGAAGGCGAAGCCCGCTGACTGGGAGTCAGGTCCGAAAGGATCTGGTAGAGTCGGAAACGCCGAAAGGGGAAATCGCGAAAGCGAGGAACTGGAAGGCGGACCCGCTTCGGCCGGGAATCGGACGCGAAAGAGTCTGATAGAGTCGGAAACGCAAGAACAGAAGGGAAGCGCCCGGAGGGCCCGGTAACGGGAACGAAGGAAGCGTCCGTTCCTTGAGAACTCAACAGCGTGCCAAAAGTCAACGCCAGATTGAC
>NZ_JBIAGC010000012.1:0-160003 GCF_042869595.1 Streptomyces sp. NPDC006879
GCTTCGGTGCGCAGCGGGTTGATCTCGGACACGGCGCCGACGAATGTGGTCTTGCCGACGCCGAAGCCCCCGGCCACCACGATCTTCGCGGAGGTGGTCTGCGGTCTGTCGACGCCCGACCGGGCGCCTGCGCCGTCAGAGCTTGCGAAGTCCACTGAGCACCCTTTCGAGCAGTGTCACATCCGGCGTACCGCCGGTCTCTCCATTGCCGGGCTGGTGGATCGCCACCATGCCCGCCTCCGCCAGGTCGGCGACGAGGATCCGCGCCACACCGAGCGGCATGGACAGCAGGGCCGATACCTCGGCCACGGACTTGACCTCGCGGCACAGCTGGCAGATCCGCTGGTGCTCGGGAAGCAGGGTCGCCAGGTGGGCGGGGTCGGCGGTGGTGCTGACCAGGGCCTCGATGGCCAGCTGGTAGCGCGGCCGGGTCCGGCCGCCGGTCATCGCGTAGGGACGTACCAGCGGCTGGTCGCCTTCCGAGTACGACTGGTCGCCGTACGAATCGGGGTAGGCGGGGGGCGGGGTCATTGATCCTCCGGGCTGGACAGCAGTGGTCAGTGCCGTCTGATGGGGCCGGTGGGGGGCGGTGGCTCGGCCGGACGGGGGTACTGCTACCTCTCCTGCGGATCCTGACCGGAGGAAAGGGCGGGGACGGGGAACCCCTCGGTCCCCCGGCCCGCAGTACCGGCCGGCCGGGGGAGGTGACGGTTACATGAGAAGACTTCCTTGCAGTTCCGCGCGGAGGTCCGGGGTGAGGACGTTTCCGGCGCGGTCGACGAGGAGGGCCATCTCGTAGCCGACGAGGCCGATGTCGCACTCGGGGTGTGCGAGTACGGCCAGCGAGGATCCGTCGGAGACGGACATGAGGAAGAGGAATCCCCGGTCCATCTCCACCACCGTCTGGTTCACGGGGCCGCCCTCGAAGATGCGGGAGGCTCCCGCGGTCAGCGAGGTCAGTCCGGAGGCCACGGCCGCCAGCTGATCAGCGCGGTCGCGCGGGAAACCCTCGGACATCGCCAGAAGAAGGCCGTCGGCGGAGACCACCACCGTGTGGGACACCCCGGGGGTGTTGTCCACGAAGTTGGTGATCAACCAGTTCAGGTTCTGCGCCGCCTGGCTCATCGGGCTCAACTATCGCTCCTGCTGGTGAGAAGGGCCGCCGATGCGGTAACTACCGGTCGCCGGGCCGCCGTTGCCGGCCTGACGGCCCTGCTGGATGCCGCGACGGAGATTGGTGAGCCGGCCACGTACGTCATCGGGCGCACGCGATACCTGCGGACCTGACTGGGCTGCCTGCTCCTGTGCGGTTCCAGCGACAAGGTTGGCCCGCGGAACCCGCTTGGGCAAACCGGAGGTGGTGATACCGCCAGCTGCGGGCTGGCGGATCCGCTCGGCCTGACGGCCCAGTTCGTCGTTGGGCGACTGGCGCCAACTCACGGTCTGGGTGCTGCCCGTGGCGGTCAGCGCGTCACCAGCGGGCTCCCGGCGGGCCGGGGGCTGTGCAGCCGGTGCCGTGTGGGGCGGCGTCGGCTGTGGTGCGGACGGGGCCTGCGGTGCGTACCCCTGCTGGCCCTGCCGGGCGGCCGGACCACGCTGCTGGGCCGAACCTCCCTGGCCGTGCTGCCAGTCTGACTCCAGGCCGTCGAAGAGCGGCGTGCGGCCGTCTCCGGTGTTCTGGGCCGGCGGTAGTGCCTCCGACTGACGGGCCGGCACGGGAGCGAAGGACGAAGACTCCTGCGGGGAGCGCTGAGGCGCCTGCGGCAGGTCCGGCTGGTTGCCCTGGCCCTGCTGGGGGTAGCCAGCACCCTGGCCCGCCGCGGGGCGCGGGGCTCCGAAGTCCGGCCGGGCGAAGTGCCCGGTGGCCGCCGGGTCCTGGGCTCCGAGGTCCGGCCGGGTGAACTGCCCGCTCGTCGAAGGATCCAGCGGACCGCGTACGTCCGGGCGTTGGAACTGACCGGTGGTGCTGTTGCCCTGCGGGGCGGGCGCCCCGTACTGCGGGCTGGGGAACTGTCCGGTGGTCGAGGGGTCCAGCGGACCGCGTACGTCCGGGCGTTGGAACTGACCGGTGGTGCTGTTGCCCTGCGGCGCCGGGGCGTTGAAGTCCGGACGCGGGAACTCCGCAGTGGCTGCGGCCTCCGGGCGGTCGTCATGGCCGCGCGGAGCGTCTGCCCCAGTGCCCCAGCTGGTGGTCTGCGGAACCTCACCCGGCAGTTCGGCACGCTGGCCGCGCGGCGGCAACTGCCGCTCCTGCGGAGCCTCGGGGGCCGCAGCCTGAGTCGGCACCGGTGCGGCCGGCGCCTGCGGGCGCTGGAAGGCGTTCGGGTTGGGGGCGCCGAAGCCGCCGCCCTGCCCGTCGGGGTGCTTCCCGCCCTGGCCGGACTGACGCCCGCCAGCCGGGGCCGGGGACTGGCGGTCCTGGGGGGCGTTGAGCGGGCTGTCGGCGCCGAAGGCGTTGCCGCCGCCGAACCCGCCCTGGCCGCCGGGTCCCTGCGGACGGGCCCCGCCGTCACGGCCGGGCAGCGCGGCTCGCTGCCCGCCGCTGGGGACCTGGCCGCGTGCGGCGCCCGCGCCGGCGGCGAGCCTGCTGGCCGCCGAACCCTGCGGCGCGCCGCCGGGCCGGGGACCGGCCGGCGCCGGCTGCTGCCCGCCGGGAACGCCGGCAGCCGGGGTTGCGGGACGCTTGCCGCCCTGTGCCACGTCCACGGGGAGCATGACGAGTGCGGTGGTGCCGCCCGAGTCGGAGGGACGCAGCTGGATTCGGATGCCGTGTCGCAGGGACAGGCGGCCGACCACGAACAGGCCCATGCGTCGAGAGACGGACACGTCCACGGTGGGGGGCGAGGCGAGCCGCTCGTTGATCGCGGCGAGGTCCTCGGGGGAGAGGCCGATACCCGTGTCGTGGATCTCCACCAGGACCCGCCCGTCGGGCAGGGCGTGGCCGGTGACGCGCACCTTGGTCTGGGGGGAGGAGAACGAGGTGGCGTTCTCCAGCAGCTCGGCGAGCAGGTGCACGAGGTCGTTGACGACGCGTCCGGCGACCTCGGTCGCGGGGACCGAAGCCAGTTCGATGCGCTCGTACTGCTCCACCTCGGAGGCCGCGGCGCGCAGCACGTCGACGAGCGGCACGGGGCGGGTCCACCGGCGGCCCGGCTCCTCGCCCGCGAGGACGAGGAGGTTCTCGCCGTTACGGCGCATGCGGGTCGCGAGGTGGTCGAGCTTGAAGAGGGACGACAGCTGGTCCGGGTCGGCCTCGCGCGATTCGAGCTCGGAGATGAGCGAGAGCTGACGCTGGATGAGGCCCTGGGAACGCCGCGAGAGGTTGGTGAACATCGCGTTGACGTTGCCCCGGAGCAGGGCCTGCTCGGCGGCCAGTCGGACCGCCTCGCGGTGCACGTCGTCGAAGGCCGCGGCCACCTTGCCGATCTCGTCCCGGGTGTTGATGCCCACGGACTCCACGGAGGTGTCCACGTCCTGCGGGTCTGCCTCGGACAGCGCCTTGACGAGCTCCGGCAGCCGGTCCTGGGCGACCCGGGTAGCGGTGTCCTGGAGACGGCGCAGCGAACGGATCATGGAGCGGGCCACGACGAAGGCACCGACCAGCGAGACGCCGAGGACGAGCAGGATCAGCGCACCGTTGATGAGCGCGTCCTGCTGGGACTCGTTCTTGAGCTTGCGGGCTTCGATCTCCATGTCATCGAGCAGTTGGAGCTCGATCTTCTGCATGGCCCGGATCTTGTTGTCGTCCGCGTCGTACCAGTCCAGCCAGGAGCGGTCCTTCTCGCGAGGCAGCTGGCCGGTGTTGCTGAGGACACGCTTGGCGTACAGCTCGGCGCTGGCGATCTCGGTGTTGCCGCTACCCAACGTGTTGGTGAGGTCCTCGGCCCGGCCCTGATAGACCAGTTCGAAGGTCTGCATCGCCTGCTCTTCGTTCTCGTAGGCCGAGAGACCGTAGAGGCGATCGTTGTCGGAGAGGCTGCCGACCCGCTTGTCGTCCTTGGGAAGGGCGGCGGCGATGACGGCGCGCTGGATGGAGGCGTACTCCTTGGCGGCGGAGAACGCGGCCAACGCTCGGGTCCGCTTGATCATCTCCGGGCTGGAGGTGGCCTGCGCCATGTCCTGGGAGAGGCTGAGCAATGAGGTGATCAGGGAGTTGTACTCGCTGACCGTCCGCTGGGAGCCGCCCACGTAGGCGTTCTTGCGGGTTTCCTCGATGGTGCCGAGCTGGCGGGTGATCTGGACGATGTTTCCGCGGATGGAGTCGAGGGTCTCATCGCTCTCATCGCCGCCGTCGATGCCGTCCGTGGCACTGGTGAAGGAGGAGACAGCATCGTCAGTGGACGTGCGTACGCCCTTGACCAGGCTGGTGGAGGCGTTGCGAGTGTCGTTCGAGAGCGGTCCCGCGGTCCGGTCGCGCTCCTCCTGGAGCGCCGCGGCGAGCGCGGTGGCCTGCTTGGTCATCGTTGTCAACAGCTGCATGTGTTCCAGCTGCTGGATATCGCTCAACGACTCGCTGATACGGAAGCCACCCAACGTGGTGGCCGCCACCACCGGGAGCGCCAGCAGCGACACGAGTCGCGTGCTGATGCGCCAGTTCTGCATGGCCAGCCGGGAGCCGGGCCCTGAGGGGGCCTTGGGTATGGACTCGTCCTTACCCTTCTGCCCCTTCGCCTTGTCGCCGCCCGGCGCCATCTCCTGGGATCCGCCGGCGTTCTTGCCGGATTTTCCCTTGAGCCGGTTCTTGGCCTTGGGCTTCGCGGGTGTGATGTCGCTGTCGTTCGCGCCATTCGCCGCCGGCCCGTGGTTCTGGGCGTGCTGGGGCGAGGAGCCACGGTCGATCCCGCCGCGCGGCTCCTGATCCGCCGCAGCGCTGCCATCCCTCTTAAAACGTCCCTGCACTAGCGTCGCAACCTCTGGACCAGGCGCCTCCGCCGGGGCGGAGACGGAGTCGAGTCGTGGGGCACAGACGGCCCCTGGATGTGGTCGTCGGTGACCGGCGCGTCTCCCCCTGTCATCCGCCGCTTGGCGCGGAATTGCGCCCCCTGCGCGCCGGCTGATTTCCCGCGGCGGTTCCGAGGAATTCCAGCACAGTGCCGGATCTCCAACAAGGTCCGGGTATCGGCCGCGCCGAATTGTGACCGGTTGTGATCGCAAAGCTACCTGGCGTAGAAGGTGATCATGGATAAACCGGACCTTTTCTTACGAATCGCTTATGCGGGGTGGGTGTCCCAGTCGAGATGATCAGGAGCGGAATCGGGCATTCAGTGGCGCATTGTCCCTTTCCTGATGGTCGATCGACTGCCCGAAACGCCCGTAATGCCGGCGACGTCGTGAGCAAACTCACATCACTGGGGCCACTGGTTCCTCCTACCCGTCGGGAATCGGGTGTTTAGCCTGACGCTTTACAGCGACTCCCCATCCGACAACCGGCACCACCCCGGTGCCCGCATCCGACAAGGTCCCACACCTCAGATGAAGACGACGATGATGTTCCGCAACATAGCCAACCCGCGCCGCACCACCCTCGTCCACCTCGCGGACGCCGAGTCGCTGCAGTCGACGGAACAGCGGGATCACTCCGTCGAACTGCCCACCCAGACGGCCAACCCGCGCCGCACCGTGCTGATGCACGCCCCCGCCGCGCCGCAGGCGCAGTAACGGGGGAGCGGGGGCGGCCCCCTCGCCCGGGATAGCCTGGAGCGACCAGACTCCGGCCAGCTCAGTGAGGGGCAGACGCAACCCGTGCGCATCGCCAGGTTCTCCATCGACGGCAATGTCGCGTTCGGCGCGATCGAGGGGCAGGCCCCCGACGACCTCGTCATCGACATCATCAAGGGCATCCCGTTCGCCGACTTCGAGCTCTCCGGCACCAAGGTGCCGCTGAACAAGGTCCGGCTGCTGCCGCCCGTGCTCCCCAGCAAGGTCGTGGCCATTGGCCGCAACTACGCGGAGCACGCGGCGGAGCTCGGCAACGAGGTCCCCGAAGTGCCGGTCGCCTTCTTCAAGCCGTCCACTTCGGTGACTGGCCCCGGTGACCCCATCACCTACCCCAGCTTCTCCGAGGAACTCCACCACGAGGCGGAGCTCGCCGTCGTGATCGGGCGGATGTGCCGGGACGTGCCACGTGACCGGGTCAAGGACGTCATCCTCGGTTTCACCTGCGCCAACGACATCACCGCGCGCGACGTCCAGCGGCGTGAGAAGCAGTGGGCCCGGGCCAAGGGCTTCGACGGTGCCTGCCCGCTCGGCCCCTGGGTCGAAACGGGCATCGACCTGGCCACCGCCAACGACCTGGCCATCCAGTGCACGGTCAACGGCGAGCAGCGCCAACTAGGGCGCACCAGCGAGATGGTGCGACCGATCGAGGACCTGATCGTCCACCTCACCGAGGCCATGACGCTGCTCCCCGGCGATGTGGTCCTCACGGGCACACCGGCCGGAGTCGGGCCCCTCAACGTCGGCGACGAGGTCGCCGTCAGCATCGAAGGCATCGGCACTCTCACCAACAAGGTGATCACGCGTGGTTAACGGACCCGTCCGTGTACGTTTCTGTCCCTCACCGACCGGCAACCCCCATGTGGGCCTGGTCCGCACCGCCCTGTTCAACTGGGCGTTCGCCCGCCACCACGGCGGCACCCTCGTCTTTCGCATCGAGGACACCGACGCGGCCCGTGACTCCGAGGAGTCCTACGGTCAGCTGCTCGAAGCGATGCGCTGGCTCGGCCTGGACTGGGACGAGGGCCCCGAGGTGGGCGGTCCCCACGCCCCGTACCGGCAGTCCCAGCGCATGGACACCTACGCCGAGGTTGCCCGTAAGCTCCTCGACGCCGGTCACGCGTACCACTGCTACTGCACCACCGAGGAGCTCGACGCGCGCCGTGAAGCGGCTCGCGCCGCCGGCAAGCCCTCCGGCTACGACGGTCACTGCCGCGACCTGAGTGCTGAGCAGAAGGCCGGCTACGAGGCCGAGGGGCGGGCCGCGATCGTCCGCTTCCGGATGCCCGACGAGCCGATCACGTTCACCGACCTGGTGCGCGGCGAGCTGACCTTCACCCCGGAGAACGTGCCTGACTACGGCATCGTCCGGGCCAACGGAGCTCCGCTCTACACCCTGGTCAACCCGGTGGACGACGCCCTGATGGAGATCACGCACGTGCTGCGCGGCGAGGACCTGCTGTCCTCCACCCCGCGCCAGGTCGCGCTCTACAAGGCGCTGATCGAGCTCGGCGTGGCCAAGGCGGTACCCGAGTTCGGGCACCTGCCGTACGTCATGGGGGAGGGCAACAAGAAGCTCTCCAAGCGTGACCCCCAGGCCTCGCTCAATCTCTACCGCGAGCGCGGCTTCCTGCGCGAGGGGCTGCTCAACTACCTCTCCCTGCTGGGTTGGTCCTTCTCCGCGGACCAGGACGTCTTCTCCGTCGAGGACATGGTCGCCACGTTCGAGATCGCCGATGTGAACGCCAACCCAGCCCGCTTCGACCTGAAGAAGGCCGAGTCGATCAACGGTGATCACATCCGCATGATGGACGTGAAGGCATTCGCAGATGCCTGCACGCCCTGGCTGCGGGCTCCGCACGCCCCGTGGGCGCCCGCGGACTTCGACCAGGCCGCCTGGGAGGCCATCGCTCCGCACGCCCAGACCCGTCTGACCGTCCTGTCCGACATCACGGCCAACGTCGACTTCCTGTTCCTGCCCGAGCCGGTCTTCGACCAGCCTTCCTGGGACAAGGCGATGAAGGGCGACTCCGCGGCGCTGCTCGCCACCGCCCGCGAGAAGCTCGAAGCCGCGGACTGGAGCAGCGCCGACTCCCTCAAGGAGGCCGTCCTGGCGGCCGGCGAGGTTCACGGGCTCAAGCTGGGCAAGGCGCAGGCTCCGGTCCGGGTAGCCGTCACCGGACGCACGGTCGGCCTGCCGCTCTTCGAGTCCCTGGAAGTCCTGGGCAAGGAGCGCACTCTCGCTCGTATCGACGCCGCCCTCGGACGGCTCTCGGCCTGAGCTCCGAGGGCCCGTCAGCGGTCCCCACCAGCACCGAAGCGCCCGGAAGCCTGCTCGCCTCCGGGCGCTTCGCCGTATCGTCGAGTCCATGGCGATCCGCGCGGTGCTGTGGGACATCGACGACACCCTCTTCGACTACACGGGGGCCGACCGGGCTGGTATGACCGCGCACCTGGCGGCCGAGGGGCTGGCGGAGCGCTTCACCGACGAAGAGCAGGCGTTGGCGCTCTGGAGGGCTCACACCGAGGTGCACTGGGCCCGGTTCGCTGCCGGCGAGGTGTCCTTCGTGGACCAGCGGCGTGAACGGGTGCGGGACTACCTGGACCGCCCGGGCTGGTCGGACGCGGCGGCCGATGCGTGGTTCGACCGTTATATGGCCCGATATCGGGCCTCATGGGCGCTCTTCCCCGATGTGCTGCCCGCCCTCGACAGGCTCTCGCCGCTCTACCGGCACGGTGTGCTGAGCAACTCCAGCGCCACCAACCAGGATCCCAAGCTGCGGGCACTGGGGTTGCGGGAGCGCTTCGAGGTGCTCGTGTGCGCTGCCGAGATCGGCGTGAGCAAACCCGCAGCCGCCGCGTTCCTGGCCGCCTGTGAGGCCCTTGCACTCCCTTGCACGGAGGTGGCCTATGTGGGAGATCGCCTGGAAGTGGACGCACAAGGGGCCAGTGCGGCGGGTTTGACCGGGATCTGGCTCGACCGGGAGGGCGCGGGGGAGCGCGAGGCGGTGCCGGCGGGTGTACTGCGGATCACTGGACTCGCGCAGCTCCCCGGCCTGCTGGCCGGGGATACCCGTTTTGGAGCTCCGTCACCCATCCGGTAATGTTCTTCCTGCGCCGCCGGAGCGGGCCGAGAGGCCGGACGGAGGCGCCGCCCGAATAAGACCCCCGCAGGGGGTTGAATTTTGGTGGGGTATGGTGTAATTGGCAGCACGAGTGATTCTGGTTCACTTAGTCTAGGTTCGAGTCCTGGTACCCCAGCGCAGTGCTTTTGCAGTGCTTTGCCCCCGTTGTGTAGCGGCCTAGCACGCCGCCCTCTCAAGGCGGTAGCGCCGGTTCGAATCCGGTCGGGGGTACAGATCCTTCCCGCGAGATCTCCTGGGTCGCACCCGGATGCCTCGATGCAGGATCGCTAGGGCCCCCGTTGTGTAGCGGCCTAGCACGCCGCCCTCTCAAGGCGGTAGCGCCGGTTCGAATCCGGTCGGGGGTACTGGTCTAAACCACCATGGGCTATGGTGTAATTGGCAGCACGAGTGATTCTGGTTCATTTAGTCTAGGTTCGAGTCCTGGTAGCCCAGCGCAGTCGAGATCCTTTCGATCTGCACCCAGCAAGCCCCCGTTGTGTAGCGGCCTAGCACGCCGCCCTCTCAAGGCGGTAGCGCCGGTTCGAATCCGGTCGGGGGTACGCGTCAAGAAGGCCTTCCGTGATCACCACGGAGGGCCTTCTCGCTTTCCTTATGCGGGAGTTGCGGCCGGGACAGCAGAAGCGGCCAGGGGTGCCTGGGTGGACGGTTGCGGCGTCGAGGCACCCCCGGCCGCTGAACGCGGGCCAAAGGGGTCGGGTCAGCTAGGGCGGCGCAGGGCCTCGCTCAACCGACCGGCCGCGTCGATGACCGCTTGGGCGTGCATCCGTCCCGGGTGCCGGGTCAGGCGCTCGATGGGACCGGACACGGAGACGGCGGCCACCACACGGTTGGAAGGGCCGCGCACCGGAGCGGAGACGGAGGCTACTCCCGGTTCCCGCTCGCCGATCGACTGGGCCCAGCCGCGGCGGCGCACCCCGGACAGGGCGGTCGCGGTGAACCGCGCGCCCTGTAGGCCCCGGTGAAGTCGCTCGGGCTCCTCCCAGGCCATCAGGATCTGGGCGGCTGAGCCCGCCTTCATCGGAAGGGTGGAGCCCACCGGGACGGTGTCCCGTAGGCCCGAGAGTCGCTCGGCCGCTGCCACGCAGATGCGCATGTCGCCCTGGCGCCGGTAGAGCTGGGCGCTCTCGCCGGTGACATCGCGCAGGTGGGTCAGAACCGGTCCCGCCGTGGCCAGCAGTCGGTCCTCGCCTGCCGCGGCGGCGAGCTCCGCCAGCCGCGGGCCGAGGATGAACCTGCCCTGCATGTCCCTCGCCACCATCCGGTGGTGTTCCAGTGCCACAGCCAGTCGGTGGGCCGTGGGTCGTGCGAGCCCTGTCGCCGCGACCAGCCCGGCGAGGGTGGCCGGACCGGACTCCAGTGCGCTCAGTACCAGAGCTGCCTTGTCGAGAACGCCGACGCCGCTAGAGTTGTCCATGAAACGATACTCACGTCTCACTCTGTGAAACGCAAGTTCAATTTTCCCGCGAACTTGCGAACCTGGTGGGGCGGGCGCTGGGCAGCCCGTGAAAAGGGTCTCTAGTTGTGTCGGCAGTGCTGCCGGCCGGAGGGAAAGCGATGGGTAGGACACTCGCGGAGAAGGTCTGGGACGACCATGTCGTCCGGCGCGCCGAAGGCGAGCCCGATCTCCTCTTCATCGATTTGCACCTGCTGCACGAGGTGACCAGCCCGCAGGCCTTCGAGGGGCTGAGGCTCAGCGGACGCAAGGTCCGTCGCCTCGACCTCACCATTGCCACCGAGGACCACAACACCCCCACCCTCGACATCGACAAGCCCATCGCGGACCCGGTCTCACGGGCCCAGTTGGAGACCCTGCGTCGCAACTGCGCCGAGTTCGGGGTCCGGCTGCACCCCCTGGGCGACGTCGAGCAGGGCGTGGTCCACGTGGTGGGACCGCAGCTCGGGCTGACCCAGCCGGGCACCACCGTGGTCTGCGGAGACTCCCACACCTCCACGCACGGTGCCTTCGGCGCACTGGCCTTCGGTATCGGTACGAGCCAGGTCGAGCACGTCCTGGCTACCCAGACGCTGCCGCTGGCCCGCCCCAAGACCATGGCGATCACCGTGACCGGCGCCCTCGCCGAGGGCGTGACGGCCAAGGACCTGATCCTGGCGATCATCACCAAAATCGGTACCGGTGGCGGTCAGGGATACGTCCTGGAATACCGCGGCGAGGCCATCGAGAAGCTGTCGATGGAAGCCCGAATGACCGTCTGCAACATGTCGATCGAGGCCGGTGCCCGCGCCGGCATGATCGCTCCCGATCAGACCACCTTCGACTACCTGCACGGGCGGGACCACGCGCCCAAGGGCGCAGACTGGGACGCCGCCGTCGCCTACTGGTCGACCCTGCGCAGCGACGAGGACGCGGTGTTCGACGCCGAGGTCGTCATCGACGGCTCCGCACTGACCCCGTTCGTCACCTGGGGCACCAACCCCGGCCAGGGCGCACCGCTGTCCGCCAATGTCCCCGACCCTGCTTCGTACGAGGATGCTTCGGAGCGCCACGCTGCCGAAAAGGCCCTGGAGTACATGGGGTTGACTGCTGGCCAGCGGCTGCGTGACATCAAGGTCGACACTGTCTTCGTAGGTTCCTGCACCAACGGCCGCATCGAGGACCTCAGGGCCGTGGCCGAGGTCGTCGGGGGTCGCAAAGTCGCCGATGGCGTACGGATGCTGGTCGTTCCCGGTTCCGTACGGGTCGCCCTGCAGGCCGTGGAGGAGGGGCTGGACAAGGTCTTCAAGGAGGCCGGCGCCGAATGGCGGCACGCGGGTTGCTCGATGTGCCTGGGTATGAACCCGGACCAACTGGCCCCCGGCGAGCGCTCGGCGTCCACCTCCAACCGCAACTTCGAAGGCAGGCAGGGCAAGGGCGGTCGTACCCACCTGGTCTCCCCCCAGGTGGCCGCCGCCACTGCCGTGCTGGGGCACCTGGCTTCCCCCGCCGACCTGTCCGACACCCCTGTCACCGCCGGAGTCTGAGAACCATGGAAGCTTTCACCACGCACGTCGGCCGGGCGGTCCCGCTGCGTCGCAGCAACGTCGACACTGACCAGATCATCCCAGCGCACTGGCTGAAGAAGATCACTCGCGACGGGTTCGAGGACGGCCTGTTCGAGGCTTGGCGCAAGGATGCCGAGTTCGTCCTGAACCACCCCGAGCGCGCGGGTGCCACAGTGCTGGTCGCTGGCCCGGACTTCGGTACCGGATCCTCCCGTGAACACGCGGTCTGGGCACTGCAGAACTACGGCTTCAAGGCGGTCATCTCCTCCCGCTACGCCGACATCTTCCGTGGTAACTCACTCAAGAACGGCCTACTGACGGTGGTCCTGCCGCAGGAGACCGTCGACCGGCTGTGGGAACTGGTCGAGTCCGACCACACTGCGGAGATCACTGTCGACCTGGTGGCGCGACAGGTTCGAGCAGAAGGAATCGAGGCGGAGTTCGAGCTCGATGAGAACGCCCGCTGGCGACTGCTGGAGGGGCTGGACGACATCTCCCTCACCCTTCAGAACGAAGCCGAAATCGCCTCCTACGAAGCCTCCCGACCCGGCTTCAAACCGAGCACGACTCAGGCCTGATCAGCGGTTATCAGCCATTGGCCGACATCTGAACTACCCTGCACCCCCTGCCTTCCGGTAGGGGGTGCAGTCGTTTGTTGAGGCCCCATGAGGCGACAACTCGCCCCAGATGGCACAATCTGTGCATGGACCGCGACAGTCAACTCGACCTATACGAGCTGGTCGCGGACCGGCTGAAAGAAGCACACGCAAGGGTGCGCTCACTGCAAGTCCCGGAGGCGGTAAGGATGGCGCTGTCCCGGAAGCTGTTGGTCGTCACGTCCGCGGCGAAGCACGATCTCGCCGACGCGGCAAGGCGCCTGGACAGGTTGATGAAGGACCTCGATGAGGGTCGATTCCCTGAAGGCGACTGATGCGAAGGAACTGCGCAACGGCCTACGTCGTTGCGGCACTAGGGTGATTAGCCCGTTTCGTATTTGATTTGCGGTATATATCCGCCTAACGTGCGAAAAAGCTTGAACACATTGTTCTGGCAATGTCTCCGAAGGGGAAGACGTGAACAAGGCGCAGCTCGTAGAAGCGATTGCCGACAAGCTCGGTGGCCGTCAGCAGGCCGCAGACGCTGTCGACGCGGTACTCGACGCGATGGTCCGCGCAGTGGTCGCGGGCGACCGGGTCTCGGTCACGGGCTTCGGCTCGTTCGAGAAGGTCGACCGCCCGGCCCGGTACGCCCGGAACCCGCAGACGGGTGAGCGCGTCCGGGTCAAGAAGACCTCGGTACCTCGCTTCCGTGCCGGTCAGGGCTTCAAGGACCTGGTCGCCGGCACGAAGAAGCTCCCCAAGGGCGGCGAGGTCTCCGTCAAGAAGGCCCCCAAGGGCAGCCTTTCCGGTGGTGCTTCCGCCACTCGCACCACCACCAAGGCCGCGGCGAAGAAGGCCACCGCCAAGAAGGCGACCACCGCCAAGAAGGCCACCACCGCCAAGAAGGCGACGGCCAAGAAGACCACGGCGAAGAAGACCACCGCGACGGCCAAGAAGACCACGGCCGCGGCCAAGAAGACGGCGGCGAAGACCACCGCGGCGGCGAAGAAGACCACGGCGAAGAAGACCGCCCCCGCCAAGAAGGCCACCGCGAAGAAGGCGCCGGCGAAGAAGACCACGGCCCGTAAGACCACGGCCAAGAAGACCACCGCCAGGAAGAAGTGAAGAAGTAGCGCGGCCGGACATTCCGGCAGGGCCCCTCACGCGCCGGGCCGGGCTCCCCCTCGAACCACGGGGGTACCCGGCCCGCGGCGTGTGCAAGGCCGTTCTTGGGTACTCCGCCTCAGCTAAGGGCTGTCCCGTAATCCCCGGCGGGCGCACGGCGACAGCTACGGCACTTCGCTGCGTTGTCGGAACGCCCGAATACGCCCAGTATGGGGACGCCCCTCCGCCTTGCGATGCACCGCATCTGACGCCGTGCGCTGATCCACCGGGGATTACGGGACAGCCCTTAGTCGCCCTCACAGCGTCTGCAACGTGATCAGCGTGATCCGACGGTCCGCCGCCCAGGTGCCGGGGCCGTCGAGTTCGATGCGCACGCGCTGGCCGGGCCGCAACAGCCGCAGGCCGCCCGCGTCGAAGGCCGCGGCGTCGAAGGGCACCGGGGTGCCGTCGTCGAGCAGCACGCTGCCGCTGCGGGTCTCGGGATCGTACGTGTACGCGGTCGCCTGCATACCCGCAGCTTAAGGGCTCTTGGGCCCGCTCCGAGGGGCGTACCGTCGCAACGGCGGCGCCGCACCGTGCGACTGGAGCGCGGACCGGGGGGCGCCGTGCCGACGGCTCACCCCTCCGGGGCGACCGGAGCCTTCGGGAGCAGCGGGACGTCCGCGCCGCGGGCCACGGCGATCCGCTCGAACGCCGGGAAGAGGGTCGCGGTATGGGGGCCGAGGCCGAGGCGGGCCGCCGCGCTGAGGTCGCTACCGGTGTCGACGTCCCGGCGCACGCTCGCCACCCCCACACCAGGCAGTTCCACCGCGCCCGAGGCGCCGTGGCGCACCCGGGACGGCCCCCCGAACGAAGGTCCCAATGCGGAGCCGACGGTGGCGCACAGCAGCGTCGTGCCGATTCCCGCCGCATCCGGGAGGAAAGAGCGGCAGAATGTCGCGGCGCCATCGAGTGCGCGCTGCAATTCCGGGGGGCGAAGTGCCGGAAGATCCGCGTTCAGTGCCGCCAGTGCGCTACCCGGGCGCTCTCCCCGGACCCTTTGTGCCCCGTGAGTCAGCGCAGCGTTGAGTCCGGCCCCCGGCGTGTCCGCGAGGATGCGTGCCCCCAGCCGGGAGAGTTCCGACCCAGCCAGCGGATCGTCCGTGACGACCACCACATCCCGCACGCGGTCGCAGGCCAGCGCCGCGCTGACGGTGTCCTGTGCGAACGCCAGGGCCAGCAAGGGGCGGAGACGTTCACCCGCCGCCGCAGTCAGGCGACTCTTGGCCAGAGCGAGCGGCTTGAGCGGGATGACCAGGGTCCATGCGGTGTTCGTAGCGGCTCCCTTCCTCTTGGTCACGCTGCGGGCGCACGGGCCCCATTGTCGCCCCCGTGCTCTCCCGCCCCGTCAGGCCCCCGGTGGTGGCCGAGGCGTACGGTGTTCTCGACAGGGCGCGGGCCTGGGGCGAAACTTGTCCACCTGGTCCGGTCGGCCAGGCGCCCAAGGAGGGCGCCGGTCACAGAGGAAAGGTGTCCGAGTGTCCCGCCGCAGAATCGGCTTCTGGTACCGCCTGGCAGCGGCCATCGCTAAACCGCCGCTCGTGGTTCTGTTCAAGCGGGACTGGCGCGGAATGGAACACATTCCGGCCGACGGGGGGTTTATCACCGCCGTCAATCACAACTCGTATCTGGACCCGCTGTCCTATGCGCACTTCCAGTACAACACCGGTCGTGTTCCGCGTTTCCTCGCCAAGGCAGCCCTCTTCAAGGCGCCTTTCGTGGGCATGGTGCTGCGCGGCACCGGCCAGATCCCGGTCTACCGCGAGTCCACCAACGCGCTGGACGCGTTCCGGGCGGCCGTCCGCGCGATCGAACAGGGGGAGTGCGTCGCCTTCTACCCCGAGGGCACCCTCACGCGTGACCCCGACGTGTGGCCGATGCCGGGCAAGACCGGAGCGGCGCGGGTTGCCCTGATGACCCGCGCACCGGTGGTGCCGGTGGCCCAGTGGGGTGCCAACCTCGCGATGCCCCCCTACGCCCGGGAGAACAAGCTCCAGCTCTTCCCCCGCAAGACCCTGAAGGTGCTCGCCGGGCCCCCGGTGGACCTGTCGGCCTTCTACGACCGTGAGCCGAACGCGGAAGTCCTCAAGGAAGCCACCGAGGTCATCATGACCGCCATCACCGAGCTCCTGGAGGAGTTGCGGGAGGAGAAGGCGCCCGCCGAACCGTACGACCACCGCCGAGCCCGCTCGGAACAGCGACGCAAAGCCGCAGAAGAGGGCACCTCATGAGTAGTTCCCACTCCCCGTCCCGCCCGGTGCGGGCCGCCGTGTACGGAAACGGCTCCTGGGGCACCGCCTTCGGCATGGTGCTGGCGGACGCCGGTTGCCAGGTGACCCTCTGGGGCCGGCGCCCGGAACTCGTCGACGCCATCAACAGCGAGCGGACCAACCCCGACTACCTGCCGGGCCTTGAGCTGCCTGACGGGTTGCGGGCCACCACCGATCCGGCGGAGGCCGCCGAGGGGGCGGACTTCACCGTACTGGCCGTGCCCTCGCAGAGCCTGCGCACCAACCTGGCCAACTGGGCGCCGCTGATCCCGCAGGACAGCGTCCTCGTCTCCCTGATGAAGGGGATCGAGCTCGGCACCGCTAAGCGGATGAGCGAGGTGATCGAGGAGGTCGTAGCGAAGAGTCCGTTGGGCGGCACGCCCGATGAGGTCAGATCGCGGGTCGCCGTCGTCACCGGCCCCAACCTCGCCCGGGAGATCGCGGCCCGGCGCCCGGCGGCGTCGGTGGTCGCCTGCGCCGACGGGGAAGTGGCCCGGCGGCTCCAGGCGGCCTGTCACACCGCCTACTTCCGCCCGTACACCAACACCGACGTCATCGGCTGCGAACTCGGGGGAGCGGTCAAGAACGTCATCGGTCTGGCCGTGGGCATCGCCGACGGCATGGGGCTCGGGGACAACGCCAAGGGCTCTCTCATCACCCGGGGCCTGGCCGAGACCACCCGACTGGGCCTGGCCATGGGCGCCGACCCCTTGACGTTCTCCGGTCTGGCCGGGCTCGGGGACCTCGTGGCCACCTGTTCCTCGCCGTTGTCCCGCAACCACACCTTCGGCACCAACCTCGGTCGCGGCATGACGCTGGAGGAGACCATCGCGGTCACCCGGCAGACCGCCGAGGGCGTCAAGTCCTGCGAGTCGGTGGCGGATCTGGCCCGCAGGCATGGGGTCGACATGCCCATCACCGAAACCGTGGTCGAGATCGTGCACCAGGGCAAGCCGCCCGTGGTGGCGCTGAAGGAGCTGATGTCGCGCAGCGCCAAGGCCGAGCGGCACTGAGGGGCGCCGGCGCGCCCGGCGCCCGGGGTCTGACGCACCGCGTCCAAGGACGGAGGGCCCCTTCGTCCTTGGACGCGTGAAGGCCGCTCCTACGACGTGGCGGGGTGGCGCGGCCGTCGTCGTTGGTCCGCCGTTGAGGAAGGCAGGGCGCTCGGTCCGGGCGGAAGGCACCGCACGCGGTGGGCGGTACGGGCCGCTCCTTAGGCGGAATTCCCCCTTCCGGGAAGTGTCTGATCAGGCGTACGACCCGGTACCCTCGTGGCGATATGAGCAGCGAGAACCTCACCCAGAGCCCTGAGCAGCCGCACCACAAGCCGCGCGTGGCCGTCGTGTTCGGCGGGCGCAGCTCCGAACACGCCATCTCGGTCGTCACCGCCGGTGCCGTGCTGCGGTCCATCGACCGCAGCAAGTACGAGGTGCTGCCCATCGGCATCACGATCGACGGCCGCTGGGCCCTGACCGCCGACGCTCCCGAGCAGATGGCCATCGCCGACCGGCGACTGCCGAGCGTGGAGGACCTCGCCGAATCCGAGGACGGCCGAGTGCTCCTGCCGGTCGACCCGGCCAGTCGGGAGGTCGTCTACACCGAGCCCGGCGCCGTGCCCAAAGCCCTCGGTGACGTGGACGTCGTCTTCCCCGTCCTGCACGGCCCCTACGGCGAGGACGGCACCCTCCAGGGCCTCCTTGAGCTCTCCGGCATCCCCTATGTCGGCGCCGGTGTCCTCTCCTCGGCGGTCGGCCAGGACAAGGAGTACATGAAGCGGATCTTCACCTCCTTCGGCCTGAAGGTCGGGCCCTACCTGGTGATCCGCCCCCGTGAGTGGGAGCACGACGAGGCCGGGGCACGCAGGAGGATCGTGGACTTCGCAGGCGAGCACGGCTGGCCGCTGTTCGTGAAGCCCGCCCGCGGCGGTTCCTCCATGGGCATCTCCAAGGTCGAGGGCCTGTCGGACCTGGACGAGGCCATGGAAGAGGCCCGAGGGCACGACCCCAAGATCCTCATCGAAGCGCTGGTGCGTGGCCGTGAGATCGAGTGCGGGGTGCTGGAGTTCGAGGACGGCCCACGGGCCTCGGTCCCGGCTGAGATCCCGCCGGTCAGCAGCCACGACTTCTATGACTTCGAGGCCAAGTACATCGACTCCGCCACCGGGATCGTGCCGGCGCCGCTCACCGCGGAGCAGACCGCGCAGGTGCGCCGCCTCGCGGTCGAGGCCTTTGAGGCGGCCTCCTGCGAGGGCCTGGTGCGCGCGGACTTCTTCCTCGACGAGGAGGGCGAGTTCGTCATCAACGAGATCAACACGCTCCCGGGGTTCACCCCGATCTCCATGTACCCCCGGATGTGGCAGGAGAGCGGGATCGAGTATCCGGAGCTGGTGGACCTGCTGATCCAGGCGGCGTTGCGGCGTTCCACGGGGCTGCGCTGAGGGGCGCTCCGACGCCGTGACCGCCAGGTGCGTCGCCGATCGCGATGGGCCCGAGCGCGCCTGAGGTCACGGCGCGGCCTCCCCTGCGACCAGGGCGAGGAATCCGGTCCCGTCCAGCCGTTCGTCTCAGAGGCTGGACGGGACCGTCTTCTTGACGGCTTCCGCGAGGTAGGTGAGCGCACCCGCGTCGGTTGACCCCCTTGGCAAGGTGACCTCGACGTACGCCTCGCGATATGTGCTGGTGAAACGGTGTGTGCCGGCCGGCTGCCGCTCGACGAGCCACTCGACCCCGTTGACCGCGACGGCGTCGGCGTTCGGATCGCCCATCTTCTCGGGCCGAGTCACCCCACAACGCAGTACGATCGCCGGATCACCCCACCCGGCGGTGAGGTCGGACACCGGCTCGGGGTCACGCTGCTCCTTGCCGGCAATGCTCCTCGGTAGTTGCTTGTGCAGCGCGGCACAGATCTCGACGATCTCGGCCGGCGGGTCCAACGGAGGCTCCACATGGGCGCGCGCCGCCGTGGTGGTGCCGCCGCCGCAACCCGTGAGGGCGAACAGTGTGCAGACGACGGCAAGGGCAGGCAGCTGGAACGGCCGGCGGCGAGATGGAGTCACCGGCCCAGACTAGACGGGGCTAGAGATGGACGACCGGGCAGGTCAGGGTTCGGGTGATGCCCTCCACCTGCTGCACCCTGGCCACCACCATGCGGCCGAGTTCGTCGACGGTGTCCGCCTGTGCGCGCACGATCACGTCGTACGGTCCGGTGACGTCCTCCGCCTGGATCACCCCGGGGATCTTGGAGATGGTTTCGGCGACGACCGACGCCCTTCCCACCTCCGTCTGAATGAGGATGTACGCCTGTACCACGGAACCTCCAGGGCGGCCACAAGGATCATTTCCCCTACCTTGGTCCCCTACCTTTGGTGGGGGAAACCCAGGCACACCAGGGGATGCCTCCGGGGAAGGAAGGGACGCCACGGTACCGCGTCGCCGAGCTCCTGGGGGAGACCCTTCCCGGCTCCGGGGCGGGGATATGCCACGGGCACGACCCAGGAGGTCGGCCGGGTGTACGGAGAGCAGAAGTTGACTTGTCTGTTGACGGTACCTACAGCAGTGACCGCTCGCGACCGCAAGCGCACTGGGGCAGAAGGGGCACAGCGATCATGAAGGGCACTGTGGGTGAGCTGGGGGAGTTCGGGCTCATCAGGGAGCTCACCTCCAGGCTCACCTCCACGCCGGCGGTGCGGCTGGGACCGGGTGACGACGCCGCGGTCGTGACCGCGCCCGACCGCCGGGTCGTGGCGAGTACCGACATCCTGCTCGAAGGCCGGCACTTCCGCCGGGACTGGTCCACGGCCTACGACGTCGGGCGCAAGGCCGCCGCTCAGAACCTGGCCGACATCGCCGCCATGGGCGCGGTCCCGACCGCCCTGCTGCTCGGCCTCGTCGTACCGGCCGAACTGCCGGTCACCTGGCCCACCGAGCTCATGGACGGGCTCCGCGACGAGTGCCAGGTAGCCGGCGCCGCGGTGGTCGGCGGCGACGTCGTGCGCGGGGACACCATTACCGTGGCCATCACCGCGCTCGGTGACCTGCGTAACCACGAGCCGGTGCTCCGCTCCGGTGCCCAACCCGGCGACGTGGTGGCCGTCACCGGCTGGCTCGGCTGGTCCGCGGCAGGCTTCGCCGTGCTCTCCCGCGGGTTCCGCTCGCCCAGGGCCTTCGTCGAAGCGCACCGCCGGCCGGAACCGCCGTACCACGCCGGCCCCGCCGCCGCCGGCCTCGGAGCCACCGCCATGACCGACGTCAGTGACGGCCTCGTCGCCGACCTCGGACACATCGCGGAGGCCAGCAAGGTGCGGATCGACCTGCGGTCTGCGGCCATCGACATCCCCTCGCAGATGAACGACATCGGCCAAGCCGTCGGAATCGACCCGCTCCAGTGGGTCCTCACCGGAGGCGAGGACCACGCGATCGTGGCCACCTTCCCGCCGGAGGTGAAGCTGCCCGCGCGCTGGAAGGTGATCGGCGAGGTACTCAACCGCTCCGCCCTGCCCCAGGTGACCGTTGACGGCGCACCCTGGACCAGTACCGGAGGCTGGGACCACTTCGGTGAGGAGATCGAGGACGGTAGGACGTGAGCCGGGTCCCCCCGCGGTGCCTGACCGTGGCCGGCTCCGACTCCGGTGGCGGAGCCGGCATCCAGGCCGACCTGAAGACGATGCAGGCCCTTGGTGTGCACGGGATGAGCGTGATCACCGCCGTCACGGCGCAGAACTCGACGGGCGTGTACGGCGTATGGGAACTGCCGACCGAGGCCGTGACCGCCCAGTACCGCGCTGTGGTCGACGACATCGGCGTAGGGGCGGTCAAGACCGGAATGCTCTCCTCCGCCGCGCTCGTGGAAACCGTGGCCGCCCTCGTGGCCGGCACCCAAGCCCCCGCGGTCGTCGATCCGGTGGGGGTGTCCAAACACGGTGATCCGCTGCTCGCGACCTCAGCGGTGGAAGCGGTCCGCGCGCTCCTGCTGCCCGCGGCCACCATCGCCACCCCCAACCTGGACGAGGTGGCGCAGTTGACCGGCGTACGGGTGGATGCCGAATCGGACATGCGGCGGGCAGCCGAGGCGATCCTGGGCCTGGGCCCGCGCTGGGCGCTGATCAAGGGCGGCCACCTCGCCGCTCACCACCAGGCCGTGGACCTGCTCACGGACGGAGACACCGAACACTGGCTGCGAGCCCCCCGCCGGGACAACCGCCACACCCACGGCACGGGCTGCACACTGGCCAGCGCCATCGCTGCCGGACTGGCCAAGGGCAGTTCGGTGCCCGAGGCGGTCGCCGGGGCCAAGGAGTACGTCACCGGCGCCATCGCGGCGGGCTTCCCCCTGGGTTCGGGCATCGGACCCGTCAACCACGCCTGGCAGTGGGAGGCCTGACCCCAGGAGCGGCGCGGAACCCGTAGGTGGAGACTGTGCCCCAATCGCCGCGGACGGTGGGCCGGACAGGAAAAAAGAGCCGGCCCACCGAGGTGGACCGGCTCTTTCGGCAACCGAGAAGGGCTGCGCTACGACGGGAGCGTCAGCGCGAGACCTTGCCGGCCTTGATGCACGAGGTGCAGGCGTTGAGGCGCTTCGGCGTCCCACTGACCACGGCACGAACACGCTGGATGTTGGGGTTCCAGCGACGAGACGTACGGCGGTGCGAGTGCGAGATGTTGTTGCCGAAGCCCGGCCCCTTGCCGCAGACGTCGCAGTTGGCAGCCACGGGTCACTCCAAAGACTTCAGATGCACTTACAGTGAATTCCCGGCACGCCGGGATCGAAATCGGTGGCTTGCCGGGGGTATGACCCGGCGAGAGCCGGGCAACCGGAGCAGCATACAACGCCTGCTCCTGTTACTAAAAACTACCATGGCTCCTCCGGCCCCCGCCCCAGCAGCCAGTCCACCGTCGTTACGCTGCGGTGCAGACCAGCCGACGCGAAGACGTAGAAGTGAGGAACGCCCGGTGCCGCACGCCCTGGACGCCGACGTGGTGCGAGAGTGGACCGCCCTGGCGCTGGTGGCGCTCGGCCGGGCCCGCGGTGAGATCGACGCCATCAACGTCTACCCGGTCGCGGACGCGGACACCGGAACCAACCTCTACCTGACCCTTGAATCGGCCGCAGCCGCCGTCGAGGCCGTCTTCAGCGCCCAGCAAGCCCCGCGTGCACCCGGTGTTCCCTCGCCCGAGGAGGCAGTGGGGGCTCTGGCCCACGGCGCCCTGATCGGCGCCCGCGGGAACTCCGGCACCATCCTCGCCCAACTGCTGCGCGGCATGGCCGAGGAACTCGCCGTCGAGCCCGAGAGCCCCGACCCCGCCCCGCAACTGGCCCGCGCCCTCAGCCGGGCCGCGAAGTCCGCCTACCGGGCGGTCGCCCACCCCGTCGAGGGAACCGTGTTGACCGTCGCCCGGGCCGCCGCCCGGGCCGCCGAGGCCGAGGCGAGCGCGGGTGCCGTCACCCCGGCACAAGTGGCCCGCGCCGCCTTCGACGGCGCTGAAGAAGCCCTGGCCCAAACCCCCTCCCAGCTCGCCGTACTGGGTCGGGCGAACGTGGTGGACGCCGGGGGCTACGGACTTCTCGCGGTGCTCGGCGCCCTCGTGGAGGCGCTCACCGGACAGCCACCGCAACTCCCCTCGCTGGCCGGTGCCCGCACCCGACCCTTGCGCGAGCCCGAGTCCGAGGGCTGTGGGACACAGGAGACCACCGAGCCAGACGGCGGCCCCGCCTTCGAGGTGATCTACCTCCTGGAGGCCGCCGACGAGGCCGTCGACCGGCTCCGCAACCGGCTCGACGACCTCGGCGACTGCTTGGTCATCGTGGGCGGCGACGGGCTGTGGAACGTCCACGTCCATGTTGACGACCCCGGTGCGGCCGTCGAAGCCGGAATCGAGGCGGGTCGGCCGCACCGCATCCGCATCACCCACTTCGGGGCCGCCGCCCGGCTCCGGCCGCCGGCCGAGCGGGTCCAGCGCGCGGTCGTCGCCGTGGTGCGCGGAGAAGGCCTCTCCAGCCTGTGCCGGGAGGCCGGCGCGACCACGGTCCCGGCCCGCCCCGGGGAGCAGCCGGCCAGCGGAGAACTGGTGGACGCGATCCGCCGGGCGCACGCCCGTGAGGTCGTCCTGTTGCCGAACGACCCCGAGCTGCGTCACGCCGCCGCAGCAGCTGCCGAGCAGGCCCGTTCCGAAGGAATACGGGTGGCCCTCATCCCCACCCGGTCCGCCGTACAGGGCCTCGCCGCGCTCGCCGTCCACGATCCCGAGGGCAACTTCGACGAGGACGTGGTCACCATGACCGCCGCCGCCGGCGCCACCCGCTACGCCGAGCTGGCCGTGGCCGAACACCGCTCCTTCACCTCGGCCGGCATCTGCCAGGCCGGCGACGTCCTCGGGCTGATCGACGGTGACGTGGCGGTGATCGGTGCCGGCCTCGCCTCGACCGCCGAGGCCGTACTGTCCCGGATGCTGGGCTCCGGGGGGGAGCTGGTCACCTTGGTGCTGGGTCCCCAGGCCCCGCAATCGCTGGCCGAACGCCTGGAGCGGTACGTACGGGCCGGGCACCTGGCGGTGGACACCGTCACCTACCGGGGCGGACCGCATTCAGCGCCGCTGCTCATCGGCGTCGAGTAGGACCCGGCGGGGCCGCTGGCCGTGGCCCCGCGGCATCCCGATTGTCGGCGTCATGGTGTGGAATGAACCCGTGCCCGCGCTCGACGAACCACTCCACAAGTCGCTCGGCCCCGCTACCGCCAAGGTGCTGGCCGAACACCTCGACCTGCACACGGTCGGTGACCTGTTGCACCACTATCCCCGGCGGTACGCGGAACGCGGTGAGCTGACTCCCTTGTCGGAGCTCCCGCTGGACGAGCACGTGACCGTGGTCGCGCAGGTCGCCGACGCCCGGATCCTCACTTTCAACCAGGGCCGGGGCAAGCGTCTGGAAGTCACCATCACCGACGGCAGCGGTCGCCTCCAACTGGTCTTCTTCGGCAAGGGCATCCACAAACCCCACAAGGACCTGCTGCCCGGCAGCCGGGCGATGTTCGCGGGCAAGGTCTCGAAGTTCAACCACAAGCTCCAGCTCGCCCACCCCGCTTATGAGCCCCTGGGCGCCGAGGCCAGTGCCGCCGATGCCGTGGACGCCTTCGCGGGACGGCTGATCCCCATCTATCCGGCCTGCAAGCAGCTGGAGTCCTGGAAGATCTCCAAAGCCGTCGACGCGGTGCTCGACCGGGCCGGCGAAGCCCTCGATCCGCTGCCGCCGGCTCTGCGGGCCGACCGGGGCCTGGCTCCCCTCCCCGAGGCCCTGCGGAAGATCCACCGGCCGCGCAGTCGGATGGAGGTGGAGGAAGCCCGGCACCGGCTCAAGTGGGATGAGGCCTTCGTCCTACAGGTGGCCCTCGCCCGGCGTCGGTTCGCCGACGGCCAGCTCCCGGCCGTTGCCCGACGCCCGCAGCCCGGTGGGCTGCTCGACTCCTTCGACGCCACGCTGCCTTTCACCCTGACCGAGGGGCAGCTGAAGGTCTCCGGGGAGATCTTCGAAGACCTCGCCACCCCGCACCCGATGCACCGTCTCCTCCAGGGCGAGGTGGGTTCGGGTAAGACGATGGTCGCGCTGCGGGCCATGCTGGCGGTGGTGGACTCCGGCGGGCAGGCAGCCATGCTCGCCCCGACGGAGGTTCTCGCCCAGCAACACCACCGGTCGATCACCGAGATGATGGGCGAGCTCGCCGAGGGAGGCATGCTCGGCGGTAGCGAACAGGGGACCAAGGTCGTCCTGCTCACCGGCTCGATGGGGGCGCCCGCCCGCCGGCAGGCGCTCTTGGACCTGGTCACCGGCGAGGCGGGGATCGTCATCGGCACCCATGCCCTGATCGAGGACAAGGTGCAGTTCCACGACCTCGGCCTGGTGGTCGTCGACGAACAGCACCGCTTCGGCGTGGAACAGCGCGACGCACTGCGGGGCAAGGGCAAACAGCCCCCGCACCTGTTGGTGATGACCGCGACTCCGATCCCGCGCACCGTCGCCATGACGGTCTTCGGAGATCTGGAGACCTCCGTTCTCGACCAGTTGCCTGCCGGACGCTCACCGATCGCCACCCACGTGGTTCCGGCCCAGGACAAGCCGCACTTCCTGGCCCGTGCATGGGAACGGGTCCGCGAGGAGGTGGACAAGGGGCACCAGGCGTACGTGGTCTGCCCCCGCATCGGCGACGGCGAGGACGAGCCGAAGAAGAAGGCGCCTGCCGGAGCCGATGCGGACGAGGGCGAGAAGAGGCCACCCCTGGCCGTGCTGGAGACCGCCGCCCGACTGGCCGGAGGTCCGCTGGCCGGGTTGAGCGTGGAGGTGCTGCACGGTCGGATGGACCCGGCGGACAAGGACGAAGTGATGCGCCGCTTCGCCGCCGGTCAGGTGCAGGTGCTGGTCGCCACCACCGTCATCGAGGTCGGGGTGAACGTCCCGAACTCCACCGTGATGGTGATCATGGACGCGGACCGCTTCGGGGTCTCCCAGTTGCACCAGTTGCGCGGACGGGTGGGGCGCGGTTCCGCGGCTGGCCTGTGCCTCTTGGTCAGCGAGATGCCGGAGGCCAGCCCCGCGCGGGCCCGGCTGGCGGCGGTCGCCGCCACTCTCGACGGCTTCGAGCTCTCCCGGATCGACCTGGAGCAACGCCGTGAGGGAGACGTGTTGGGCCAGGCCCAGTCGGGAGTGCGCTCCTCACTGCGGATGCTCGCCGTCATCGCGGACGAGGAGGTCATCGCCCAGGCCCGGGAGGAGGCCGTGGCCGTGGTAGGCGCCGATCCGGAGCTGGTGCGACTTCCGGGCCTGCGGACGGCACTGGCCGCACTGGTCGACGCCGAGCGAGAGCAGTACTTGGAGAAGGGCTGACGGATACGGCCTATCGTTGACATGCCCGTACTCCTGCGTGCGGTTCCCGACCCCTCAAGCGAAGGACCACCCCATGACCCGCGTGATCGCCGGTGCGGCCGGCGGCCGACGCCTGGCCGTCCCGCCCGGCACCGGCACCCGGCCCACTTCGGACCGGGCCCGCGAGGGGCTGTTCTCCACCTGGGAGTCCCTGTACGGGCCGCTGGGCGGGGCCCGCGTGCTGGACCTGTACGGCGGATCCGGGGCGGTGGCGCTGGAGGCGCTGTCCCGGGGAGCGGGCCACGCGCTGATCGTGGAGGCCGACGCCCGGGCCGGGCGCACGATTCGGGAGAACATCCGCGCCCTCGGCCTGCCGGGGGCGGAGTTCCGGGCCGGCCGAGCCGAACAGGTGGCCAAGGGGCCCGCCGCCGGCGCTCCTTACGACATCGTCTTCCTCGACCCGCCGTACGTGGTCGGCAACGGTGATCTTGGCGAGATACTCCTCACACTCGGCGCTCAGGGCTGGCTCACGGCAGACGCAATCGTCACCGTGGAGCGCAGCACACGAGGCGGCGAGTTCCGGTGGCCCGACGGCTTTGAGCCGCTCAGGTCCCGGCGATACGGCGAGGGGACCCTTTGGTACGGTCGCGCCGCCTTCAGCAGCGAAGACTCATGATGACCGGACCGGAGAGCGAGGGAGTTCAGTTGCGCCGCGCCGTCTGTCCGGGGTCGTTTGACCCCATTACCAACGGACACCTCGACATCATCGCCCGCGCCTCCAAGCTGTACGACGTCGTACATGTGGCCGTGATGATCAACCAGTCGAAGCAGGGACTGTTCACGGTGGAGGAACGGATCGAGTTGATTCGCCAGGCCACTGCCGACTACGGGAACATCGAGGTCGAGGCCTTCCACGGTCTCCTGGTCGATTTCTGCAAGCAGCGGGACATCCCCGCCATCGTCAAGGGCCTGCGGGCCGTCAGCGATTTCGACTACGAGCTCCAGATGGCCCAGATGAACAACGGACTGTCCGGGGTCGAAACGCTGTTCGTCCCCACCAACCCCACGTACAGCTTCCTGTCCTCCTCTCTGGTCAAGGAGGTCGCGGCCTGGGGCGGCGACGTCTCCCACCTGTTGCCCGCGATGGTCCATGAGGCGCTGATCGAACGGCTGGGGCGGAAGTAACGTCCCTGCGCCGACGTGGGAGGAGCGGCGGCGCAACTGACGCTCCTTCAGCTGGTGTCGGGTGGGCAGTCGGAAGCCGTACAGTCGTCCCGTCCGTCTCTTCAACAGCCGAGAGAGTTGCGAGTCCAGGTGGACGTGCAGAAGAAGCTCGACGAGATCGTCAAGACCGTCGGCAGCGCCCGGTCCATGCCCATGTCGGCCTCGTGCGTGGTCAACCGCGCCGAGCTGCTCGCCATGCTCGAAGAGGTGCGCCAGGCCCTGCCCGGCTCCCTGGAGCAGGCACGGGAGCTCATCGGGGGCCGGGAGCAGATGGTCCAGGACGCCCGTGCCGAGGCCGACCGCATCATCGAGTCCGCACACAGCCAGCGCGGCTCGCTGATCTCCGAAACCGAGGTCGTGCGGCAGTCCCGCGGCGAGGCCGACCGGGTCCTCACCGAGGCCCGGGCCGAAGCCGAGGAGATCCGCGCCGAAGCCGATGACTACGTCGACAGCAAGCTGGCGAACTTCGAGGTCGTCCTCACCAAGACCATCGGGTCCGTTGACCGGGGGCGGGAGAAGCTCCTGGGCCGTGGCCCCGGCCTTGACGACCACGGTTTCGCTGACGAGGACGCCCCGGAGCGCAGCCAGGACCCCCAGACCCTGCGCCAGGACGCCGATGCCTATGTGGACGCCAAGCTGGGGGCCTTCGAGGCGGTGCTGAGCAAGACCCTGGAAGCGGTCGGTCGCGGCCGGCAGAAGCTCCTGGGGCGGGTGGCCACCGACGACCTCGGTGCCCATGTGGCGGCCCAGGACGCCGCCGACGGGGGCGGTCGACCCGCCAGCGATGCGGATTTCCTGGCCGGCCTCGCCGAGCCGGCGGCGCCCGTGCCCCCGCAGCAGCCGGACTACCAACGCGATACGTACGCGTACCAGCAGGAGCCGGCGCAGCAGCCCGACCCCTACGCCGGCTACCCGCAGTACACGCAGCCGGAGCCCTATCCCGCTACCGGCGGGGTGGCCGTGTCCGGCGGGTACCAGGGCCAGTACGACCCGCGGCAGTCCGCGGACCCCTACGCCTACCAGCCGCAGCACCAGGACGCCTACGGCTATCCGCAGCAGCAGGCGGTCCACCCGGCGCAGCCCGCCCTGGACGAGACCAGCCTCTTCGACACCAGCATGATCGACCTCGACCAACTCCGGTCCTACGAGCAGGGCCGCTGACTCGGGCACCGGGTCCGCGTCCCGTCCCGGGCCCGGATTGGGCCTGAGGCGGAGCGGCGGGTATCCTGGCTCTTCGGTCGCGCGTGTGCGACGCGATCACTGCTGCCCGTACACGTCTTCTCGCGGAGACGATCCGGCAGCGCCCCAGCGAATCCGAAAGCAGGAACGGCCCTGAGCACCCGCCTCGACCACCGCAAGCCCCTCGTGTTCGAAACGCGCGAGCTGGGTCGGCGTCCTGGTGCGCAGCAGAAGGTGTCCCGCACCGTTCCGGCGCCGGCGGACTTCGGTCTCGCCGGTGTCATCGCAGTGCCGGAAGGCGCCTCGATGCAGATCGGGCTCCGTCTGGAGTCGGTCATGGAAGGGGTGCTTGTCACAGGCATCTCCGTGGCACCGGCTGTGGGCGAATGCGTAAGGTGTCTGGAGCCGCTTGAGCTGGAGCTCAATGCGCGCTTCCAGGAACTGTTCTCGTACCCTGACGCCGATGCCCGGGGCCGCCCGAAGGCGGAGCCGGCCGACGACGCCGAGGACGACGAGGACAGGTACTACGTCGAGGACGACCTGTTCGACCTCGAACCTGTGCTGCGGGACGCGGTGGTGCTCGCACTGCCGTCGCAGCCGGTGTGCCGGGAGAACTGTCTCGGGCTGTGCTCCCAGTGCGGGGCCAACCTGAACGAGGACCCGGACCACCACCACGACGCCGTCGACATCCGTTGGGCGGCACTGCAAGGACTCGTCGTAACCGATCAGGGCGACGAGAAGGACAACATGAGCGGCGCCGAAGCGGGCGTCGACGAGAAGCAGGAGAAGTAGCCGTGGCTGTTCCGAAGCGGAAGATGTCGCGCAGCAACACGCGCCACCGCCGGTCGCAGTGGAAGGCTGCGGTCCCCACCCTGGTTTCGTGTGAGCGTTGCCAGGAGCCGAAGCTGCAGCACATCGCGTGCCCGAGCTGCGGCACCTACAACAAGCGCCAGGTCCTCGAGGTCTGAGCGGTTGGTGAGAGGCGCAATGTCTGAACTGTCCAGCGCCAAGAAGCAGGCGGACAGTAACAACGCGGCCTCGTCCCACACGCTTCTGGAAGGGCGGCTCGGGTATCACCTTGAGTCCGCCCTTCTGGTGCGTGCGCTGACCCATCGTTCGTACGCGTACGAGAACGGCGGTCTACCCACCAACGAGCGCTTGGAGTTCCTCGGGGACTCCGTGCTCGGCCTGGTGGTCACCGACACGCTGTACCGGACCCACCCCGACCTTCCAGAGGGCCAGTTGGCCAAGCTGAGGGCCGCTGTGGTCAACTCTCGTGCGCTCGCGGAGGTGGGTCGCGGTCTCGAACTCGGCTCCTTCATCCGGCTCGGCCGGGGCGAAGAGGGCACGGGCGGCCGGGACAAGGCGTCCATCCTCGCCGACACCCTTGAAGCGGTGATCGGTGCGGTCTACCTCGATCAGGGACTCGACGCGGCCTCGGAGCTGGTTCACCGGCTCTTCGACCCGCTCATCGAGAAGTCCTCGAACCTCGGTGCCGGACTGGACTGGAAGACCAGCCTCCAGGAACTCACCGCGGCCGAAGGCCTTGGCGTACCGGAATACCTGGTCTCCGAGACAGGCCCGGATCACGAAAAGACCTTCACGGCTGCCGCCCGCGTCGGTGGTGTCTCGTACGGCACCGGCACTGGCCGCAGCAAGAAGGAAGCGGAACAGCAAGCGGCGGAGTCCGCATGGCGCGCGATCCGTGCGGCTGCGGACGAGCGGGAAGCCGCGGAAGCGAAGGCGAAGGCTTCGGCCGAAGCCGGTGCGACCAAGGCCGCACCGGTCGACCGCGCCACGGGTGACCCCGCTGGTGAGGACGCCTCCGCGGGCCGGGCCGGTACTGACGGCGGGGCGCCGAAACCCGCCGCCGACACCACCACCTGAACCGTTCCTTCAGGCACTTTCCCGCCCCGGCCCCACACCACTGGGACCGGGGCGGGGCCTTTTGGCACCGAGGTACCCTGCCACCCCCATACCACCGGAGGACTGACGTGCCCGAGCTGCCCGAGGTCGAGGTCGTCCGGCGTGGGCTGGAGCGCTGGGTCGCCGGCCGGACGGTCGAGGGCGTCGAGGTGCTCCACCCCCGCGCGGTGCGTAGGCACCCGGCTGGCGCTGCGGACTTCGCCGCTCGGCTGGTCGGCCAACGGTTCGCAGCGGCATGCCGGCGCGGCAAGTACCTCTGGGTACCTCTGGAGGACAAGGGCGTCTCCGTGCTCGGGCACCTCGGGATGAGCGGACAACTCCTGGTCCAGCCCGAAGGCGCCCCCGACGAGAAGCACCTGCGTGTCCGTATCCGCTTCGCCGATGCCACGGGCACCGAGCTCCGCTTCGTGGACCAACGGACCTTCGGGGGACTGTCCCTCCACGACAACACCTCCGAGGGGCTGCCGGACGTCATCGCGCACATCGCCCGTGATCCCCTGGATCCCGCGTTCGACGAGGCCGCCTACCACCAGGCCCTGCGTGCCAAGCACAGCACTCTCAAACGTGCCCTCCTGGACCAGTCGTTGATCAGCGGAGTCGGAAACATCTACGCCGACGAGGCGCTCTGGCGAGCCCGACTGCACTACGAGCGGCCCACGACCACCTTGCCCAGGGCGCGCAGCGTCGAGCTGCTGGGTCATGTACGCGATGTCATGAACGCCGCTCTCGCGGCCGGCGGCACCAGCTTCGACAGCCTCTACGTCAACGTCAACGGCGAATCCGGCTACTTCGACCGGTCGCTCGACGCCTATGGGCGAGAGGATGAACCGTGCCGCCGCTGCGGTACGCCCATGCGCCGGCGTCCTTGGATGAACCGGTCGAGCTACTACTGCCCGCGCTGCCAGCGAGCGCCGCGCCCGTAGCAGGCTTCCCCCGCCGTGGGACAGGAACCGTCCGGGGCCAGGGCCCCAGTCCCGGCCCCGGACGCGACGGTCGATCCAGCACCGTCGTCCCGTGTCTCCGCCCTCTTAACGCGCGGCACCCGTGGGGGAGTTCCCGCGGGGCCGGGGCTGTGGACCAGGGCGTCTTAGAAACCGAAGTTCTGCGTCCACCAGGGGCCGCCGTCAGCCAGGTAGGCGCCGACGCCCAGGGTGCGGTACTCGCAGTTGAGGATGTTCGCGCGGTGGCCGGGACTGTTCATCCAGGCGGTCATGACGGCTCGGGCATCGGCCTGGCCCCGGGCTATGTTCTCCGCGGCCATACCGGATATCCCCGCCGCCTCGGCCCGGTCCCACGGCGAGCGGCCGTCGGGATCGGTGTGGTCGAAGAAGCCCCGGATGGCCATGTCCTTGCTGTAGGCGCCCGCGAGTTCAGCGAGGGCGGGATCCATGGTCAGCGGCCGGCAACCAGCTGCGGCGCGTTCCTGATTCACCAGCGCCAGGACCGCGGCCTCCTCGTTGGAGGCGGTGTCGCCGCCGGGCGGCTGCACCGGCGGGGGGCTCGGCTTGGCCGTGGTGGGGGCCGGTTTCGGCGGTGAGGGCTTCGGCGCGGGCGGCGAGGTCTTCGGCTTGGGCGCCGTGGTCTTCGGGGGTTGCTCGGTCTTTTCCGTGGTCGGGCTGGGCGCCGCCGAGGGCTTTGCGGACGGCGTCGGGTTCACGGAAGCGGAGGCGGGTGTGTCGGGGGTCGGGCTGCCACCCGTACGGATGGTGCCGGCGCCGTGCCGCTGGCTGGGCTGCTCGGTGGGGAGGCCGTCGGCACCACCCTGTTGGGACAGAGCGGTGCTCGGGGTGGTGACCGCGCGTGCCCGGGTGTCCGGGTCGCCGCTGCTGCCGAGGATGAACTCATCTCCCACGGGCACCAGGCCGGTTGCCACCGCGGTGGCCCCGAGGGCCATGGCCGCGGACACGCCCAGCAGGCCGGTTCGTACCGGCACGGACCTGCGCCCCTGGCGTGGACTTCGATGGCGTCCCATCCGCTGTGCCTTCCTTGACGTGCAGACCGGGGACCAACTCGGCTCAAGATCAACGCTGATGAGGAGATCCACCCGGGCCTCATCCGTTCGGGTGAGGCTGTCGAGCGGCGACTGTAGCCCATGCGGAACCAGGGGTGATGTGCTCGCGCAGGGATTGTCCCGTTAGCGTTCTGACATGAGTGATGACGTCCGGCTGACCGCTTGGGTACGCGGCCGTGTGCAGGGAGTAGGCTTCCGCTGGTTTACCAGGGCAAACGCTCTGGAGATCGGGGGGATCGTCGGGTTCGCGCTGAATCTCGACGACGGCCGGGTACAGGTCGTGGCCGAGGGTCAACGTGAGAATTGCCACCGCCTGCTCGACTGGTTGCGTTCCCCCGCCACCCCGGGGCGCGTCGACGGGGTGACGGAAATATGGGGTGCGCCGCGCGGTGGATACGGAAGCTTCGAAATCCGCTGATTATCCTCCTGGGCCGGTTGCCGGGCGCGGCGACTCGTGGAAGGCTCGGCAGTACGGAGGACCGTTACCGGCGAGTCGTCACCCGAGCGGGCTCTCGCAGGACATTCCCGCCGTGCTGGCGTGGTCATGACCGCCGACGGATACGGGGCGTGATCGTGTTGACCGTCAAACTTTTTGGTGAGACGCTGGAAGCCCCGCGCACCTGAGCTGTTTGGCAGTGTTGGTACGAGAACCGCAGTGACCACGAACACTGCCGGACGCGGCGGGTGCGATTCCCTCACGACCCACACCGCTTCGGTCGGTCACTCAGTGTGGAGGACCATCCATCATGGCAAAGGCGCTTCTCGGTTACGTCGGCGGTTCCGACCCGCGACTCCTCGCCGAGATGCGACGGCTTCAGCAGCGCGTCCAGGACCTTGAGTCCGAGCTCGTACGGATTCAGTCCGAGAACGACGCGCTGACCGCCGCCGCTCATCACGACGACTCGCTGCTGAACAGCATCGACCTCGACGTACCCCAGGCGGAGCCTGCGCTCACCTGACCCAGTCCGTGTGAAGGGCCGGTCGGGCTGCCCTGTCAACCGCTACGAACCATGCGAGCACGCACGTGCAAGGGACGCTTCGGCGTCCCTTCTTGCTTTTGATTCCCAGGCGCGATCACCGCCGGACGATCCTTAACGGCTGATCTGCCCTGCACGTTCATGGGTGAAACCAGACGTGAAAGGTAGAGTCCGGCGGTGTGCACCTCAAGGCCCTGACCCTGCGCGGCTTCAAGTCCTTCGCTTCAGCCACCACCTTGCGGTTCGAGCCCGGGATCACCTGTGTGGTGGGTCCCAACGGCTCGGGCAAGTCCAATGTGGTGGACGCACTCTCCTGGGTCATGGGTGAACAGGGCGCGAAATCCTTGCGCGGCGGCAAGATGGAAGACGTCATCTTCGCCGGAACCACCGGGCGACCGCCGCTCGGTCGCGCCGAGGTGTCCCTTACCATCGACAACTCCGATGGCGCGCTGCCGATCGAGTACGCCGAGGTCACCATCACGCGGATCATGTTCCGCGGGGGCAGCAGTGAGTACCAGATCAACGGTGACACCTGCCGGCTGCTGGACATCCAGGAACTCCTCTCCGACTCCGGCATCGGCCGTGAGATGCACGTCATCGTCGGCCAGGGGCAGCTCGACTCCGTACTGCACGCGGACCCCATGGGGCGCCGCGCCTTCATCGAGGAGGCTGCCGGCGTCCTCAAACACCGCAAGCGCAAGGAGAAAGCGCTGCGGAAGCTGGACGCGATGCAGGCGAACCTCGCCCGGGTCCAGGACCTGACCGAGGAGCTGCGTCGCCAACTCAAACCGCTGGGACGCCAGGCAGCAGTGGCCCGTCGGGCGGCGGTGATCCAGGCGGATCTACGGGATGCGCGGCTCCGACTCCTCGCCGACGACCTGGTCAGGCTCCGCTCCGCCCTCGATGCGGAGATCGCCGACGAGGCGGCGCTGAAGGAACGCAAACAGGTCGCGGAGGCCGACCTCGCGGCGGCCATGCGCCAGGAAGCGCAGCTGGAGGAAGAAGTACGACAACTGGTCCCACGGTTGGACCGTGCCCAGCGGAACTGGGTGGAACTCTCACGCCTGGCGGAACGGGTCCGGGGCACGGTCTCGCTCGCCGACGCCCGGGTCAAGAGCGCCAGCACCGCGCCGGACGAGGAGCGCCGGGGTCGAGATCCGCAGGAGCTGGAGCGAGAGGCGGCCCGTGTCCGGGAACAGGAAGCCGAGCTCGAAGCCGCGCTGGACGCGGCGAGTCGAGCCCTGGAGGACACCGTCGAACACCGGGCCGAACTGGAGCGGGCCCTGGCGGCCGAGGAACGTCGGCTCAAGGACGTGGCGCGGGCGATCGCGGACCGGCGCGAGGGCCTTGCCCGGCTGCACGGCAAGGTCGGCGCCGCCCGCTCGCGGGCAGGCGCCGCCCAGGCTGAGATCGACCGGCTCACAGAGACTCAGGAGGCGGCTGCGGAGCGGGCGGTGCGGGCGCAGGAGGAGTACGAGGAACTGCGGGCGGAGGTCGAGGAACTGGAAGCGGCGGACGCCGCCCTGGCCGAGGAGCACGAGAGCGCCCGCGCGGAACTCGCGGCGGCGGAATCCGCCCTGGGTGTCGTCCGGGAAGCCGTGACCACCGCTGAACGACAACGGGCGGCGGTTGCCGCGCGCCACGAGGCGCTGTCCCTGGGGCTGCGCCGCAAGGACGGCACAGGTGCGATCCTGCAGGCCCGTGACCAGCTCGCCGGGGTGCTCGGCCCCGCCGCCGAGTTGCTCTGTGTGGCGCCGGGCTACGAGGTTCCGGTCGCCGCGGCCCTGGGCACGGCGGCAGACGCGATCGCGATGGCAGGCCCCGCCGCAGCGGCTGAGGCCCTGTCCCTGCTGCGGGCCGAGGACGCCGGGCGGGCGACGCTGCTGCTGGCCGGCCCGACCCAGGAACCTGCCGTGTCAGTACCACCCCAGGCCACCTGCTCGGCGCCGGCCGGGCAGGTCGGCGCCGAGGGTGGGGGCGCAGCACCAGCCTCCGCCGCTCCCGTGCCCCGAGCGGTCAGCGGCCCGGTGCCGGTGGCGGTGGTCCCGCGGAAGCGCACCGCGGTGGCGGAGCTGGTGCAGGGACCGAAGGAACTGCTGGCGGCGGTGCGCTGGGTGCTGCGGGACTACGTGGTGGTGATCGATCTGCTGGAGGCCAGCGCACTCGTCGCCGACAGCCCCGAGCTGGTGGCGGTCACTTCGGACGGCGACGTGTTCGGTGCGCACTTCGCTCGTGGTGGTTCAGCGGGGGCGCCCAGCCTGCTGGAGGTGCAGGCGTCCGTGGACGAGGCGGCAGCGGAGTTGGCCCGGTTGACGGGCCGGTGCGAGGTGTTGGTGGCCGACCAGCAGGCCTCCTCGGAGGCCCGCCTCCAAGCCGCGGCGCGGGCCGAGGAGCTGGACCAGCGCCGGCGGGCCGCGGATCGCGAGCGCTCGGCAACGGCCCAACAGTTGGGGAGACTCGCAGGTCAGGCCCGGGGAGCCGGTGGTGAGGCGGAGCGGAGCGCGGCGGCTTCGGCACGGGCGCAGGAGGCGTTGGATGACGCCTTGGCCGAGGTGGAGGAGCTGACCGAGCGGCTGCTCAGTGCCGAGGAGATGCCGGTCGAGGAGGAACCGGACACGTCCTCCCGGGACCGACTTGCCGCTGACGGGGCGAACGCCCGACAGACCGAGATGGAGGCCCGCCTGCAACTGCGCACCCACGAGGAGCGGGTGAAGGCGCTGGCTGGCCGTGCGGATGCACTCGACCGGGGAGCCCGGGCCGAACGAGAGGCGCGGGCTCGGGCCGAGAGACGACGGTCCCGGCTGTGCCACGAGGTCGCGGTGGCGGGAGCGGTCTCCGCCGGCGCCCGTCAGTTGCTCGCCCATGTCGAGGCCTCCCTGGTGCGGGCCAAGGAGGAGCAGGTGTGCGCGGAGGCCGCGAAGGCCGCTCGCGAGGGGGCACTGGCCACGGCGCGGGTCCGTGGTCGTGACATCAAGGCCGAGCTGGACAAGTTGACCGATTCGGTGCACCGCGGGGAGGTGCTCGGCGCGGAGAAGCGGCTGCGCATCGAGCAGTTGGAAGTCAGGGCACTGGAGGAGCTGGGGGTGGAGCCGGCCGGGCTGATCGCCGAGTACGGTCCGGATCAGCCAGTACCGCCGGCCCTGCCGGCCGAGGGTGAGGAACTTCCGGGCGACCCCGATCACCCGCGCAATCAGCCGGTCGTGTTCAACCGTATGCAGCAGGAGAAGCGACTGAAGGCCGCGGAGCGTGCGTACCAGCAGCTCGGCAAGGTCAATCCGCTGGCCCTGGAGGAGTTCGCGGCCTTGGAGGAGCGCCATCAGTTCCTCGGCGAGCAGCTCGCGGACCTCAAGAAGACCCGTGCTGATCTCCTTCAGGTCGTGAAGGAGGTCGATGAGCGGGTGGAGCAGGTGTTCTCTGAGGCCTGCCGCGATACCGCGCGTGAGTTCGAAGGGGTTTTCTCCCGGCTGTTCCCCGGCGGTGAGGGGCGCCTCGTGCTGACCGACCCCGACAGCATGCTCACCACGGGGGTGGACGTGGAGGCGCGACCCCCGGGGAAGAAGGTCAAACGGCTGTCACTGTTGTCGGGTGGTGAGCGCTCCCTGACGGCGGTTGCCCTTTTGGTCTCCATCTTCAAGGCCAGGCCCAGCCCCTTCTATGTGATGGACGAGGTGGAGGCGGCGCTCGATGACACCAACCTGCAGCGGCTGATCGGCATCATGCGGGAGCTCCAGGAGAGCTCGCAGCTGATCGTCATCACCCATCAGAAGCGGACGATGGAGGTGGCCGACGCCCTCTACGGGGTGTCGATGCAGGGGGACGGTGTCTCGAAGGTGATCAGCCAGCGGCTGCGCTGATCACCCTGGTGCGCAACCCGCCCGAAGCTTGTGTTCAGATTATGTACGCATGGGACCTCTGGCTCGTCCAAAAATGGTGATCAATGAAGTCTTGACTTCGGAAGTTGAATGCATAGGCTCGGGTTGGCCGCGAAGGCCTGGCGAGTGGTGGCCCAACTGGTCCTGTGCACCACTAGAAGGAAAACCATCAGGAGCCCACCTTGACCAGCACCGCGTCAGCAACGCCCGGAGGCCGCGCGTCGCATCCCGACCACCTCGGCCACGTCATCTTCATCGCCGCTGCGGCAGCGATGGGCGGATTCCTCTTCGGTTACGACAGCTCCGTCATCAACGGCGCGGTCGAGGCGATCAGGAGTCGGTTCGACATCGGGTCGGAGGCGCTCGCCCAGGTCATCGCCGCCGCGTTGATCGGCTGTGCGATGGGCGCCGCCACCGCCGGACGGATCGCTGACCGCATCGGCCGCATCCGCTGCATGCAGATCGCCTCGCTGCTCTTCACCGCAAGCGCCGTCGGTTCCGCCCTGCCGTTCGCCCTCTGGGACCTCGCCCTGTGGCGCGTCGTCGGCGGTTTCGCCATCGGCATGGCCTCGGTGATCGGGCCGGCCTACATCGCGGAGGTCTCGCCTGCCGCCTACCGAGGTCGCCTCGCCTCCTTCCAGCAGGCCGCCATCGTCATCGGCATCGCCATCTCACAGCTGGTCAACTGGGCAATCTTGAACCTCGCCGACGGTGAACAGCGCGGCAAGATCGGCGGCCTTGAGGCATGGCAGTGGATGCTGGGCGTGATGGTCATCCCGGCGGCCCTCTACGGGCTGCTGTCCTTCGTCATCCCCGAATCCCCCCGCTTCCTGGTGGCCGTCGGCAAACGCGAGCGGGCCAAGGAGGTGCTGCGCGAGGTCGAAGGCTCCGGGATCGACGCCGACGCCCGGGTCGCCGAGATCGACCTGGCCATGCGCTCCGAGCACAAGTCCACCTTCAAGGACCTGCTCGGCGGTCGGTTCGGGCTGCTGCCCATCGTCTGGGTGGGCATCGGGCTCTCGCTCTTCCAGCAGCTCGTCGGCATCAACGTGATCTTCTACTACAGCTCCTCGCTGTGGCAGTCGGTCGGCATCGATCCGACGACCTCGTTCCTGTACTCGTTCACCACATCCATCATCAACATCGTCGGCACCGTGATCGCGATGATCTTCGTGGACCGCATCGGCCGAAAGCCGCTCGCCCTGATCGGTTCCGCCGGCATGGCGATCTCCCTCGGCCTGGCCGCCTGGGCCTTCTCGTACAAGAGCGAGTTCGACGGCGAGATCACCCTGCCCGACACGCAGGGCACAGTGGCCCTCGTCGCCGCCCACTGCTTCGTGCTCTTCTTCGCGCTCTCCTGGGGCGTGGTGGTCTGGGTGCTGCTCGGGGAGATGTTCCCCAACCGCATCCGTGCCGCCGCCCTCGGCGTGGCCGCCTCCGCCCAGTGGGTGGCCAACTGGGCGATCACGGTCACCTTCCCGACCCTGTCCGACTGGAACCTCTCGGGCGCCTACATGATCTACACCTTCTTCGCCTTGCTCTCGATCCCCTTCGTGCTCAAGTGGGTGCCGGAGACCAAGGGCAAGGCGCTGGAGGAGATGGGCTAACCTCCCCGCCTCGCCCCTCTCCTTCTCGGCAGGTGTTGCCCCGGCTCATTCCCTGAGCCGGGGCAACACCTGTTCGCAGAGCAACTGCAGGCTGCGCCAGCCTTCGTCGACGGGCATGCCCCCGCATAGCGGATGCAGGACGAGGTTCCCCGCTTCTCCGGCCTCACGTGCCCTGGCGACCGCGTCGTCCGGAGTGAGGATGCGGTACACGCCTTCGGCCCGCAGCTCCGACACCCCCCGGGCATTCGAACGGACGGCTGAGCGGATGTCCTTGGACTGCCAGGAGGCGTACGTGCCGGCTTCGTGCAGGAAATGCTGGCCGTAGGTCTTCCAGGCGTGGTCGGGGTCTTCGGCGATGTGGAGGAGCGGCGTCTGGGCGGGGGGCATCAGACAGAAGCCCTCGGTGCCGTGTTCTTCGAGCTGCTCGCGGTAGTACTGCTCCAGTTCCGGAAGGTGGGCACTGGGAAAGAAGGGCAGTCCCAGCCGGGCCGCGCGTCTGGCTGCGGCCTTGGAGCTACCGCCCACCAGTAGCAGGGGGTGTGGTCGGGTGTGGGGGCGGGGGGTGACCTGGACGGTCCGGCCGCGGTAGGCGAACGGTTCGCCCTTCCATGCCTGTAGCAGGGTTTCCAGCAGTTCGTCCTGGAGCCGTCCGCGCCGGCTCCACTCCACCCCGTGCTGCTCGTATTCGGCGCGCCGGTAGCCGATGCCCGCCACCGTCACCAGGCGACCTTTGCCGATCAGGTCGAGTACCGCGATGTCCTCCGCAGCGCGCAGCGGATCGTAGAGCGGGCCGATGATCGCGGAGATGGTGACGGAGATCCGCCGGGTAGCGCCGAGGACCGCGCCGGCGAAGGTGAAGGGGGAGGGGAGCCAGTTGTTCGCGGTGCCGTGGTGTTCCTCGGTCTGCACGGTGTCCACGCCATGGGCGTCCGCGTACCGTGCCATCTCCAGCGCGGCCTGGTAGCGAGCGGCGAGGGTGTCGGGTGTGCCGTCCGGGTCGGTCAGGTTGAAGCGGGCCACGGTGACAGGCATGGCGGAAGTCCCCCTTCGCCGATCGGTACCGGGAGGGGGACCGTAACTGACGTTCCATCAGTTTGGTAGGGCTGCGGCGAGCTCCGGTTCACCCTGCGAGGTCGGCCCGGGCTCCGCGGTCGGCCTCGCCCGTACGAGCGCGGCGTAAAGGCCGGCGGAGGTCAGTACGCCCACCACCCAGCCCAGGCCGTTCTCGCCGATCCAGGTCCCGGCGAGCGGGCCGCTGAACCAGTCCACCCGGGTGAAGGCCAGGCCGGCCAGCAGTGCGAAGCCCCATGCGGTCATCGCCTGCCAGGCGAATCCGCCCCGATACCAGTAGGCGCTGGATCGCGTGGTGTCCAGGAGCGCTTCGGCGTCATAGCTCTTCCGGCGCAGCATGTCCACGCCGAACACTCCGATCCACGCGGAGAACGCCACTGCCAGCAGAGTCAGGAAGGAGATGAAGGCACCGAAGAAGCTGGTCGCGACGACCATGAGCAGGAACCCGCCGACCAGGCTGATGACCGCATTGACGCTCACGGCCCAGGCGCGCGGCACCCGGATGCCCAGGGTCTGCGCCGTGAAGCCGGCCGAGTACATCGACATCGAGTTGATCAGCACCATGCCGACCAGGGCGATCAGCAGGTACGGGACGGCGATCCACAGGGGCAGCAACTCCCCGATGAAGGAAACCGGGTCCTGGGCTGACGCCAGATCGGGGGTGCCCACCGCCATCACCGCTCCCATCAGGACCATGGGCAGGACGACCACCCCGGCCCCGCCGACGGTCGCCCCCACCACACCCGTGGCGGAGGCGGTCTGCGGCAGGTATCGGGTGAAGTCCGGACCGGAGGGTACCCAGCTGATGCCGCCGGCGGCGATGGTGCCGATGCCCGCGATCATCATTGCGGAGGAGCCCGCCGGCCGGCCGAATACGGCGGTCCAGTCCGTGTCGACCACCAGGTAGCCGAGCACCAGCACGCTGAAGGCCCCGAACAGATAGGCCGACCAGGTGCTACAGGCGCGCAGCGCGTTGATGCCGAGGCCGGAGACCAGGAAGGTGCAGCCCACGAAGAACAACAGGGTGAGGACGATCAGGAAGGTGTTGCTGCGCACTTCGAAGAGCAGGTCCAAGACCGTCAGCAGGGCGTAGGCGCCGGTGACGGCGTTGATGGTCTCCCAGCCCCAGCGGGCCACCCAGATGAGGGAGCCGGGCAGCAGGTTCCCCCGTTGGCCGAAGACGGCACGCGACAGCGCCATCCCCGGCGCACCACCTCGTTTGCCGGCGATCGAGATCAACCCCACCAGGCCGTAGGAGACCAGCGGCCCCGCCGACGCCACCACCAGCACCTGCCACAGGTTGAGCCCGCCCGAGACCACCAGCCCGGCCCCCATGGTCAGCAGGAGCACGCTGATGTTGGCGGCGACCCAGGTCGGTACCAGCTCGCGGACCCGGCCGGTGCGCTCCTCATCGGGAACGGGCTCCAGGCCGCGGGTCTCTATCACGCCGTCGGACTCGGCAGGCATGCACACTCCGTGGTACGAGCGGGGGAGGGGGAGTTGTCCATCATCACCGGATTGCCCGCCAAACCACAAATAGCGAAATTGGCGCTGATTGGGGGGTGCAGGTCCAGGGTGCGGGTCACCCGTGGCCGATACTGGACCCGTTATGGACATCGTCATTCTCGCTGTAGTCATCGCCCTGGTCGCGGTCGGTGTCATCAGCGGGCTCGTGGTCGGCAGCCGCCGTAAGAAGCAGCTTCCGCCCCCGCCCCCGCCGAGCACTCCGACCATCACTGCTCCGCCCGCCGAACCGCAGGTCGGCGAGGACGCCGCACCGACGGTGCAGGAGCCGCGCCGCACGATCGAAGAGGTCGTGCTCCCCGATGCGGAGGCCGCCGCAGAAGCGCCGGCCCGTGTCCCGGACGCCATCGTCGAGGCGCCGGCCGCCCCCGAGATCGAGGTGCCCGAGCCCACCGCGGGCCGGCTGATCCGGCTGCGCGCCCGACTCTCCCGCTCCCAGAACTCGCTCGGCAAGGGTCTGCTGACCCTGCTCTCCCGCGAACACCTGGATGAGGACACGTGGGAGGAGATCGAGGACACCCTGCTGACCGCGGACGTCGGTGTGGCCCCCACCCAGGAACTGGTGGAGCGGCTGCGGGAGCGGGTGCGGGTGTTGGGTACCCGCACCCCCGAGGAACTGCGCTCGCTGCTCCGCGAGGAGCTCGTCCAGATCATCGGCCCCGACATGAACCGCGCCGTGAAGACCGAGAGCGGCCTCGACACGCCCGGCGTCGTGATGGTCGTGGGCGTCAACGGCACCGGCAAGACCACCACCACCGGCAAGTTGGCCCGGGTGCTCGTCGCCGACGGGCGTAGCGTCGTGCTGGGCGCGGCCGACACCTTCCGGGCCGCCGCTGCCGATCAGCTCCAGACCTGGGGCGAACGGGTGGGCGCGCGCACCGTACGCGGCCCGGAGGGCGGCGACCCGGCTTCCATCGCCTTCGACGCGGTCAAGGAGGGCATCGCCGAGGGCGCTGACGTGGTGCTGATCGACACCGCCGGCCGGCTGCACACCAAGACCGGCCTGATGGACGAGCTCGGCAAGGTCAAGAGGGTCGTGGAGAAGCACGGACCGCTGGACGAGGTGCTCCTCGTCCTCGACGCCACCACCGGGCAGAACGGGCTCGTGCAGGCGCGGGTCTTCGCCGAGGTCGTGGACATCACCGGGATCGTCCTCACCAAGCTGGACGGAACCGCCAAGGGCGGCATCGTGATCGCCGTTCAGCGTGAGCTCGGCGTCCCGGTGAAACTCGTCGGGCTGGGCGAGGGCGCTGACGACCTCGCGCCCTTCGAGCCGGAGGCGTTCGTGGACGCACTGATCGGCGACTGATCTGTCCCGAAGAAACGCCAAGTGCCCCGCACCTTCCCTTTCAGGAAGTGGCGGGGCACTTGACGCATGGGGGGTGGTGCAGCCTCCTGGGGAAGGGAGGCGTTCGGGGGTGCGCTCGGCGGTGGAGGTCCTTCGGCCCTCCGGCCGTGCGGTGACTCTAGGGGTGCAGTCGGTGGCAGATGTACGCGAGGGTGCCGAGCAACAGGCGGGCCTGCGGGGGGCGTCCGGCCGAGTCGAGGGTGGGTGCCCGCAGCCAACTCACCGGGCCCAGGCCGGCGTGGTCGGAGGGCGGCGCTGTCACGTAGGAACCGGCGCCTAGGGCGCGCAGGTCGAGGTCGGCGTCGTCCCAGCCCATCCGGTACAGCAGCTGCGGCAGTTCGGCTGCTGCCCCCGGGGCCACGAAGAACTGAGCTCGTCCGTCCGGGGTGGCGGCCACGGGGCCCAGCGGCAGGCCCATCCGCTCCAGCCTGACGACGGCGCGCCGGCCCACCGCCTCGCGGACCTCGATCACGTCGAAGCTGCGACCCACCGGAAGGAGTACGGAGGCGCCCGGTAGGGCGGCCCACGCCTGCGTCACCTCGTCCAGCGTCGCGCCGGCCTTGACCTCGTGGACGAAGGGCAGCGGATGCGCACCGGGAGCGGCGCAGTCCTGCTCGCCACAGGAACAGTCCCGGCCGGGCGATGCCGCCCGGGCACCGGGGGCCGTGTCCCATCCCCACAGCCCGGTGTACTCGGCCACCGCGGTGCACTCCGACATTCGGCCGCGACGCCGTGAGCCGGTGCGGATCTCCTTGGTCCGGCTGCTGCCGATCGTGAAGCCCATGCCCCCTCCAACGGGTCGAGCTGGCCGGTGGTTACGACTCCCTTGCGTCCGCGAGCGGATACGGGGGTCGCGCGGTCCCCACGGCGGCTGGGTGGGGTGGGGCCGGCGCCCTGCTGGGGCGCGTGTGGCATCGCACGCGCCCCAGTGCACATCGGTCCGCCCAGTCCCGGCCGTCCGATGTCAAGTGAAGCGCCAACCGTGGGTCGCGAGTTCATTCGAAGGGGTGGCGAATGGTGGCGTTTCCCAAAACCACCTCGCTGTAGGGGTGATCGTAGGATTACTTTCGGTACATGCATCCTTGGGCTCTCGGCGGATATGGGTATGCCGGAGGCAAACAAGGGGTAGGTGTGCGGCCGTTCGGCGGCGCGAGGAGCCCAGCGATGAGGCTGAGCGGATGGGGGCGTTCCAGTGGGCGGCAACGGCGCGAACGGCACTCCGGCTGACAAGCGCCCGAACCAGCAGCTGACGTCCTGGTTCGTCCGCAGTGGCTGGTCCAAAGGGGAACTGGCTCGTCAAGTCAACCGCAGGGCACGCCAGATGGGCGCGCACCACATCTCCACCGACACCTCGCGGGTGCGCCGCTGGCTCGACGGGGAACAACCCAGGGAGCCCATCCCGCGGATCCTCTCCGAGCTCTTCTCCGAACGGTTCGGCACCGTCGTCCCGGTCGAGGGACTCGGCTTGCGCACCGCTCACCAGTCGCCCTCCGCGTCCGGCGTCGACCTGCCGTGGGCGGGCCCGCAAACCGTCGCCCTGCTCAACGAGTTCTCACGAAGCGACCTGATGCTGGCCCGTCGTGGGTTCCTGGGCACCTCCCTGGCCCTGTCCGCCGGTCCCGCCCTCGTCGAGCCCATGCAACGCTGGCTGGTCCCGGCACCCTCGGCCGAGATCTCCCAGGCCCCCGTCGAACTCGTGACCCCCGGCCGTCGCGCCCAGTGCCTCTCCGAACCGGAACTGGACTTCCTCGAAGCCACCAGTGTGATGTTCCGCCAGTGGGACGCCCAATGCGGCGGCGGGTTGCGCCGCAAAGCCGTCGTGGGTCAGCTCCACGAGGTCACCGACCTGCTCCAGGAGCCCCACCCGGCACACATCACCAGACGTCTGTTCAAAGTGGCCGCCGAACTCGCCGAACTCGCCGGTTGGATGAGCTACGACGTGGGCCTGCACCCCACCGCGCAGAAGTACTTCGTACTCGCCCTGCACGCGGCGAAGGAAGCCGGGGACAAGCCCCTCGGCTCGTACATCCTCTCCGGCATGAGCCGTCAGATGATCCACTTGGGGCGGCCCGAGGACGCCCTGGAGCTGATCCACCTCGCCCAGTACGGCAGCCGTGACTGCGCCACCCCGCGCACCCAGGCCATGCTGTATGCGATGGAGGCGCGCGCCTACGCCAACATGGGCCAACCCAGCCGTTGCAAGAGGGCGGTACGGATGGCCGAGGACACCTTCAGCGACGCCGACCTCGCGGCCGACCCGGATCCTGACTGGATCCGCTTCTTCTCGCTTGCTGAGCTCAACGGCGAGAACGCCCATTCCTACCGTGACCTCGCCTATGTCGCGGGCCGCAGTCCCACCTACGCCTCCCTGGCAGCACCCGTCATGGAGCGGGCCGTCGAGCTCTTCGCCCAGGACGGCGAGCACCAGCGCTCCTACGCCCTGAACCTGATCGGAATGGCCACCGTGAACCTGCTCCAGAAAGAGCCGGAGCAAGCGGCCGTCCTGGCCGAAGAGGCCATGAAGGTGGCCCGCCAGGTGCGCTCGGAGCGGGTGAACACCCGACTGCGCAAGACCCTCGACACGGCGGCCCGCGACTACCGTGACGTCGCCGACGTCGTCCGCCTCACCGACAAGCTCGCGGCCCAGCTCCCGGAGGCCGCCGAGGCAGTCTGAGACCTCTGGTCTCCCTCCGTCCCCGGCCGCGGCAGCAGCCCCTTTTTGGCCCGACACGGTTCCCCCACCGCACGTCACCAGGGCGCTCCGCCGCGGCCGGCCGATCATTTCGACCCGTTCATGGGCACGTAACACACCCGACGTCTTCGTCACTGGCGCGAAACATCGTGCGGCACCACTGGAAACCGGCCTCGGCCAACCTCATGGCTCATAACCGGCCGCCCCCAGCCGCTCAGGTATCGCCCCACGATCGCCCGCACGCGAACGTATTGAAGACGAGGAGACGCCGATGCCCCCAGGCATCACGACCCTTGCCGCAGAAGCCCCCGAGCTGTCTGCAGCCAACACCGGGTTCATGCTCATCTGCTCCGCCCTGGTCATGCTGATGACCCCGGGCCTCGCCTTCTTCTACGGAGGCATGGTCCGCGTCAAGAGCACCCTCAACATGCTGATGATGAGCTTCATCAGCCTCGGCATCGTCACCATCCTTTGGGTGCTGTACGGCTTCAGCCTCGCCTTCGGTAACGACATCGGCTCGGTCGTCGGCTGGTCGAGCGACTACCTGGGCCTCAGTGGGATCGGCGTCAACGAACTGTGGGACGGGTACAACATCCCGGTCTACGTCTTCGCCGTCTTCCAGCTGATGTTCGCCATCATCACCCCCGCCCTGATCAGCGGTGCCCTCGCGGACCGCGTCAAGTTCACGGCCTGGGCACTGTTCATCACCCTGTGGGTCACCCTGGTCTACTTCCCCGTCGCCCACTGGGTGTGGGGCTCCGGTGGCTGGCTGTACGAGATGGGCGTTATCGACTTCGCCGGTGGCACCGCGGTCCACATCAACGCCGGAGCTGCGGCGCTCGGTGTGATCCTCGTCATCGGTAAGCGGGTCGGCTTCAAGAAGGACCCGATGCGTCCGCACAGCCTCCCGCTGGTCATGCTCGGCGCGGGCCTGCTCTGGTTTGGCTGGTTCGGCTTCAACGCCGGCTCGTGGCTCGGCAACGACGACGGTGTCGGCGCCGTGATGTTCGTCAACACCCAGGTCGCCACGGCCGCCGCGATGCTCGCCTGGCTCGCCTACGAGAAGCTGCGCCACGGCTCCTTCACCACCCTCGGGGCTGCCTCCGGCGCCGTCGCCGGCCTGGTGGCCATCACCCCCTCCGGTGGCTCCGTCAGCCCCCTGGGCGCCATCGCTGTGGGCGCCGTCGCCGGTGTCGTGTGCGCGATGGCGGTGGGTCTGAAGTACAAGTTCGGCTATGACGACTCGCTCGATGTGGTCGGCGTACACCTGGTCGGCGGTGTGATCGGCTCCCTGCTCGTCGGCTTCTTCGCCACCGGCGGTGTCCAGTCCGACGCCGCGGGCCTGTTCTACGGCGGCGGCCTCGGTCAACTCGGCAAGCAAGCCGTCGGAGTCTTCGCCGTGCTCGCCTACTCTCTGGTCGCGTCCGCGCTGCTCGCCTTCCTGATCGACAAGACGCTCGGGATGCGGGTCACCGAGGACGATGAGGTCTCCGGCATCGACCAGGTCCAGCACGCCGAGACCGCGTACGACTTCAGCGGAGCGGGCGGCGGTGCCTCCTCCCGCAGTACCAGCCCGGTCGCCGTTGCTCAGGAATCCAAGAAGGTGGACGCATGAGGCTCATCACCGCGGTCGTCAAGCCGCACCGGCTCGACGAGATCAAGGAAGCCCTCCAGGCCTTCGGAGTCCAGGGGCTGACCGTCACCGAGGCCAGCGGATACGGGCGCCAGCGCGGGCACACGGAGGTGTACCGCGGCGCCGAGTACACCGTGGACCTGGTGCCGAAGATCCGCATCGAACTCGTCGTCTCCTCCGACGACGCCGAGGACGTCATGAACATCATCATCAAGGCGGCCCGGACGGGGAAGATCGGTGACGGCAAGGTCTGGAGCGTTGCCGTCGAAAGCGTCGCCCGGGTCCGCACCGGCGAACGCGGCGTCGACGCCCTCTGACCCACCCCACCAGCGAAGCGGCAGTGAACGGAGCCTCTGGGTGACGAGCCTCGAAGAGACAACGGACCAGGCCGAATCGGGACCCAGCGGTTACGCGGCGGCCCGGCTGCGACTCCTCCAGGAGGAGTCACAGTCCGGGCCGCCGCGCCGTTGTGCCCTGGCCACCCTCACCGACGGTTGGCTGACGGAGCTGTTCGCCGCCGCCGTTCGAGCCACCGGCGTCCGAGGAGCGGCCCTGGTCGCCGTCGGGGGGTACGGACGCGGCGAACTCTCACCGCGCAGCGATCTCGACCTGCTGCTCCTGCACGACGGGAAGGCCGAAGCGGGCGCTCTCGCCGCCCTGGCGGACCGGATCTGGTACCCCATCTGGGACCTCGGCCTCGCCCTGGACCATTCGGTCCGCACCCCAGCCCAGGCCCGCAAGACCGCGGGCGAGGACCTCAAGGTGCAGCTCGGCCTCCTCGACGCCCGCGCCGTCACCGGCGAACTCGGTCTCGTGGCCGCCCTGCGCACCTCCGTGCTGGCCGACTGGCGCAACCAGGCTCCCAAACGGCTCCCACTCCTGCACGAACTGTGCCGGGAGCGCGCCGAGCGTGCCGGAGAACTCCAGTTCCTCCTCGAACCCGACCTCAAGGAAGCCCGCGGCGGACTGCGCGACGCCACCGCCCTGCGCGCCGTAGCAGCCTCCTGGCTCGCGGACGCGCCCCGCGAGGGACTCGCCGACGCCCGCTGTCGTCTCCTCGACACCCGTGACGCCCTCCACCTCACCACCGGACGGGCCACCGACCGGCTGTCCCTCCAGGAACAGGACCAGGTCGCCGCCCGACTCGGGCTCCTGGACGCTGACGCGCTGCTACGCCAGGTGTACGAGGCCGCCCGCACCGTCTCCTACGCAGGCGACGTCACCTGGCGCGAGGTGGGGCGCGTCCTGCGGGCCCGCTCCGCCCGCCCGCGCCTGCGCGGGCTGCTCGGCTCGCGCGGCGCCACCGCCGAGCGGGTTCCGCTCGCCGAGGGGGTCGTGGAACAGGACGGTGAGGCCGTGCTGGCCCTGACGGCCAAGCCGGACCGCGATCCGGTGCTGCCGCTGCGGCTTGCCGCCGCCGCGGCGCAGGCGGGGCTGCCGGTCTCACTGCACGCCGTGCGCCGTCTCGCCGGCAGCGCCCGGGCCCTGCCGGTGCCGTGGCCGGCGGAGGCCCGGGAGCAACTCGTCACCCTCCTCGGCGCCGGTGAGCCCACGGTCTCGGTCTGGGAGGCCCTGGAGGCCGAAGGCCTGATCAGTCGACTACTCCCGGACTGGGAACGGGTCCGTTGCCGCCCCCAGCGCAACCCGGTGCACACCTGGACCGTCGACCGGCACCTGGTGGAGACGGCGGTCCGGGCCTGCGCCCTCACCCGTCGCGTGCACCGCCCCGACCTCCTGCTGGTCGCAGCCCTGCTCCACGACTTCGGCAAGGGGTGGCCCGGTGACCACAGCGTCGCCGGCGAGACGATCGCCCGGGACGTCGCCACCAGGATCGGCTTCGATGCGACGGACGTCGACGTACTCGCCGCCCTGGTGCGTCACCACCTGTTGCTGGTCGACACCGCCACCCGGCGCGACCTGGACGACCCGGCCACTGTCCGGCTGGTCGCCGATGCGGTCGGCTCCGCCGGAACCCTGGAGCTCCTGCACGCCCTGACCGAAGCCGACGCCCTCGCCACCGGGCCGGCTGCCTGGAGCGCCTGGCGTGCCTCTCTCGTCCGGGACCTGGTGGGGCGGGTCGCCGGGCTCCTCGCCGGTGATGCGCCGGGACCGGCACAGGGTCCCGGCGTCCCCAGTGCCGAACAGGAACGTCTGGCCGTCGAGGCCATGCGGACCGGCGAACCCGTGCTCTCGCTGCGGGCCCGCACCGAGTCCGAGCCCCGGGCAGACGAACCGGTGGGCGTCGAACTCCTCATCGCGGTCCCGGACCAGCCCGGGGTGCTGCCCGCCGCGGCCGGAGTGCTCGCCCTGCACCGGCTGACCGTGCGCGCCGCAGACCTGCGCTCGGTTGACCTTCCCGGCGAACTGGACCGCCCCGATCGTGCCGTCCTGGTACTGAGCTGGCGGGTCGCCGCCGAATTCGGCTCGCTCCCGCAGGCCGCTCGACTCCGCTCCGACCTGGTGCGGGCCCTGGAGGGTTCCTTGGACATCGCCGCCAAGCTGGCCGAGCGTGAAGCCGCCTATCCGCGGCGCCGCGGGGTCGAGCCGCCACCGCCCCGGGTCACCGTCGCCCCGACCGGCTCGAACCGGGCCACGGTGATCGAGGTGCGGGCCCAGGACGCACCCGGGTTGCTGCACCGGATCGGTCGGGCCTTGGAGGGCGCCGGCGTGCGGGTGCGCAGTGCCCACGTGTCCACGCTCGGAGCCAACGCCGTCGACACCGTCTACGTCGTTGGAAAGGACGGTGTCCCCCTTCCCGCCGCGGACGCGGACGAGCTGGCCCGAGCTCTGCAGGAGGCCTTGAGCTGAGCGTCGAAAGAGCCCCTGCCGTCGGCCGTGGTGACACTCTTTGGCAGGTCGGTGGGGGTGCCGCGGCCCGCTGCCCGAGCCCGGTCCGCACCGGCAGGGGCGTTCCCCTTCCGGGGCCCGATACCCTGGGTGCGACCACCTGCCACCGACCCGAGGATCCGCGACCACCGTGTTCGATACGCTCTCCGACCGCCTCAGCGTAACTTTCAAGAACCTCAGGGGCCGAGGCCGCCTCAGTGAGGCCGACATCGACGCCACGGCACGTGAGATCCGTATCGCGCTGCTTGAGGCCGATGTCGCGCTGCCCGTGGTCCGTGCCTTCATCGCGAACGTCAAGGAGCGTGCCCGTGGTGAGGAGGTCTCCAAGTCCCTGAACCCGGCGCAGCAAGTCGTCAAGATCGTCAATGATGAGCTGGTCGGCATCCTCGGTGGCGAGACCCGTCGACTGCGGTACGCCAAGACGGCGCCGACCGTGATCATGCTGGCCGGCCTCCAGGGCGCCGGTAAGACCACCCTGGCCGGAAAGCTCGGCCTCTGGCTCAAGGGGCAGGGCCACTCCCCGCTGCTGGTCGCCTGCGACCTCCAGCGCCCCAACGCCGTCAACCAGCTCAGCGTCGTGGCGGACCGCGCCGGTGTCGGCGTCTACGCACCGCAACCGGGCAACGGCGTCGGTGACCCGGTCCAGGTGGCCAAGGACTCCATCGAGTACGCCCGCACCAAGCAGTACGACATCGTGGTCGTCGACACCGCCGGTCGCCTCGGCATCGACGCCGAGATGATGCAGCAGGCCGCCGACATCCGCGACGCGGTCACCCCCGACGAGATCCTCTTCGTCGTCGACGCCATGATCGGTCAGGACGCGGTCAACACCGCCGAGGCGTTCCGTGACGGCGTCGGCTTCGACGGAGTGGTGCTCTCCAAGCTCGACGGTGACGCCCGCGGTGGCGCGGCGCTGTCCATCGCCCATGTCACGGGCAAGCAGATCATGTTCGCCTCGAACGGCGAGAAGCTCGACGAGTTCGACGCGTTCCACCCCGACCGGATGGCCTCCCGCATCCTCGACATGGGTGACGTGCTCACCCTGATCGAGCAGGCGGAGAAGACGTTCAGCCAGGCCGAGGCCGAGAAGATGGCGGCCAAGCTGGCGAAGGGGCCCAAGGAGTTCACCCTCGACGACTTCCTGGCCCAGATGGAGCAGGTCCGCAAGATGGGCTCCATCTCCAAGCTGCTCGGCATGCTTCCCGGCATGGGGCAGATCAAGGACCAGATCAACAACATCGACGAGCGCGATGTGGACCGCACAGCCGCGATCATCAAGTCGATGACCCCGGGGGAGCGCCAGGACCCGACGATCATCAACGGTTCGCGCCGCGCCCGTATCGCCAAGGGTTCCGGCGTGGACGTCAGCGCCGTCAAGAACCTGGTGGAGCGGTTCTTCGAGGCCCGCAAGATGATGTCCAGGATGGCTCAGGGCGGCGGAATGCCGGGGATGCCCGGTGTCCCTGGCATGGGTGGGGGCCCGGGCCGTCAGAAGAAGCAGGTCAAGCAGGCCAAGGGCAAGCGCAAGAGCGGCAACCCGATGAAGCGCAAGGCTGAGGAGGCCGCAGCCGCTGCCCGTCGCGAGCAGGGTGCCCAGCCGGGCGCGCTACCGGGAGGTGCCTTCGGTCTTCCGGCCGGGCAGCCGGGCGAGGACTTCGAGTTGCCCGACGAGTTCAAGAAGTTCATGAAGTAGTAGCAGCAGCGGTGAAGTGGGGGTACGCCGTTCAGCGGCGTACCCCCTTCGCGCCTGCTCCTCAGGGCACCCGGGCGATCAGGTAGCGGAACACGTTGGGCATCCAAACGGTTCCGTCCGGCCGGACGTGCGGGTGCAGGCACTCGGCCAGTTCCTTCTCGGCCTGCGGAGGCTCCGAGCCTCGCAGCGCGGCATCGAACAGCCCGGTCGAGAGCAGTCCCCGTACCGCGCTGTCCAGATCCGCGTAGCCGAACGGACACAGCACCCGCCCGGAGCCGTCCGGCACCAGCCCCGCCTGCTGCGCGACCTTCTCCAGGACGTCCCGGCCCCGCGGACGCAGTGCCGGCGGGAGGAGCGCCAAGGTGGTGCAGCGTTCAGGCGGTCCCCAACCGGTGAGGACCACGGCGGCGCCCCGCTCCAGCAGGGGCAGGGCGGCGCTCAGGTCCGGTGGTCCCCCTTCGGTGCCGAAGGCAGTCAGCAGGGTGAAGGGCCTTCGGCTTCCGGCGGGCAGTGCCGGCCGGTCCCTCACGTCGAGCCGGCGTTCGCGCGCCAGGGCGCGCCGGTCAGGGTCGTTCTCGACGCCGCTCACCAGGGCGCCGCGGCCAGCGGCCAGTACCAGGGCGAGGCCGGAGCCACAGCCCAGGCCCAGGAGCCGGGTGCGTGGTGAGACATCGAGCCGGTCGTACACCGTTTCGTACAGGGGTACGAGCATGCGTTCCTGGATCTCCGCCCAGTCGCGGGCCCTCGCGGCGGCCTCGGGACTGCCTGCGAGCGTGGCTGTCATGGTCAAAGCGCTCCTGTCCGTCCAGCAGTTGCCCCCGTGCGATTCGCTGTGCCCCCGATGCCAGAGAACTGCTCATCCGCCGCGGCGTCCAGGGGTCGGTGGACCCGATTCACGCTCGGGTCCCTGCGCGCCGTACCATTCGCGCCATGGCAAAGGCTCCCGTTCTCACCCCCCAGGCGGAGGACTTCCCCCGCTGGTACCAGGATCTGATCAACAAGGCCGAGCTGGCCGACAACGGCCCAGTGCGCGGCACCATGGTCATCCGGCCGTACGGCTACGGCCTGTGGGAGCGGATGCAGCAGGAGATGGACGCGCGCATCAAGGAAGCGGGCGCCCAGAACGCCTACTTCCCGCTGTTCATTCCGCAGTCTTACCTGACGAAGGAAGCTGAGCACGTCGAGGGCTTCGCGCCCGAGCTCGCGGTCGTCACGCACGGTGGCGGCAAGGAGCTGGAAGAGCCGGTCGTGGTGCGGCCGACCTCTGAGACGATCATCAACGACTACTTTTCCAAGTGGGTTCAGAGCTACCGTGACCTGCCCCTTCTGATCAACCAGTGGGCCAATGTGGTGCGCTGGGAAATGCGTCCTCGGGTCTTCCTGCGTACGAGTGAATTCCTCTGGCAGGAGGGGCACACCGCGCACGCCACCTATGAAGACGCCCGTGAGTACGCCTCGCGCATCCACCGGGACGTCTACGGCGACTTCATGACCAACGTCCTCGGCATCGACGTGGTCCTGGGGCGCAAGACCGCGAAGGAGCGTTTCGCGGGCGCCATCAACACGCTCACCCTCGAAGCGATGATGGGTGACGGCAAGGCCCTCCAGATGGGTACGAGCCACGAGCTCGGTACCAACTTCGCCAAGGCCTTCAACACCCAGTACCTGTCCAAGGAGAGCAAACAGGAGCTCGTCTGGCAGACCTCCTGGGGAGTCTCCACCCGGATGGTGGGCGGTCTGATCATGTCGCACGGCGATGACAACGGCCTGCGGGTGCCGCCGCGTCTGGCCCACGTCCAGGTCGTGGTCATGGCGATCAAGGGTGACGAGGCCGTGGCGAAGGTCCGGGAGCTCGGCGACCGGCTGAAGAGCGCGGGCATCCGCGTCCAGGTCGACGACCGGGTCGACACCCCCTTCGGGCGTCGCGCCGTCGACTGGGAGCTCAAGGGCGTACCGGTGCGTGTCGAGATCGGACCGCGGGACCTGGAGAACGGCACCGCGATGCTGGCCCGCAGGATCCCCGGCGGCAAGGAGCCGGTGCAGATCGATGCCCTTGCTGATCTGCTGCCCAAGGTGCTCGACGAGGACCAGGCCCAGTTGCTGCGCGAATCCCGTGAGCGTCGGGAGTCCCGAACCAGCGATGTGCGGACGATCGAACAAGCTGCCGAGGCCGCCGTCGCCGGTGGCTGGGCGCGCATTCCGTGGGACGTCCTGGGCCCGAAGGGTGAGGCGGACCTTGCCGAGCAGGCGGTATCGGTGCGCTGCTTGGTCGCGGAGGACGGATCGGTGCCCGCGTCGGACGACGCCCCGGGGACCGTGGCGATCGTGGCCCGCTCGTACTGAGCAGGCTTCAGCGTGAGCGCCCCGACGTGCGGATGCCCTCCGCGTGCCGGGGCGCGCGCACAACTGACGAGTACGTGCAAATTATTTGGGATGCCCCGGAATCGGAACACCAGGGCACCCGGGCTCGTTATCACGACGTGAGCACGACACCACCTGTACTCGCCGCAGAGCTGGCACAGGCGTGGGCCGACATTCAGCGGTACCACCCCGAGCTGCCGGACCTTGCCGCGCCCGAGTCCCTGATCGGAGAGTCTTCGTCCGCATGCGGCGCGGAGCTCTCCTTCGAGCGACTGCTCCACGAGGCAGTCCATGGCATCGCAGCGGCCCGCGGCGTGCGCGACACCTCGCGCGCCGGTCGCTACCACAACCGCAGATTCCTGGCGATCGCCGAGGAGATGGGCCTCGACCACTCCGACGAACCGCACGCCAGCAGCGGTTTTTCCCTGGTCACGCTCAACCCCGAAGCGAAGAAGCGCTACCGACCCACCATGGAGCGGCTACAGCGGGCGCTGAAGGCCCACACGGCAGCCACGGCCGCCGACACCAAGCGCTCCTTCCGAGGCCCCGCCGCACGCCACGGTTCCTCCGGCGGTGGCGTCCGGGTGAAGGCGGTTTGCGACTGCGGGCGCAACGTTCGCGTGGTGCCCTCGGTCCTCGCCCAGGCGCCCATCGTGTGCGGCGGCTGCATGAAGCCCTTCCGGATCCCGGAGGCGGTGGTCGCCGCCACCTCCTGATCGGGTCGGTCCGGCGCTTGGGCGGATCCGGCGGCGGAGCGGTGTTGCGGCGTATGGCACAATGGCTAGCTGTACTCGACAGTCGCATAGGACCCCTCTCTCCTCCGGCTGACGCGTCCATCGGGCACCCGAGTACCGCAACCCCACGTGGCATCTCATGTGCCCAACCACGTCAAGTTCAGGAGACACCACTCCAGTGGCAGTCAAGATCAAGCTCAAGCGCCTCGGCAAGATTCGCCAGCCGCACTACCGCATCGTCGTCGCCGACTCGCGCACCCGCCGCGATGGTCGTGCGATCGAGGAGATCGGTCTGTACCACCCGACGTACAACCCGTCGCGCATCGAGGTCGACTCGGACCGCGCCCAGTACTGGCTGTCCGTCGGCGCCCAGCCGACCGAGCCGGTCCTCGCGATCCTGAAGCTCACCGGCGACTGGCAGAAGCACAAGGGCCTGCCGGCCCCGGCGCCGCTGCTGCAGCCGGCGACGAAGGAGGACAAGCGTCGCTCCTTCGACGAGTTCGCCAAGACCCTTGAGGGTGGCGACAGCAAGGGCGAGGCCATCACCCAGAAGGCGAAGAAGGCCGACAAGAAGGCGGACGAGGCTGAGGCCGCCGCCGAGTCGACCGAGGCCTGAGCATGCTCGAGGAGGCTCTTGAGCACCTCGTGAAGGGCATCGTCGACAACCCCGACGATGTGCAGGTCGCCTCGCGCAACCTGCGCCGTGGGCAGGTGCTGGAGGTCCGGGTCCACCCCGAGGACCTCGGCAAGGTGATCGGTCGCAACGGTCGCACCGCACGTGCCCTGCGTACCGTCGTGGGCGCCATCGGCGGTCGGGGCATCCGCGTCGACCTCGTCGACGTGGACCAGGTCCGCTGAGAAGTTGAACCACCGGCACGGGCCGGGGAGGGCTTTGCGCCCGCCCCGGCCCGTCGTCGTCTGACAGGAGAAGGACAAGAGTGCAGCTCGTAGTCGCGCGCATCGGCCGCGCCCATGGCATCAAGGGAGAGGTCACGGTCGAGGTACGGACCGACGAGCCGGAACTGCGGCTCGGCCCCGGCGCCGTGCTCCTCACCGAACCCGCTGCAACCGGACCCCTGACCATCGAGTCCGGACGGGTGCACAGCGGCCGGCTGCTGCTGCGCTTCGAGGGAGTGCGGGACCGGACGGCCGCCGAAGCGCTGCGCAATACCCTCCTGATCGCCGATGTGGACCCGGCCGAGCTGCCGGAGGAGCCCGACGAGTTCTACGACCACCAGCTGATCGACCTGGACGTGGTCCTGGCCGACGGCACCGAGGTGGGGCGGATCACCGAGATCTCCCACCTCCCCTCCCAGGACCTGTTCATCGTCGAACGCGAGGACGGCAGCGAGGTGATGATCCCGTTCGTCTCGGAGATCGTCACCGACATCGATCTGGAGGAGCAACGGGCGGTCATCGATCCGCCGCCCGGGCTGATCGACGACCGCGCGGAGATCGCCTCCGTCCGTGAGGCCGACGCCGGCGAGGGCGAAGCCTGATGCGGTTGGACGTCGTCACGATCTTCCCCGAGTACCTGGAGCCACTCAACGTCTCCCTGGTCGGCAAGGCGCGGGCCCGCGGTCAGTTGGACGTGCACGTCCACGACCTGCGCCAGTGGGCCCACGATCGCCACAACACGGTCGATGACACCCCCTACGGTGGCGGACCCGGCATGGTCATGAAAACGGAGCCGTGGGGCGAGGCGCTCGACGAGGCGCTGGCGCACGGGTACGAGACGGGCGCCCACGACCCGGCCCTGGTGGTGCCTACGCCCAGCGGCCGGCCCTTCACCCAGGAACTCGCCGTCGAACTCTCCGAACGCCCCTGGCTGATCTTCACGCCGGCCCGCTACGAGGGCATCGATCGCCGAGTGACGGACGAGTACGCCACGCGGATGCCGGTGTACGAGGTCTCCATCGGCGACTACGTGCTGGCCGGTGGTGAAGCAGCGGTGCTCGTCGTCACCGAAGCGGTGGCGCGCCTGCTCCCCGGTGTCCTCGGTAACGCCGAGTCCCATCGGGACGACTCCTTCGCGCCCGGTGCGATGGCGAACCTGTTGGAGGGGCCGGTGTACACCAAGCCCCCTCTGTGGCGCGGGCGGGACATCCCCGAGGTCCTGCTCAGCGGGCACCACGGCAAGATCGCTCGCTGGCGGCGGGACGAGGCATTCCGCCGGACGGCCCGGAACCGACCCGATCTGATCGAGCGGTGTCCGGCCGCCGTCTTCGACAAGAAGGACCGGGAACTCCTTTCGATCCTCGGCTGGAGCCCCACCCCGGACGGCCGATTTTGGCGTAGGCCGAAGGCCGTGGAAGAATAAGCGGCTGCTGTACGCCCGACCCCGCGCCCCTGCCACAGGGGGACCGTCGCGGACGGGGCGGCACGGCTTCGAATTCTCTACGAACTCCCGCCCGGCGACCTGTGGCGTCGTGCGAAGAAAGCAGACGAAGAACATGTCTCACCTGCTCGATGGCGTCAACGCCGCCTCGCTGCGCTCCGACGTTCCGGCCTTCCGTCCGGGTGACACGGTCAACGTGCACGTCCGCGTGATCGAGGGCAACCGCTCCCGTATCCAGCAGTTCAAGGGCGTTGTCATCCGCCGTCAGGGCTCGGGGGTCTCCGAGACCTTCACGGTCCGCAAGGTCTCCTTCAGCGTCGGCGTGGAGCGTACTTTCCCGGTGCACTCCCCGATCTTCGAGAAGATCGAGCTGGTCACCCGTGGCGACGTCCGTCGCGCCAAGCTGTACTACCTCCGTGAGCTGCGCGGCAAGGCCGCGAAGATCAAGGAGAAGCGCGACAACTGAGCTCCCGCCCGGGTCCGGGGGGCGGCCGGATAGGCTCCCCTCGATGGACACCGAAGCACAGCTCTCCAAGCGCGACCTCTCCCCGGCACCGGCAGGTGTGGGGGAGCGGTCGCGCTTCGTGCGTTCGGCGGCGATCACCGGAGCCCTGCGGTTCCTCCGCAGCGGCGGGCCCTGGCGCCGCGCCGGCCTGCTGGGAGCGGCCTGCGCGGTCTTCCTGCTGTTGCTGAGCAGTTTCGTGCTCCAGCCGTTCCTGATCCCCAGCCGTTCCATGGAGCCCACCCTGCAGGTGGGGGACCGGGTGTTGGTGAGCAAGCTGGCGTACCGTTTCGGCCGTCAACCGAGCCGTGGTGACGTCATCGTCTTCGACGGTCGGGGCTCCTTCGTTCAGGAGGACCTGAGCTCCGACCCGCTGGCCACGCTGGTCCGAGGTGCCGCCTCGGCACTCGGCCTGGCCGAGCCGGCCGAGACCGACTTCGTCAAGCGGGTCGTGGGAGTGGGCGGTGACCGCGTGGTCTGCTGCGATCGGTCGGGACGGCTGACGGTGAACGGAGTGGCGGTGAAAGAGACTTACCTGCACCCCGGTGACGCGCCCTCGAAGGTGCCGTTCGCGGTCGTGGTGCCGCAGTCGAAGCTGTTCGTGTTGGGTGACCACCGTTCCGCTTCCAGCGATTCCCGGGACCACCTGGGTTCACCCGGCGGCGGCATGGTGCCGCTGGAGCGCGTCATCGGAAGGGTCAACTGGATTGGCTGGCCGCCGGCCCGCTGGGCGTCCTTCAGTCCCCCCGAAGCCTTCGGCGCAGTTCATGGGTAACCGTGGACGGCCGCGCCGCGGGGGAGCCAAGACCCCGGACGGCCAGGCGCCGCTGGGTCGTGCCGAGCGGCGCAGGCTGGCCCGCCGGGTCAAACGGCGTAGACGCACCCGCAGGGTCGGCGAGATCCCCCTGCTGATCGGGGTGGCGTTGCTGATCGCACTGGTTCTCAAGACGTTTCTGGTGCAGGCCTTCGTCATTCCGTCCGGGTCCATGGAGCAGACGATCCGGATCGGTGACCGCGTACTGGTCGACAAGCTCACCCCGTGGTTCGGATCCAGACCGGAACGCGGCGACGTGGTGGTGTTCAAGGACCCCGGGGGCTGGCTCCAGGGCGATGCGGCTCTCGGTGCCCCGGATCCGGTGGTGCTGCGACAGCTGCGGGTGGCGCTGACGTTCATCGGCTTGCTGCCCTCGGCCGAGGAGCAGGACCTCATCAAACGGGTGATCGGCGTCGGTGGCGACACCGTCAAGTGCTGCGACGGCAGTGGGCGGGTCACGGTCAACGGCGTACCGCTCGACGAGCCGTACGTGAATCCAGGCAACGCCCCTTCCGATCGCAAGTTCGAGGTGAAGGTGCCGGCCGGTCGGCTCTTCGTGATGGGTGACCACCGGGCGAACTCCGCGGACTCCCGCTTCCACCTCGACGACGGCAAGCAGGGAACCATCTCCGAGGAGGGAGTGGTGGGACGGGCAGTGGTCATCGCTTGGCCGTTCGGCCACTGGCGTCAACTGCAAACGCCCGGGACCTTCGCGTTGATCCCGGACGCGCGCGGCGCCGGCCTCACGGCCGCGGGGTCGTCGCATAGGCTGTCTCCTCGGGAATCGCCTCTGGCGGTCCTGCTCCCGAGCCCTGCGGAACTCCCGCTCGTTATGGGAGTAGTGGGCCCGCGTCTGTTCAGGCGCAGGCAGCGGCACGGAGTGAGGAGTGGATGTGGGGGACGTGGCGGTGGGTGCACGATCCGAGCACGAGGAGCCGGAGGAGCGTCCTTCCAACGAGGGCGCGCAGGCGCCCGGCGAAGAGGCGGCGGACACTGAGGCCGGAGGCAAGCAGCGGTCCTTCTGGAAGGAGCTGCCGCTGCTGATCGGTATCGCCTTGCTGCTCGCCTTGCTGATCAAGACCTTCCTGGTGCAGGCGTTCTCGATCCCCTCCGACTCGATGCAGGACACCTTGCAGCGGGGCGACCGAGTACTCGTCGACAAACTGACCCCGTGGTTCGGATCGGAACCCGAGCGGGGCGAGGTCGTGGTCTTCCACGACCCGGCCCAGTGGCTGGAAGGTACCGCCACCCCCGAGCCCAACGCGGTGCAGAAGTTCCTCAGCTTCATCGGCCTGATGCCGTCGGCGGAGGAGAAGGACCTGATCAAGCGGACCATCGCGGTGGGCGGCGACACGGTGGAATGCCAAAAGGGCGGGCCGGTCAAGGTCAACGGCAAGGCGCTGGACGAGCCCTACATCTACCCGGGCAACACTCCTTGCGACGACAAGCCCTTCGGCCCGCTGAAGGTCCCCGCCGATCACATCTGGGTGATGGGCGACCACCGGCAGGACTCGTTGGACTCCCGCTACCACATGGACGACCAGACCCGAGGTTTCGTCCCGGTGGACGAGGTCGTCGGGCGGGCCGTGGTGATCGCCTGGCCCATCACCCGATGGTCGACGCTGCCGATCCCAGCGACCTTCGACCAGCCGGGGCTCAACAGCGCGATGGGGGCCGTTCCGGTCACGCTCGGCGTCGCAGGCGCCGTGCCGCTGGTGCTGTGGCGTCGACGCCGGTTGACCTCCACGAGCCACTCCCGGTGATGGCTGCCGCGTAGTACTGACGGGTAGGGTGCGCCCAGACCGAAGATCTCCAGGTGTGGGGGCGCTGCAAATGGGCGGAACGGGACGGACCGGTACCACCGGTCGTGCTGAGCGGACACGAGAAGGCCACCGTCGAGGCCTTGGCAGCGTGCTGTCGGGGCTGGTCGTGGCCACGGGTTTCGTGCTCTTCCTCGGCGGGTTCATCTGGGCCGCGGTGGTCTACCAGCCCTTCCTCGTGCCCACGGATTCGATGACTCCCACGGTCAAGCCCGGTGAACGGGTGCTCGCCCAGCGCATCGACGGGGACCAGGTGCGGCGCGGGGACATCGTGATATTCCGCGACGAGGTCTGGGGCGACCTGCCCATGGTCAAACGGGTGGTCGGGGTAGGCGGGGACAAAGTGGCCTGCTGCCGCACCGGCGGTCGGCTCACGCTCAATGGCGCGCCCGTCGAGGAACCGTATCTGCACGATGCCGGGGACGCCTCGACGACGCCCTTCGAGGTGACGGTCCCCGAGGACAAGCTCTTCCTGCTGGGAGACGACCGGAGCGCGTCCCTGGACTCCCGAGCCCACCTGCAGGAGGCGGGGCAGGGCACCGTCTCCCGCTCGGCGGTCCTGGCACGACTCGACGCCGTCGTCTGGCCGCTGGGCAACATGATCGAACGCCCTGCCGCCTACGAGCACCTGCCCGGCGGCACCTCCGCTCCCGGCCCCCTGAGGACCCAGGCCGCGGTCACCGGCGGCGGGGCCCTTCTCATTGTGCTCGGAGCTTCCTACGGGCCGCTGGCGCGCCTGTTCCGGCGCGGCCGGAAGGAGCCGGCCGGTGTCCGCTGAGGCCGACCGGAGCCCCCGCAGGGTGGCCCGGGTCGTGCTCCTGGACCCGGACGACCGCATCCTGCTCCTGCACGGTTTCGAGCCGGCCGATCCCTCCGCCACCTGGTGGTTCACTCCGGGCGGCGGCGTCGAGGGTGAGGAACGTCGGGAACAGGCCGCATTGCGGGAGCTCGCCGAGGAGACGGGGATCACCGACGTGGCACTGGGGCCGGTGCTGTGGCAGCGGTTCTGCTCCTTCCCCTTCGACGGCCGTCGCTGGGAGCAGGACGAGTGGTACTACCTGGCCCGGACCAGGACGGCCCGCACGCCGACGCAGATGAGCGGCCTGACCGAGTTGGAACGCCGTAGCGTGGCGGGAGCGCGGTGGTGGACCTCCGCGGAACTCGCGATCACCCATGAGACGGTGTACCCGAACAGGCTCGCCGGGTTGCTCCGCACGCTGCTCGACGAGGGTCCGCCGCTCACGCCGGTCGTCCTGGCGCCCGAAATCGCTTAATGGCGTCGGGAGGTGCCGCACAATAGGTGGACGCACGGCTGAAGGGGAACATGCCATGAGCGCCGAGGACCTCGAAAAGTACGAGACCGAGATGGAGCTGAAGCTCTACCGGGAGTACCGCGACGTCGTCGGGCTGTTCAAATACGTGATCGAGACCGAGCGTCGGTTCTACCTCACCAACGACTACGAGATGCAGGTGCACTCGGTCCAGGGTGAGGTGTTCTTCGAGGTCTCGATGGCTGATGCCTGGGTCTGGGACATGTATCGGCCGGCCCGGTTCGTCAAGCAGGTACGGGTGCTGACGTTCAAGGACGTGAATATCGAGGAGCTCAACAAGAGCGACTTGGAGCTTCCGGGAGGGTGAGCGAGTTATCCACAAGGCCTGAGTTGTCCACCGGCCCCGACGAGATCGCGGGGAAGACGGGATCTTCGGTACCGGAGGTGGTGCCGAGATGGACACACGAGGTGGAGCCCGGAGGGCCTTGGGGCGGTACGGCGAGGACCTTGCTGCGCGCAGACTGACCGCGACCGGGATGGCGGTGATCGAGCGGAACTGGCGCTGTAGAAGCGGGGAGATCGACATCATCGCCCGCGACGGGGACGCGCTGGTGGTGTGCGAGGTGAAGACCCGCCGGGCCGGGACCTTCCAGCATCCGATGGCGGCTTTGAGGCCCGCCCAGATCGACCGTTTGCGCCGGCTGGCCGACCGCTGGCTCAGCGAACACGGAGGACCGCCACCGGGCGGGGTGCGGATCGATCTGGTCGGCGTGCTGCTACCGCGCAGGGGCGCGGCCACCGTCGAACACGCCAAGGGCGTGGCCTGATGGGGTTCGGGCGTACCTGCGCGGTAGCGCTCATCGGGGTCGAGGGCGTGGTGGTGGAGGTACAGGCCGACCTCGAACCGGGTGTGGCGGCCTTCAGCTTGGTCGGCCTGCCGGACAAGAGTCTGGTCGAGAGCCGCGACCGGGTCCGAGCCGCGGTGGTCAACTCGGGCGCCGAATGGCCCCAGCGCAAGCTCACGGTCGGACTGAGCCCGGCGGCCGTCCCCAAGAGCGGGAGCGGATTCGACCTCGCTGTTGCAGCGGCCGTCATGGGAGCCGCAGATCGGATCCCACCCACCGCTCTGTCCGGGCTCGTGCTGATCGGCGAGCTGGATCTGGACGGGAGGGTACGCGCGGTGCCGGGAGTGCTGCCAGCCGTACTCGCTGCTGCCGATGCCGGGTTCCGCCAGGTGGTGGTTCCGCAGGCGTGCGCTGCGGAAGCCGCCCTGGTGCCCGAGGTGTCGGTCCTTGGTGTGCGCAGCCTCGCCCAGCTCATCGCCGTTCTCACCGGGGCGGAGGTGCCCTTCGAAGAAGCACAGGTCCCAGGTGCGGCGTCCGCCCTCCGAGGACCAGACGGCGCGGTCACCGGTCTCCTCCTGCCGGCGGCCGGCGCCGGCCTCCTCAGTTCCCGGACCGGCTCGGGAGCTACCGCAAGGTCTCCCGACCTCGCCGATGTGGCTGGTCAACCGGCAGCCCGCCGGGCCGTGGAAGTGGCCGCGGCAGGTGGCCACCATCTCTACCTGTCCGGACCGCCTGGCGCTGGTAAGACGATGCTGGCCGAGCGACTGCCCGCGCTCTTGCCCACACTCAGCCGTCGGGACTCCCTGGAGGTCACCGCGGTGCATTCGGTCGCGGGCATCCTTCCACCCGGTGAGCCGCTCGTGCGGACCGCGCCCTACTGTGCACCGCATCATTCGGCGACCATGCAGGCGCTGGTCGGAGGTGGATCGGGCGGCGGACCGAGACCCGGCGCGGTCTCGCTCGCTCATCGAGGAGTCCTCTTTCTGGACGAAGCTCCGGAATTCAGCTGCCGTGCCCTGGACGCACTGCGACAACCGCTGGAGTGCGGCCATGTGGTGGTGGCCCGAGCGGCCGGGGTGGTGCGGTTGCCGGCGCGCTTTTTGATGGTGCTCGCTGCCAACCCCTGTCCGTGCGGGCGCCACTACGCGCATGGCACGGGCTGTGACTGCCCGCCGGCAGCCATTCGCCGATACCAGGCCCGGCTGTCCGGGCCGTTGCTGGACCGGGTGGATCTGCGGGTGGAGGTCGAGCCGGTCAGTCGGTCCGACCTGTTGGGTTCTGGTGGGCGCAGTGAGTCCACCGAGGTGGTGGCCGCCCGGGTCCGTGAGGCGAGGGAGCGCGCTGCCGCCCGCTTCGCCCACACCACCTGGACACTGAACGCCGAGGTGCCCGGCCACGAGCTGCGCACCCGGTGGCCGGTGGCGCCCGGTGCGCTCGACCTTGCCGAGCGCGATCTGGAGCGCGGTCTGCTCACCGCCCGGGGCCTCGACCGGGTGCTTCGGGTCGCTTGGACGCTGGCGGACCTCGCCGCTCGCACCCGCCCGGGAGCCGATGAGGTGGCCACCGCGTTGGAACTGCGCACGGGCGTGCCGCGAGGCGTGGCTTTGCCGCGGGAGGAGCGCAGGTGAGCGGCCAGGCCGCTGAGGACCGGAGCCCGCGGGCGGAGCGCGCCGCGCGGGCCGCGTTGACCCGGGTGCTGGAGCCTGGCGATGAGCAGGGCGGGCGCTGGCTAAGGGAGTTCGGCGCCGTGGAGGTGATGAGGCGGCTGCGGTGTCCGCGGTCTGACGAGAGGGCGTTGCCGGGAGCCCGGGAGTCTCGGTTGGAGGGCTATCGGGCGCGTGCCGCAGTCGCTGATCCCGAAGCGGACCTGGCCGCTATGACCGCGGCCGGCGGGAGGTTCGTGGTTCCCGGTGACGCCGAGTGGCCGCGACAGCTTGAGGACCTCGGCGATGCAAGGCCGATCGGCCTCTGGCTTCGTGGGCGGCCCAACCTGCGGATATGGGCGCTGAGATCGGTGGCGTTGGTCGGCGCCAGAGCCTGTACCTCCTACGGTGCCCACATGGCCACGACCATGGCCGCCGGACTGGCTGAGCGCGGCTGGGTGGTCGTCTCGGGCGCCGCGTACGGTGTGGACGGCTCAGCTCACCGGGGCGCCCTCGCCGTGGGTGGAGCTACCGCTGCCGTGCTGGCGTGCGGAGTCGATTGTGTGTATCCACGTGGTCACGGCGGCCTGCTCCGGCGGATCGCGGAACAGGGCCTGATCATCGGTGAGCTGCCGCCCGGCGCTCATCCCACTCCGAGCAGGTTCGTTCTGCGGAACAGAGTCATCGCCGCCCTGACGCGGGGCACGGTGGTGGTGGAGGCCCGGTACCGGAGCGGTTCACTGGTTACCGCCCGTGCCGCTCAGCGCCTTGGGCGTCTCGCCATGGGTGTGCCAGGACCTGCGACCAGCGGACTCTCCGGTGGGGTGCATGAACTGCTGCGCGGAGAGGCAAGCTTGGTCACCGATGCGGCAGAAGTAGTGGAACTCGTCGGCGACATGGGTGAACTTGCACCTCCGCGGACCGGACCGGTGTTGGCGCGCGACCTGTTGACGCCCGATGCCGCACGCGTTCTCGAAGCGCTGCCCGGGCGGGGGACCGTCACGGCTGAGGAAACGGCCCTACGCGCGGGTACCGGTATCGATGAGGTCATCTGCAGACTGTACGAACTTCACTCTCTGGGGTTCGTCGAACGGCAAGGCGACGAGTGGCAGTTGGCATTGGTCCAAGATGATTGCGGGCAGCGGACCGGGAATCCACGGCGAGGCGGTCCTTGACCTGGGGCGATCCGGTGAAAGGGTGATGCCGATGAGATTCGCGGTCCTCCCGACGGCATCCTGCGATTCCGAGCACCGAGCATCGGATGCGGGTCTGTCGTGCGGGTCTTGCTCCTGCCCCGTCCCAGCTCGATCCCGTAACCTTCGCGCACCGCGATTCCGCGATGACGCTACGCTCGCGAAAATTTGGAACCGGCCACCCGCTCAGACAGCAGAACGGCTCAAGGCGACGCATGCCACAGCACATCTCCGGGTCTGACCGCGCGGCGGTGCCCCCCGCCGCCCGCGGCGGCGTGCGCCCCACCACACCTTCGTCCGTGGACGAGCTGTGGCGGGCCTACAAGGAATCAGGCGATGAGCGCCTGCGCGAACAACTGATCCTGCACTACTCACCGTTGGTGAAATACGTGGCGGGCCGGGTCAGTGTGGGTCTGCCGTCCAGCGTGGAACAGGCCGATTTCGTCTCCTCCGGAGTGTTCGGCCTGATCGACGCCATTGAGAAGTTCGACATCAGCCGGTCCATCAAGTTCGAGACGTACGCGATCACTCGCATCCGTGGCGCGATGATCGACGAGTTGCGGGCCCTGGACTGGATTCCGCGCTCGGTGCGGCAGAAGGCCCGGGCCGCCGAGCGCGCGTACGCCACGTTGGAGGCGCGACTGCGGCGCACGCCCACCGACGTTGAGGTCGCTGCCGAGATGGGGGTTGCGCTGGAGGAACTCCAAACAGTTTTCAGCCAGTTGTCCCTCGCGAACGTGGTCGCATTGGAAGAGCTGCTGCACGTCGGCGGGGAGGGCGGCGACCGCCTGTCCCTCATGGACACCCTGGAGGACACGAGCGCCGACGATCCGGTGGAGGTGGCCGAGGACCGCGAGCTTCGCCGGCTGCTCGCCCGTGCCATCAACACACTGCCCGAACGTGAGAAGACCGTGGTCACCCTCTACTACTACGAGGGCCTCACCCTGGCCGAGATCGGTCAGGTCCTCGGGGTCACCGAGAGTCGGGTCAGCCAGATCCACACCAAGTCGGTGCTCCAGCTGCGAGCCAAACTCGCGGACGCCACCCGCGGCTGAAAATTCTCGGCTTGCGCCGCTTCACGGAGCCCGGGCGTCCGTAGAGTGGAGGGGTGCCAAGGATTAGAGCGGCCTCGGTGGCCGAGCACCGGACGATGCAGCGCGCCGCCCTGTTGAACGCCGCCCGTTGCCTGCTGTCCGACGGGGGTACGGAGGCCCTGACCTTTCCGGCGCTGGCGGAACGCACCGGTCTGGCCCGGTCCTCCGTCTATGAGTACTTCAGATCGCGGGCGGCCGTGGTCGAGGAACTGTGCGCCGTGGACTTCCCCGTCTGGGCCGCTGAGATCGAGGCCGCGATGGATCAGGCGCGGACCCCCGAAGCGAAGATCGAGGCGTATGTCCGCCGTCAGCTTGCGCTGGTCGGGGACCGACGCCACCGGGCCGTGGTGGCGATCTCGGCCAGTGAGCTCGACGCGGGGGCTCGTGAGAAGATCCGGGCGGCACACGGCTCTCTCGTCGCGATGATCGTCGAAGCTCTGGCGGCCCTTGGGCGCGGCTCCCCCCGGCTTGCCGCCACCCTGCTCCAGGGTGTGGTCGACGCCGCTGTGCGCAGGATCGAACTCGGTGCCGCCGAGGACCCGGAGGAGATCATCGAGGCTGCCGTTTCGCTGGCTCTGAACGGTGTCCGTGGCCGCTGAACCGGTCACCACGCCCTCGGCCGGTCGACATCGGAGTCGGGCCTCCCGCCGCCTGGACGTCCTAGGTGTTCAGCGCGGTGCCGCACGGCGCGGGTGGCACGGGGCGTGGCGGACGGGCCTCAAGCCGGGGGAGGGCCGAGGTATGGCAACAGTCGAGGAACCGGGCGGGGAAGCAGTTCCAACGGATTGAGGTACTCCGCCCCGCGGCGTAGCCCCCAGTGGAGGCAGGAGACGGCCGGGCAGTGCCCACCGGAGGGGGACAGCACGGCGACGACCTGCCCTGCGTCCACCTCGTCCCCAGTGGCCACGAGCGGGTGCACTGGTTGATAGGTGGTGCGCAGCGGCGGGTCCCCGCTGTCGGCATGGATCAGGGACAGCACGCCGCGCCCCGCCACCGGCCCCGCGAAGTGCACCCGGCCCCGGGCCGTGGCCCGCACCTCTGCGCCCGGTGGTGCGGACAGGTCCACGCCGCGGTGTCCGGCCGTGTAGCGGGTGGCCGGCGGCAGCCAGCCCCTGGGCATCTGCAGCGGTCCGTCGAGCGGGCGACCGGCGCCCTCTGCGCGCTGCGACTGGCGGTCTCCGGGCGCCCCGGAGGCCTGCGCCGGTGTCTGCGCCGCCCAGCCCTCGGCGGGGCCTCCGGAAGCCGTCAAGGTCAACAGCAGGAGCGCCCCCGCGAGCGCGGTGGCTGCCCTCGCTGCCCGCGGGGCCTGTGTTGATGTCATGGGGACAGCGTGGGTGAAGTTCGGGCAGGGCCGCGTGGGCCTGTGGGTAACTGACCGGTTGTGGACAGGTGCGTCACCCGGCACACTGCCGGGTCCCGTACACTTCTTGTGGCGATCCGGGTCACCGGGTCGACTTCGCACGCCCCGCCACCAGGCCCCATCTGGGCCAGTGGCCGCGCTCCTCGGTCCCTCGTGGCACGGCGCGTCGGGGCGTCAGGCGCGACCACCGTCCGGCGGTCGCGATAACCGAGCACCTCAAGGAGTACGGCCATGGCCGTCGTCACGATGCGGGAGCTGCTGGAGAGCGGCGTCCACTTCGGTCACCAGACCCGTCGCTGGAACCCGAAGATGAAGCGCTTCATCTTCACCGAGCGCAACGGCATCTACATCATCGACCTGCTCCAGTCGCTGTCGTACATCGACCGCGCCTACGAGTTCGTCAAGGAGACCGTCGCCCACGGCGGTTCCATCATGTTCGTCGGCACCAAGAAGCAGGCGCAGGAGGCGATCGCCGAGCAGGCGACCCGTGTCGGCATGCCCTACGTCAACCAGCGCTGGCTGGGCGGCATGCTCACCAACTTCTCCACCGTCTACAAGCGCCTTCAGCGTCTGAAGGAGCTTGAGGCGATCGACTTCGAGGACGTGGCCGCCTCCGGCCTCACCAAGAAGGAGCTCCTGGTCCTCTCCCGTGAGAAGGCCAAGCTGGAGAAGACCCTCGGTGGTATCCGCGAGATGCAGAAGGTGCCCAGCGCCGTCTGGATCGTCGACACCAAGAAGGAGCACATCGCCGTCGGTGAGGCGCGCAAGCTCCACATCCCGGTCGTCGCGATCCTCGACACCAACTGTGACCCCGACGAGGTCGACTACAAGATCCCGGGCAACGACGACGCGATCCGCTCCGTCACCCTGCTCACCCGCGTGATCGCCGACGCCGTCGCCGAGGGCCTCATCGCCCGTTCCGGCGTGGCCGCCGGCGACTCGAAGCCGGGCGACAAGGCCATCGGCGAGCCCCTCGCCGAGTGGGAGCGCGACCTGCTTGAGGGCGAGAAGAAGGCCGAGGAGGCCCCCGCCGCCGAGGCTCCGGCCGCCGATGCCCCCGCTGCCGAGGTTCCGGCTGCCGAGGCCCCCGCTGCTGAGGCTCCGGCTGCTGAGGCTCCGGCCGCGGACGCCGAGCAGGCCTGATCCACTGAGAGTGCCCTGCGTTCACGCGTAGGGCACTCACAGCACGGACGATGACGGCGGGGGACGGTGCCACGGGCGCCTCCCCCGCCGTTCACCCGTAGATCTACGACTTCGAGAGAGAATCACAGACTCATGGCGAACTACACCGCCGCTGACGTCAAGAAGCTCCGCGAGCTCACCGGCGCCGGCATGATGGACTGCAAGAAGGCGCTCGACGAGGCCGAGGGCAACGTCGACAAGGCCGTCGAGGCGCTGCGTATCAAGGGCCAGAAGGGCGTCGCCAAGCGCGAGGGCCGTTCTGCCGAGAACGGCGCCGTCGTCTCCCTCATCGCCGAGGACAACACCTCCGGTGTGATCGTCGAGCTGAAGTGCGAGACGGACTTCGTCGCCAAGGGCGACAAGTTCCAGGCCGTGGCCAACGCCATTGCCGCCCACGTCGCCGCCACCGCCCCGGCGGACCTCGCGGCGCTGCTCGCCTCCGAGATCGAGGCAGGCAAGACCGTGCAGGCGTTCGTGGACGAGGCCAACGCCAACCTGGGTGAGAAGATCGTCCTGGACCGCTTCGCGCAGTTCTCCGGCGGTTTCGTCACGGCGTACATGCACCGCACCATGCCTGACCTGCCCCCGCAGATCGGTGTCCTGGTCGAGCTCGACAAGGCCGACGCCGATGTCGCCAAGGGCGTCGCGCAGCACATCGCCGCCTTCGCTCCCAAGTACCTCTCCAAGGACGACGTTCCCGCGGAGGTCGTGGAGACCGAGCGCCGCGTCGCCGAGGAGACCACCCGCGCCGAGGGCAAGCCGGAGGCCGCCCTCCCGAAGATCGTCGAGGGTCGCCTCAACGGCTTCTTCAAGGACGCCACCCTCCTGGGCCAGCCCTACGCGCTGGACAACAAGAAGTCCGTCCAGAAGGTCCTGGACGAGGCCGGTGTCACCCTGAAGCGCTTCTCGCGCATCAAGGTCGGCATCTGAGTCCGTACGCGAGCGGACCGCAGACCCCGGTAGGGTCTGAAGCAGTCGCCCGCCTTCGCGTAGGACGACCGCAGATCTGACGAGGAGGCCATTGCCGCAGAGGGAACCGCAAGGACCCACCGGCAATGGCCTTCTCGGTATGTGCACGAGGAGATCTCCATGAACCAGGCCGCGGACCTCCACCAGGACTCCGACGACATCGACGGTACGAGCGAGTACAAGAAGAAGGGCCGCCGCTTCATGCTGAAGCTGTCGGGCGAGGCCTTCTCCGGGGGCGGCGGGCTGGGGGTCGACCCCGACGTCGTCCACAAGATCGCACGGGAGATCGCGGCCGTCGTCCGCGATGGTGCAGAGATCGCCGTCGTCATCGGCGGCGGCAACTTCTTCCGTGGCGCCGAGCTCCAGCAGCGCGGCATGGACCGGGCCCGCTCCGACTACATGGGCATGTTGGGCACCGTCATGAACTGCCTCGCCCTCCAGGACTTCCTGGAGAAGGAGGGCATCGACTCCCGCGTCCAGACCGCCATCACCATGGGGCAGGTCGCGGAGCCCTACATCCCGCTGCGCGCCGTACGGCACCTGGAGAAGGGCCGTGTGGTCATCTTCGGCGCCGGCATGGGCATGCCTTACTTCTCCACCGACACCACCGCCGCCCAGCGTGCGTTGGAGATCGACGCCGAGGGCTTGCTCATGGGCAAGAACGGTGTCGACGGCGTCTACGACTCCGACCCGAAGACCAATCCCGACGCGGTCAAGTTCGACGCGCTGGAGTACGGCGAGGTGCTCTCCCGCGGCCTCAAGGTCGCCGATGCCACCGCCATCACCCTGTGCATGGACAACAAGCTGCCGATCCTCGTCTTCGAGCTGCTGGCCGAGGGCAATATCGCCCGGGCCGTCAAGGGTGAGAAGATCGGAACGCTGGTGAGCGACCAGGGCACCCGGGCCTGAGGCGAACCGCCCCGCCCCAACCATCCACTCAAGACATGCAGGAGCACGTGGTGATCGAAGAAATCCTCCTCGAAGCCGAGGAGAAGATGGAGAAGGCCGTCGTGGTCGCCAAAGAGGACTTCGCCGCGATCCGCACCGGTCGTGCGCACCCGGCGATGTTCAACAAGATCGTGGCCGACTACTACGGCGCCATCACGCCCATCAACCAGCTGGCTTCCTTCGCGGTTCCCGAGCCGCGCATGGCCGTGGTCACCCCGTTCGACAACAGCGCCCTGCGCAACATCGAGCAGGCCATCCGTGACTCCGACCTCGGCGTCAACCCGAGCAACGACGGCCGTATCATCCGGGTGGTGTTCCCGGAGCTGACCGAAGAGCGTCGCAAGGACTACATCAAGGTCGCACGGACCAAGGGCGAGGACGCCAAGGTCTCCATCCGCTCCGTCCGCCGCAAGGCCAAGGACGCCCTCGACAAGCTCGTCAAGGACAAGGAGTCCGGCGAGGACGAGGTGCGCCGCGCGGAGAAGGAGCTCGACGACACCACCTCCAAGTACGTCGCGCAGGTGGACGAGCTGCTCAAGCACAAGGAAGCCGAGCTGCTCGAGGTCTGATGAACGACTCTCCCTGGGGGGCCGCGCCGTCCGTCGGTTACGCCGGCGGCCGGCGGCCGTCCGATCAGGGGTCCTTCCCGGAGGGCACTCCGGCGGGTCCCGCCCACGATGCGCACGCGGCCCGGCATCCTACTGGGACGCAGCCCCCCATGCCCACCGTGTCCGACGTAGGCAGCCAGATCCCGCAGGAGCCCATGCCCACCCCACCGCCGGCCACCCCGGCTGCCCCCCAACCCGACCAGCCGGGGCCGGAGCAGCCGCAGCAGCCGCAGAAGAAGCGTGCGGGCCGGGACCTGCGCGCGGCCATAGGGGTCGGTGTCGGGCTCGGCGCCGTCATCTTCGCCTCGTTGTTCGTCGTCAAGGCCGTCTTCGTGGGCGTCATCGCCGTCGCCGTGGTCGTGGGGCTCTGGGAGCTGACCTCGCGCCTCGCCGAGCGTAAGCAGATCAAGGCTCCGCTGGTCCCGCTCGCGGTCGGTGGAGCGGCGATGGTCGTGGCCGGCTACGTGAGGGGCGCCGAGGGAGCCTGGGTGGCCATGGCCCTGACGGCGCTGGCGGTCCTGGTCTGGCGGATGACCGAGCCCCCCGACGGGTACCTCAAGGACGTCACGGCAGGAGTCTTCGCCGCCTTCTACGTGCCCTTCCTGGCCACCTTCGTGGCGCTGCTGCTGACGGCCGAGGACGGTCCGATGCGGGTGCTCACCTTCCTGCTGTTGACCGTGGTCAGTGACACCGGCGCGTACGCGGTCGGCTGGCGCTTCGGGAAGCACAAACTGGCCCCGAGGATCAGCCCCGGAAAGACCCGTGAGGGGCTGTTCGGCGCGGTGGCCTTCGCGATGGGCACCGGTGCACTCTGCATGGAGTTCCTCATCGACGGTGGCTCCTGGTGGCAGGGGCTGCTCCTGGGGCTGGCGGTCGCGGTGAGCGCCACCCTCGGTGACCTGGGCGAGTCGATGATCAAGAGGGATCTGGGCATCAAGGACATGGGCACCTTGCTGCCGGGTCACGGCGGCATCATGGACCGGCTCGACTCGCTGCTCCCCACGGCGCCGGTGGTGTGGCTGCTGCTCGCGGTCTTCGTCGGGCAGACCTGACCGGCGCGGTCCGAGCGGACCCACAGGCGCGGCAGACGCAGGGGTGCACGTCCGCGAGGACGTGCACCCCTGCGCCCTTTGTGGGGCCCAGCCCGTCCGGCGGGCCCACCGGATTCGATCTGCGAGACTGGAGGGACCATGCCTAAGCCCGGAGAACTGGCGGCCATCCGGCATCGAACGGCCCTTGACCAGCACGTTTAGTGCTTGACAGGGGCGCTTCGCGTACTCCTGGGCCGTCTCTGGGCCGTGGAGGTCAGAACGGCGGCTCGTCAGGTCCGCTCACGAGTTCACCCGTGGGCACCTCTTGTGATGCGTCAGGGGCAGCGTTGTTGCCGTTCTTGAGACGCCGTTCGCGTTCAAGGCGCTGGGCCTTGCGGCGCCTGACTCCTGCCGGGGACTGAAACACTTCGTCCAGTATCTCGTCCATCAGACCCAGGATCTCCGCTGCCGTGACGTTGTCCATGGGCTCGGCAACGAGATCGCCGTGGGCCACCTCGTTGCCACCGAACCGGACCTCATGGGCTGCATCGCGGACGTACTCACGAATGAGCTGCTGCTCGAATAGCTTGTCGATCTTCTTTTCGAGAGTGCCAGTCTTGATCCCGCGATCCTTCGCCGTGGCCTCCACGACCGCACGCGCCAGTGCCACAGATGCCCTATTGGCTTCAATGGACAGGCACTGGTGCGCCTCAACGGCCATGCCAGCGATGCTGGCTGGGACATCGTCATAGACACGTTTGCCGACCTGCCGAGGAATCCACTTGCTGGGGCCGTCCACCAACAAACGGGCGGCGTCACCATTGTCGAATCCGCCCGACTCGCGTCGGCCTGTTGCGATGCTGAGGCGACCGCAGCCATCGCACTGAAAGGCCATCTCGACTGGCTGGGGTTGACCCCACCCGACGGTGCCAACGTCAACGGTGTGGACGTTCCGCATATTGCATCGGTCGTTGCACCAGCCACATGCTCTAACTACTCCCATACGGGCAGGTTAGAGAGGCTGTGCCAAGAGGGGCACTAGTTTTCTGCTCTTTGCCCAAGGGCGGCGTCGACCGCCTTACGAGTTCGCTCCTGACTTGCTGGCATCAGGTGCGCGTACACCCGCAGCGTGAGTGCGGGGTCAGTGTGCCCAAGGTACTGGCTAACCGCTTTGATGCTCTCGCCAGCGTCCAGCAACACCGATGCGTAGAAGTGCCGAAGCGCGTGCATGCCGTGTTCGCGGGCGGACTCGTACTTCCCGTCCCGGGCGCTCGGGATGAGGCCGGCCAGCGCGAGGGCGGGCTTCCATTCCTGGATGTTGAAGTTGCTCCGCCAGACGACTCCGGACGCGGTGTTCGTGAACAGGAGACGAGCCGTCACCTTCGGGCCGTCAGGCTTCCGCCACGGCAGGGTGACCTCAACCGGCTTGCAGTTGTCCATGTGCGCTCGCAGGGCTTCGGCGACGGAGGACGGGAGCGGGACGTCTCGCTCCTTGCCGCACTTCGGTGGGGCGAACACGGCCTTGCCCTGAATGAGCTTCATCTGCCGAACTACCCGCAGGATGCCAGCTTCGAAATCGATCGCGTCCTCAGCAAGTCCCACGATTTCACCCTGTCGGAGACCGCAGCCAGCGCCTGTGTCCACCATGGTCCGGTAGCGCTCAGGAAGGGCCCGGCGGACCGCCTGCACCTGCGCGGGCAGCCACGGGATGACCCGGCGGCGTTCGACCGATGGTGGCCGCACGGACTTTGCGGAGCACGGGTTACGGGGGAGGAGACCGTCGTCCACGGCTGCACTCAGTACGGCTCGAACGTCGCCGTAGATGTTGCGTGCGTACGCCCCGCTCACGCCCGGGTTGGACTCAAGGGCGCTCACCAGGTTGCGAAGGTGTTCCGGCCGGAAGGAGTCGAGCGGGCGCGACCCGAGGATGGGGAAGGCGTGCAGGCGTAGCCGCTGCTCGGTGACGATCTGGCTCGACAGGTCCGCGCTGTGCGCCTTGAGCCACCTCTCGGAGTAGCCCTTGAACGTGACTCGGGCCGCGCGAGGGTCGATGTACTGGCCCCGGGACATGTCAGAGGCGACGTTGGCGAGCCACTGCTCAGCTAGGCGCTTCTGTCGGTCGGGGAAGCTCTTGGACTTCTCGGTGCCATCGGGGCCGACGTAGCGGGCCCGGTAGCGGAGTCCGGAGCCGTATCGGTCGCTCTTGACCCGGCGCTGCTTTCCGTCGGGTCCGGGTTCGGTCTTGTACCAGCGGTCTTGGATGTGGCCGGCCACTCGGTGCTCCTGTTTGGGATGGGGCAGGGGCGCGACCGGTGGTGGTCGCGCCCCTGTGGGTGGTTGTGGTGTTGGTCAGGCGGCGTCGTGCTCGGCTTCGGTGAGCGTGTTGATCCAGGCGTGGACGGCGGTGGGGTCGTAGCGGAGGTGCTTGCCGATGCGGAAGCCGGGCGGGCCGGTGCGCTTCTTGCGCCAGGCGTAGACGGTTTCGAGCGGGACGGAGAACAGGGCGGCGATGTCCTCGGGGGTCAGGCAACGGTCGGGGAGGCCGCCCCGGAGGGCGGCGCGGGGGTCGGATGCCATGGGTTCTCCCGGGCGCGGGGATGCGGGGGCGTCGCCCCCTCCTGTCAGGTCCGCTACCTCCGCTACCTCCGCTACCGCCCTGGTCAGGGGCTTGTTTGGGGTAGCGGATGGGTGCCGCTACCGGCTCCGCCCTGTGGTGGGGGGTGGGGCCGGTAGCGGGTAGCGCTCAGGTAGCGGAGGGGAAGAGGGTTGCCGCTACCGTTTCCGGGGCGCTGACCTGCGCGGTAGCGGAGGTAGCGGAGGTAGCGGCCCCTGAGGGGGGTGGGGGGCAGTACCGCTGCCACGCGTCGTGGAGATCGGTGGCGTAGTAGCCCTTGAGGACTGTTCCGGCGGTCTTGATGTTGCGGGCCTTGACCGGGGTGTTGTCCTCGGTCATGTACTCCCCGAGCATCTTGGCCAGGCCCCGGGAGTCCAGCGGGCGTCCGCTCATGTCGGCCCAGGGGGCTTCGTCCAGGGCGCAGAGTCGGTCCAGGATCGCGACGGTCGGCATCCGGTCGATGCCCGCCATCACGTGGTCCCGCAGATCGGTGAGCAGCCGGATACCGACGCTGCCCTTGTCGTCGGCGCGGGCGGCGTTGACCAGCTCCACGCAGGCGGCGCGGGCGCGTTCGGGCCAGTCGCCCCCGGTGGCGTCCGCGACGGACAGCAGCGGCTCCCACACATCCGCCGGCCGGTCCGTGACCCCGTCGGGCATCGCGGGCCAGCGTCCGGAGATGTCCTCCCGGACGGTGTCGGCCCACTGGGCGAGCCGCTCGCGCAGCTCCTGCCCTTCGGCCTCGTGGAGCCGGGCCCGGAAGGGCTCTACGCTCTCGTTCCGTGCTCGTCGGCGCATGCGGATGATGACGGAGCGAGTGGTGATGGTGTCGGGCAGGTAGCCCAGACCTGCGACGGCAACGGCGGTGTAGGAGGGGAACTCCACCACCGTCTGGTTGCCCCCGTCGCCGATGCACCGGTAGGTGACCCCGGAGCGGCGGTGACCGGCGTTGAGGAAGCCGCGGAGCTCCTCGTTGTCCCCGGCCTTGGGGCCGAAGATGGTGTCGATCTCGTCGAACAGGATCGTGGGCCGTCCGGCGGGGTCGGACACGGACCGGAACAGGGCCGCGGCCCGTGCGTTCACGGCGAGCATCGGCCGGGGTACCAGGGTCTCCACCACCTCCAGCGCGCGGGACTTCCCCGATCCGGGTTCGGGTGAGAGGAAGGCGAGGCGGGGGGTGGAGTCGAACGCGTCCAGCAGGTGCGCGTGCGCGTCCCACAACGCCACGGCCACGTAAGCGGCCTCGCGGGGGAAGACATTGAAGCGGCGGTGGAAGGCTTCCACCTCGGTCAGCAGCGCCGCACCATCGATGGGCCCGGCAGTCGGGTTGGGGGTGTTCATGCGGCGTTCCTCCGGTGCTGCTCGGCGTGCGGGCAATGGTCGACGCGGGCGCGGGTGGTCAGCTCGGTCACGGCGTTGCGCCCGCGGGCGTGCTCGTGGTGGCCGCAGGCGCACAGCCAGTCAGCCGTGGGGATCTGGCTGCGACCGAACCCCTGCACCGTCAGGCCCGGTCGGATGCCGGTCACGGTGACCGTGTGCGGGTCAGGGAGAACAGCAACGGGGACGGCCTTACCGCCGACGACCTTCGGCGCACCACTGCCGGATGCGGCCGAGGCCGGTTCGGCGGAGCCGGGGTGGGTGGTGGTCGGGATGAGGCTCTTCAGCACGGAGCGGGGAGGGGTGTTCATGCCGTCCTCGCCTGCGGGCTGTTGCGGGCGATGGACCAGTTCAGACCGCTGCGCACGGTCGAGGTGCACTGGCGAGCGGACAGGCCGGCCGACTCCCCTGCCTCCTGAAGAGCCTCCTCAACCACCGACCGGTCCAGGTCGCCCCACGCGATGAACCGCCCCAGGGCTCGCGCCGCCGACAACAACGTGCAGTCGCGCTCCCCGGTCGGCGCACTTCGTACCGTCGCGGTCTCCGCCCGCAGCGCCGCCACCGCGTACCGGGATGCCCGGGGCGAGGACGCCACAGCAGTCAGGGCCCGGGACGACTTCCGGGTGGTCAGCAGTGCGTGCAGCCAGTCGGGGAGCGGGGTGGGGGGTGTGGGGTCGGTGACGGTGTAGGGGCCGGTGGCGGTGAAACTGCCCGCGGCGACCACGTAGCCGCCGTGGGCGCGGGTGTCGATGAGCTTGCCGAGCCTGCCCGCACTGTTCCCCAACCGGACCCCGGGCGGGGCGGTGAAGTAGAGGTGGTGTCCGCCGGACGCGGTTCGGGTGCGGTAGGTGGTGGGGACGGGTTGCCCGGCGCGCTCGCAGAGCGCCGTGAAGGTCGTCACGCCGGAAGGCGTGTCCGTGCTGCTGTTCCGCTTGGGCACGTCCAGGTCCACGACCAGCAGCCCGCTGGGCCCGGTGGCGATGCCGATGTTGAACGGGCGCTCCGCCCAAGCGCGGCGGATGCGGTCGGGGTCGATGGTGGCCCGGTCCTCCCACTTGCGGTGACCGCCCGCGCAGTCCCCGATCAGCGGGCATACGGCCTCGCCGTGGAGGGCGGGGCGCTTGTCCGCGGGGCGGAGCGGGAAGACGTGCCAGCCGCGCTCGGCGGCGGCCAGGGCGGCGGAGAGTTGTGTGCCCTCTCGTCGGATGGGGGCGGGTTGGGTCATGCTGGTGGCCTCCACTGTTGAGTTGGGTGGAACGAGGGCGGCCCCGGTCATTGGCGTGAGGGGGCCGCTCTCGGCGTTTGGTGGCGTTCAGCCGTGGAAGTGGCTGCGCTTGATGACGGCCTTGCGGATGTTGACCGTGGTCCCGGTGCGGCCAGTGGTGCGGGCACGGCGGCTGGTGAGGAAGAGGGCCGCGAGGACGGCCAAGACGGCGATGGACATGACGGCCTGACCGAGCGCGGCCAGGATGTCGTCGATGTGGGCGAGGCCGGGGGCGGCGGCGCCGATGCCGTATCCAGCGAGGGCGACGAAGCCTCCGGTGGACAGGGCCAGCGCGCTGTACTGCCACACCCACCCGGGCACCCCCGTGGCGGCGGGGGCCTGTTGTCGGTTGGGGTTGGTGAGTGCGGCGGGCACCGGGGGCGTGACCTGGTCGTGGGCCGGGGTGGTCTGACCGGTGCGGGTTTCCTCTTCGCGGCGGATGAGGGACCAGACGCGGGCCATGTACAGCTCGTCGGAGAGCAGTTCGCGTGCCTCGGCCGGGTCGATGGGCGCGCGGTCAGCGATGGCCGGGGCAGTGGGGGCCCGGTGGGCGGAGGCGAAGGTGGTGTGGGTGTTCACGCGGGGGCTCCTCGGTTGGTCAGGCGGTGAGCTGGGCGAGGGCGGTGGCGATGCTGTTGAGCGTCTCGTTGATGGCGGGGGCGACGCCGGTGGAGGCGGCGAAGAAGCCGAGCAGGGCGGCGGCGAGGGCGGCGCCGAAGCGGAGGTATCCGGTGCGGAGCATGATCAGGACGATGACCAGGAACAGGACGACGGCGGACACGGTCAGAGCCATAGGGGCGACCTCACGTGAGTTTTGGTTACCAGGAGTGATGTGTGGGGTGTGGGGTCACACGGCCCGCTGAGAGGCCCCGGAACCCTCTCCGGGGAGGGGGTTCCGCGATTCTTCCGGCGGTGGTTGTGTGTGACGCACACGCCCCACACAGGCAGGTCAGGGACCCAACGCGCCCGTGTGACGCACACGGGCTGTGTGGGTCGGGGTGTGTGGGTCTGTGTGGGGCGGCTGTGTGGGTCAGGTACCGGGCCGGGTCACTGTGTGTTGCGGTAGCACTGGATGGCTTCGGCCAGAGTTTCGGCGAGGTAGCCGCTCTTGGACTCGTCTCCGATGCGGACCGTGCCGACTCCCGGGCGTTCGACACCGACGTCGCGTAGCAGGCGGTTCAGCTCGGTGCCGAAGGCGCGCGGGTCCAGGCCGTGGGCGGCGGCGAGGTTGCTGCTCCACATCCGTCCTCCGGCAGCGACGACGTGCTGGTGCGCCTCGGCCAAGAGACGGGGGACGGGGTTGGGCCGGTCGTCGGGGGTCCCGGCCTGCTGGATGACGCGGCCGAAGTCGGCCCGGATGACCGTGGCATCGTCCCCGCCACCGCTGGTGGAGGTCGGGGCCGGGGCATGGGCGGGGGTGGTGCGGGCGGCGCTGAGGATGGTCGACAGCAGATCGCTCCCGACCGCCGGTCCGGGTCGGGCCGCTTCCTGCGTGGTCGCGGCGACGGTGCGGGGCGCGGGGGAGTTGTCGTCGTCGGGGTCGGTGGCGGTGGTGATGGGGATGCCGGTGAGGGGGTTGATCGGCGGGTAGAGGGTGTCGTCGCTGGTGTAGGGGGCGGTGGTGGGGGCGAGTTGGGCGGGCTTGTAGAGGCGGGGCAGGATGCGGCCCCACCGGCTGGCGTAGTACTCGCCCGGCTCGGTGTCGAGGAAGACGTCTTCGAGCTTCGGCCGGCGCTCGGCGTACGTGACGGACAGGGCCCGGATCTGCTTCGGGGTGATCCGGTACGCCTTGAACGCGGTCGGATCGGACACGACGTCGTCGGCGTTCGGTGAGGAGTAGAACCCGCAGCCCTTGTACGGGGCCGACTTGGGGTTGATGCGGGCCCCGCCGGTCGGGAACAGGTGGGACAGCTCCTCGGGGTCGGAGACGCGCATCCCGACCCGGACCCGGGACTGCTTCTTCATGGCGGCGGTGATGACGTCCTGGGTCGCCCTGAGTCCGCAGATCAGCACGCGTACGCGGACGGCGCGGCCGGTGTTGACGATGGTGTCCAGCTTGCGGAGCAGGGCGGGCGGGAGTTCCGCGATCTCGTCGACGACGACGAGGACTTCAGGCAGGTCGTGGGTGACGGTGAGCTTGTCGTCCTCGGCGAGCTTGTCCTGATGCCCGGTCTTGCGGGCGCCGATCCCAGCGATGACGGTGTCACACAGGATGTGGGCTTCTTCGACGGTGTCGGCGGTCCAGTCGATCAGCGGCACCCCCGCGGTCCCGTCAACGGCCCAGGAATGGAGCCACGGCAGGCTGATACCGGCGCCGGTGACGTCGATGTGCATCACCACGGTGTTGTTGGTGCGCAGAGCCCCGGCGTTGGCCACGTTGACGGTGTTGGTCTTCCCGGACCCGGTCTGCCCGACGACCAGAGCGCACTCGTCTGCGACGGCGATGCGGGCTTCGTCCGCGTCGGGCTGGAGACCGAGCGGGATGCCGTCGTAGATGTTCGTGATGGTGGTGTCCGGCGGGGTGTCGGGGAGGTCGATCTGCTGGGCGAGAACGTCGACTGCGGTGACCCGGATCAGGGTCTGCCCGTAGGTCTCGCCGTCGAGGATCTGGATGCCGCCGCCCTTGGGGAGGCGCAGGTCGACGGCAAGCTTGCGCACGGCGTCGGCGGGGAGTTCGGGGGTGTCGGAGGGCATGGTGACCAGGACGGTGTAGCCGACGTCGCCCTTCCAGGGGCGGACGCCGTCGACCTGGTGGCTTTCCAGGCGGAAGAGGCGGTGCAGGCGGTCGTGCCATTCACCGGCCTGCTTGTTGGCCCACTTCTGCAGCTTGCGTTCGTGGCGTTCGGTGCGGGCGGTTTCCTCAGCTTGGACCAGGCCGCGGGCCAGGGTCATGCCGGCCACGGTTCCGGCGGCCCACCAGCCGGTCATGCCCCAGGTGAGGGGGGTGTGGTCGGCCAGCGCGGACGCGGTCCAGCCTCCGGCGGTGAGCCAGGCCGCGCAGCGGGCGACGATGTGGCCGGCGGGTCGGTGCTGGACCAGGTCGGCCACGCTCTGGGCGGCGGCCCCGGCCCCGGCGACCATGAGGGCGTGGGTGGGGGGAAGGCCGGTGACGGACCCGGTCGCGGCCAGCGCGTAGGCGCCTCCGGCGACCAGGGCGGCGGATGTGGCGGGGGTGTGGTTCCAGCTCCAGTCCAGGACCGGAGCAGCGGACTTGGCAGCCATCAAGGCTCCTTCGACGAACACGGATCAGGGCAGGGGCATGGGGTACGCCTGTGGGCTGTGCACCCTGGTGCACAGCCCACAGGCGTTGAGCGGGGCGGGGGTGTCCGGTGGTCAGACGTCCCACATGGCTTCGGACTCTTCCCCGTTGCGGGGGGCTTCGTGGCGGGCGATGTCGGGGGCGTGCAGACGCCGGAAGGACGGCATCAGCTCCTGGGCGGCGGACGCGGCCTGCATGAGGATCTGGTGGACGTCCGTGATCGCGTCGACGACTGCCTTGTCGACGGGGTAGCGGTCGTTGGAGCGGACCTGGAGCAGGCTGATCGCGGCGGCGATGTTCTCGATCCCGGCCGGAATGCCCTCGTACTCGGCGGCGACCTGGTTCATGTGGCCGGGCTCGTAGCGGGCGTAGACGTGGGCGACGTCCTGGGCGACCGCGACGAACCGGGAGGGCTCACGCTGGTCGAACCCTCCGTCCGCACGGCGCTCCAGGATGTTCCACATGTGCTCACCCGGGCGGGGCTCCTCGAAGCGGCGCAGGTCGTTCTCGTGGACCTTCGCGAAGAGGGGGCCGACCTCGGCGGCCTTCTGGGCGGCCTGGTGGAGCAGGGCGTAGACCGCGGCGACCTGGTCGGCCATCTTCGCGTCGGCGGGGTACTTGTCGGCGGTGTTGACCGCGAGCTGCCGCACCGCCTCGGCCACCGAGGTGACGCCCTCGGGCAGGCCCCAGTACTCGGCGGCCACGGCGAGCATCATCGGCGGGTCGTAGGCCGCGTATGCCTCGCGCACGGCCTCGGTCTCGGTCTGGAACACGGACACGAGGTTTCCTCCGAAGTAGTCGGCACCGAACGGGCCGTCGGTGGGCGGGCGGGTGTGGCCGGGCTCGTCGAAGTCGGTCAGGACGTCCGGCCGGGTCTCGTCCACCAGCTGCTTCTTCGCCTTGGCCATCAGCCGGGTGTGGACCTTCTTGGCCAGATGGAGGGACCGGCGGGTGAAGTAGACCCCCCACTTGGTCCCGGTGCGCGGTGCCAAGCGCAGCAGCCGCAGGAGACCGCCCATCGCGGCGGCCCCGGTCCGCAGCAACAGCCCCGGGACCAGGGCCAGGGCGCCGACCGCACCGGCCGCGACCTTCGCCGCCGCACTGCGCAGCACGTACCGCACCCCGGCCTTTCCCTTCTTGACCAGGCTCCGGCGCCCGGTACGGATACGGTCCGACAGAGCACGACCAGCCGCGGAGTCACGGGCTACTCGGCCCGCACCCATGGTCTTGGCGAGGGTTCGCATCCCGGACCGGGCGGCCCGCCGCGTCCACGCACCGACCGTCGACCGCCCCGGCCCGCCACCACGGCCACCACCCGATCCACGGCCCTTGGACAGCGAGCCCGAACCGGCCCCACCAGCGCCGTCGCGGCGCTGGGAAAGCCGCCGCAGCAGACCGCCCTTCCCACCAGTCCCCGACCCTGCACCAGGACTGGACGGCGATCGGCCGGCGAACCCGCCCGCGCCCGCCCCGCTACCGCCCGTGCGCTTGTTCAACCTGTTCAGCACGGGGCTTGTCCCGGTGGGCGAGGTGGAAGACGGGCGGGAGCCGCGGCGAGGGGAAGAGGCTCCGGAGCTGACCGCACCGAGCCCGGAGGAACGCCCTCGGCCCCCCGTACGGTGACCACGGCCGCCGGAACGGCCCCGGCCTGACAGGGCGTTGGACGTCGTGCGAGGACCGGAGGGGCGCAGTACGCGCCCTCCGGGCCTCTTCGGGCTGGTGGTGCGGGAGCGGTAGGCGGCCACCCCGGCGGCGATCAGACCGCCTCCGGCAGCAACCCCCGCAGCCGTCAGCACGCCCGCCGTGCCGGCCGCCGCGTAGGCGGCTGATGCCCCGGTGGTGGCGGCCTCGGTGCCGAACAGGGCCACCGGCCACGCCCGCAAACGCCCCGCACCCACTTGAGCAGGCACGGGATCGGTGCTGTCGGCGGGCTGCTGGTTGAGGGTGATCTCGATCGGCACCGACTGACCGTCCGGCCCGTCGACCGAGGCCAGCGCCTCGGACGTGGGCGGGGTGTCGGGCGGTGCTTTCGTACTCGTCTCGGTGGTGGACACTGGTCACGCTCCTTCGGGAGTGAACGGCGGGTGTCCGGCCGGGCCCTGGAAAGCAGGCCGGGCACCCTCAGGGGTGTCATGGCAGGTCACGCAGATGCCGAGCGAACGCGGGATGCAGTACCCGACGTCCACCAGGCAGTTGGGGCAGGTGCGACGGGCCCGCATCGCCGCGGCGAGCGCCGTGCGGCGGGCCGCGGTCATGGGCCGGACCGGGCGGGCGCAGTCGATGCGGTAGAGGTAGGCCACCAGCGGGCCCGCCGGCGGCGAGGCCGGTGAACCTCCGCGACGACGTCCTGACCACCCGGCCGCAACCCCAGAGCGCGGAGCTGACGGCGGGTAGCCAGCCCTTCGGGGGCGAGGTGCCACCGGTAGGTGGGCAGGGTGCTCATGGTGTCGGGGTGCCGAAGGGGAGGGGCTGGACCCTCCAGGTGACCTCGCAGGCCGGGGGCAGCGCGGCCCCCGGGGTGTGGGTGGTCCAGCCCGAGCGCGGCGCGCCTTCGGCCTCGGCGGCGATCTCAGCGGCTTCCACCGTGGGGTGGACGCTATGCAGGCGGCCGTAGTGGAAGAGGGCGTAGACGCGTTCGGCCCGCTGGTTCTGCTTGCGGGTGGCACGCAGCAGTGTCCGAAGGGCCTGTCGGTCCTCGGTGTCCAGCAGCGACTGTGCCCGCAGGGCCTCCAGCTCTCCTTCGAGCCGGGCTGCATCCCGCGTTGCGCGGGTGAGAGCGACCCGCAGTTCCTCCACAGTGATCCCGGCCCGGATCGCCGCGTCGGTGGCGAGGTCCCGTTCCAGCTCGTGCTGCTCGCCCTTGGCGCGGGCGGCCCGGGCGTCGGCTTCGCGCTTGGTGAGGTCGGTACGCAGATCGTCGAGAATTCGGGTGCGGATCAGGGTGATCATGCGGTGGCTCCCTCAAGGTCCAGGGCGGGGGTGGTGTCGCGGTGTTCCTGGTAGCGGGCGGTCACCCACCCGACCGACCAGCCACACAGCTCGGCCGCCTGCCGGATCGGCAGACCGGCGTCGAACGCGGCCCGGACCGTGGCCCGCGCCAACGGCTCCTCCTGCCGCTCCTCGGCGGGCCCGGCGGACAGCAGAGCCTGGCGTTCACGCTTGGCCCGCTGCTGTTCACGCTCGTGCTCACGGCGTTCACGGGCCTCCCGCTCCCGTGCCTCCAGCTCCCGCCGCTGAGCCGCCTCCCGCTCGGTGCGTTCACGCTCCCGCTCACGCTGTTCACGCTCGGCCTCACGGCGCTCACGGTCTTCCCGCTCGGCCCGCTCCTTCGCCTCGGCCCGCTCGCGCTCCTCACGCAGTGCGGCCTCTTCCCGGGCGGTCTGCTCCCGGGCCAGCATCGCTTCGTGTTCACGCTGTTCACGCGCCAACTGGGCCGCGTGCTCGCGCTCCTCACGGCGCCGACGCTCAGCGGCTTCCCGGCGCTCTTCGGCGGCCCGCTCCCGCTCCGCACGCTTCGCGAGCTGCTGGGCTTCGCGGGCGGTACGGGCGGCGGTGATGGCCCGCCGGTAGGCGAGACCGGTCTCGGCCGTGACGATCAACAGCAGCGGTGCGACCGAGTGGACCGCGACGCCGACCAGGTCTTTCTTCAGCGCGCTGTCAGCGATGTTCAGGGCCAGGGTCATGGCGCCGGTCATCCACCGCAGCGCGATGGGCCACCGGCCACCGTCCCCGCCCATGGCGGCCAGAACGGAGTCCAGACGGACCACGATGACCACGGCGGCGTCCACGACGAGGGGCAGGATCGGGGCCGTCCACTCCCAGCCCTTGGGGCTGTGGCGCTCCATCAGCGGGGTGACCGTGAGGATGGAGAACAGCATCGCCCCGCCCACGATCAGCCATGTGCCGACCGACAGGGCGCGTTCCGCTGAACGGATCTGAGCACTGTTCACGACCGGCCCCCGTCCCGTGAACGCACCTTGATCGAGGCCAGCAGCCGGACCGGCGAGGTGCCGTCGTCCGGCTGCTCCGGGTACTCCGTCCACTCCCACTCGGCCCCGGCCGTGAACACGAAACCGAGCCCGGTGAGCGCCCGTGAACGCTCCGCCGGGGTCGGCACCACCTTGGTGTCGAAGTCGTGCTCCGGCCACTGCGAGACCGGAACACCCATGAGGGCGATGTACAGGGTCCACCTGCCGGTACGGATGGACAGTTGCGCGGTGTGATCACTCATGCGGCCACCGCCGTGCGCTCGTGCACGGGGCGCCGCACAGCAGCGCGGCGGGTACGCCGGCAGGAGGTGCGGGACTGCTTCAGCGGGAGGGCCCGCAGCAGGCTCTCCGCGTAGGCCGCGGTCTCCGGGTCGCTCTCCCGGAGCTCCGCGAGGACCTCGCGGGCCACGTCCAGGCGGGCCGCCCGGTCCATCACGGACTCGGTGGGCGAACTGGTGAACAGCTCCAGGTCGATCCCCAGAGCCAGCTCAACGAACTCGGTCGCGGTAACGGGCTCGCGACCAGCAACGATGGACTTCATGAGTCGTTCTCTCCCTGTGAAGGTGTGGCGGCTCGACAACGGCCCCGGGGTGCATCCCGGGGCCGTGCTGTGCTTCAGGTGGTAGTGCGCCTCATCAAGCGGGCAGGCCATCCGACGCAACGGCCGATGCCCTGCCCGCATGACGAGTGACGGGAAGCCCGTCACTGTCGTGCCGCAGTTCCATGCGCGCCTTACGCTCCTTCGCTTGGTCGGCGCGCGGTTACTGCGGTCCCTCAGTCGCTACTCGCTGAGTGGATCTCCCTCCCTCACGGGTGTCATGGACCGGGTGCAGCCCAACCACCGGGGTCCCCCCGATCCGATCCCCCGGGGACTCTCCCGAGGGCCAGACCGACGACTTAGCCGATGACACCGATCACTCCGTGAAGACGCCGGACTTTTACGCCTCCCCTGCCGCTCGGACCGCGTGTAAGCAAGTCCGGCGGGGGCCCCGCTGTTCGTGCAGGTCGAAGCAGCCCAAAGAAGGCCCCTTCTGCGTGGTTCACCGCCCTCCCCGGAAGTTCCGGATCGGGCGGTGGCCACAACCAAGAGACTGGACCGGTGGACCGGTCCAGTCAAGCGATGGGGTCACGCTTCGTCGTGTCGATGCGACAGAAAGTGCAGGTGAGGCGGCGCTTCTGGGTGATAAAAAAAAGCTGAACCGGTGGACCGGTCCAGCAGTTCCGTTTGCCGCTTTCTGCCTACATTGCGTAGGTGTCGACCTGTTCGAACAGTGAGGACGGTGTGACGCCTTCCTCGCAGACCAACGGCTTCCCCTGCTCGTCGTACGCGGTGTGCAGCAGCACGGCTACCGGCGTCCCCTCCGGTACCCCCAGGCGGTCCGCTTCCGTCTCCGACGCGCCGCGCACAGTGGTTACGTCCACGCCTTCTGCCGGGCCCCGCCCGGTCTGACGTCGGACGTATCGCGTCGTCCCTTCCGCGATCGGGGCGGTGTCTGCCAGGCGCGGTGAGACCTCCGCGACCTCCGGAGGGAACCACGCCTCAACGCAGCTATTCGGCGTTCCGTCCGGGAGCTGGAGCACGCGAACGCGCCGAAGCGCCTTCGCCCCGGGTGAGAGTCCAAGGGTGGCGGCGACCCGGGCGGGGGGTTCCGCCCAGTCGGGCTCACCGATGCGCAGGAACGGCATCCCGCCCAAGATGCGCGCCGACCCGGCACGGCGAGCGCCGGCGGGACGTGCCACGGGCGTTTCCGTGACGACGAACCCGGTCCCCTGCTTGGCCACGACCACGCCATCGTTTCGCAGTACGTCGACTGCCTTGATTGCGGTTGCGCGTGACACATCCCACTGCTCGGCCAGCTCTCGGCCGGACGGAATTGTGTCCCCGGGCGCGATCTCACCAGCGGCGATGCGGGCGCGCAGGAACTCTGCGATCTCTTCGTACTTCAGAACTGCCATGGCTTCCCCTATTTCCTGCGCTGGACTGGTCCACCGGTACACACGATACTGCGACCATGTCGAATCTCGAATTGGCTCCCTCCGTGATGCGGTTCTATGGCGAGACGGTCAACGAGGACAACCGCCTGCGCAGCTCGGCAGACGGTCGGATGGAACTGGTCAGAACTCAGGAACTCCTCCGACGCTTTCTGCCCCCCGCGCCGGCGCGCGTGCTCGACGTGGGCGGGGGGACTGGGATTCACGCTGAATGGCTGGTGAAGGACGGCTACGACGTCGCCCTGGTAGACCCGGTGCCCCGTCACGTTGAAGCCGCGATGGCGGTGTGCCCGGCGGTGGTCGGTGACGCGCGCGACCTGCCCGAGCCGGACGACACATTCGACGTTGTCCAGCTCCTCGGGCCGCTGTACCACCTGCCCGACCCGGCCGACCGGCAACGGGCACTCGCGGAAGCCTCCCGTGTGGCCAAGCCCGGCGGATTGGTGGCCGCCGCCGCGATCAATCGCTATGCGTCGCTCTTCGAGCACGTCACGTACGCCCACCTGCACACCGAGCGGATTCACAACTCCGTCTCCAAGATCCTGGAGACGGCCGTCTATGACGGATCGCGGGGGTTTACCCTCTCGTACTTCCACCGAGCCGAAGAGCTGGTGGCAGAGCTGGTCGCCTCCGGGCTGGAGGATGTGCAGGTCTTCGGCATCGAGGGTCCCGCGTGGTCGCTGGTGAAGGCGGCAGAACAGCAGCCGGGCGAGGGCCCCACGGATGAGCTGATCGCCTCAGCCATGGACGCGGCCCGTATGGCAGAGCCGTACCCGGAGCTCCTCGCCGCTAGCTCGCACCTCTTGGCCGTCGGTACGGTTCCCGCCGGCAGCGGCGACTGACGGCCCTGACCTGCGGACGAGGTCATGGGGCCGGGCCGTCTGTGGGCCGTCGGGGGGCAGCCAACGACAACCCACAACCACCATCAACGACCGGCACCGGCCCGCCCGGGTCGCCGCTGAGCTGGGCGACGACCCAGGGCACCTCGGCGTGTCTGCCACACTGGATGAACCATGCCTAAGCCCGGAGAACTCACTTTCGTCGCCCCCCGCGGAGCCAAGAAGCCGCCGCGGCACCTTGCTGACCTCACGCCGGCCGAGCGCCGCGAGGCCGTTGCCGCGATCGGGGAGAAGCCCTTCCGCGCCAAGCAGCTCTCGCAGCACTACTTCGCGCGGTACGCGCATGACCCGGCCGAGTGGACCGACATCCCCGCCGCGTCCCGCGAGAAGCTCCGGGCCGAGCTTCTTCCTGAGCTGATGACGGTGTTGCGGCACATCAGCTGCGATGACGACACCACCCGCAAGACGCTGTGGAAGCTGCACGACGGCACGTTGGTCGAGTCCGTGCTGATGCGGTACCCGGACCGGGTCACGATGTGCATCTCCTCGCAGGCCGGCTGCGGCATGAACTGCCCGTTCTGCGCCACCGGGCAGGCCGGTCTGGACCGCAACCTGTCCACCGCCGAGATCGTGCACCAGATCGTGGACGGCATGCGCGCGCTTCGGGACGGCGAGGTGCCCGGAGGGCCGGCGCGCCTGTCGAACATCGTGTTCATGGGCATGGGGGAACCACTGGCCAACTACAACCGGGTCGTGGGCGCGATCCGGCGGCTGACCGACCCCGAGCCCGATGGCCTCGGGTTGTCACAGCGGGGGATCACCGTGTCCACCGTCGGCCTGGTGCCGGCGATGACACGTTTCGCCGACGAGGGGTTCAAGTGCCGTCTGGCCGTCTCGCTGCACGCACCCGACGACGAACTCCGCGACACCCTGGTGCCGGTCAACACCCGTTGGAAGGTGCGCGAGGTCCTCGACGCGGCGTGGGAGTACGCCGAGAAGTCAGGGCGTCGAGTGTCCATCGAGTACGCCCTGATCCGCGACATCAATGACCAGGCCTGGCGGGGTGACCTGCTGGGACGCCTGCTCAAGGGTCGGCGGGTGCACGTCAACCTCATCCCGCTGAATCCGACTCCTGGCTCGAAGTGGACGGCCTCTCGGCCCGAGGACGAGAAGGCGTTCGTCGAGGCGATCGCCTCACACGGCGTGCCGGTGACCGTCCGTGACACCCGTGGTCAGGAGATCGACGGGGCCTGCGGTCAGCTCGCCGCTGCCGAGCGCTGAGGTCGAGTCGGGCCAGGCCCGCGGGATCGAAAGCCCGGTCCGTCTGCCGGATGGGATCCGGCCGGAGGCTCAAATCGGCCCCGGGGTAGTCTGGGGCCGAACCAACTGCATATTCCGACAGGGGAGCGCCACAGCGCTGAGAGTGCGGGCACCGTCAAGCCGCAGACCCTCTGAACCTCGCCCGGGTCATTCCGGGTAGGAAGTTCGGTCACCACTCAAGCTGTTGCGCCCTGCCCGGCGACCGCTCCGGTCCTCAATGATCGAGCGCCGGGTGGGGCCGCGTCTTCTCCTGGTCACCCAGGAGGAAAACACCAGTGAGCACCACCAAGAAGATGGCGGGCGCCGCCCTCGCCGCGGCCCTCGGCGTCAGCACGCTCGCGGCCTGCTCCGGCTCCGAGGAAACGGCCAAGGACACGGGGTCCTCTGCCAGCTCCAAGGCCGTCTCCAAGACGGTCACGGTCGTCAGCCACGACTCCTTCACTCCGTCGGACGCCGTGTTGAAGGAGTTCGAGAAGCAGTCCGGTTTCACGGTCCGCAAGCTGAAGAGCGGGGACGCCGGGGCCGCCCTCAACCAGGAGATCCTCACCAAGGGCTCGCCGCGCGGCGATGTCTTCTTCGGCGTGGACAACACGCTGCTCTCGCGCGCCCTCGACAACGGCATCTTCACCCCTTACGAGGCCAAGGGCCTCGATCAGGTGAAGGAGGAGTTCCGTCTCGACCCCCTGCACCGGGTGACGCCCGTGGACACCGGCGACGTCTGCGTGAACTACGACAAGAAGTACTTCGCAGACAAGAAGCTCGCTCCTCCGCAGACCCTCGATGACCTGGTCAAGCCCGAGTACAAGAACTTGCTGGTCGCGGAGAACGCAGCGACATCCTCCCCGGGGCTGGGCTTCCTGCTCGCCACCGTGGGCAAGTACGGCGAGGAAGGCTGGAAGGACTACTGGAGCAAGCTCAAGGCCAACGGCGTGGAGATCGTCGACGGCTGGGAGCAGGCCTACAACCAGCGCTTCTCCGGGTCCGGGGGCGGTAAGAAGGCAAAGGGGGACCGTCCGCTGGTCGTCTCCTACGCCTCCAGCCCGCCCGTCGAGGTGCTGTACGCCGACCCGCAGCCGAAGACCGCCCCGACCGGAGTGTCCACCGGGACCTGTTTCCGCCAGGTCGAGTTCGCCGGCCTTCTGGAGGGGGCCAAGAACCCGACGGGTGGTAAGGCGCTTCTCGACTTCATGATCGGCCTGCAGTTCCAGGAGGACCTGCCGCTGAACATGTTCGTCAACCCGGTGACGGGGAACGCGAAGCTCCCGGAGGTCTTCACCCAGCACGGCGAGGTGATCGCCAAGCCGGAGACCGTAGCTCCCGAGGCCATCGCCAAGAACCGTGAGCAGTGGGTCAAGGCATGGTCCTCGATCGTCGTGAAGTAACGGCGCCGCCAGCCCCACCGGCCCCGGCGTCCGCCGGCGCACCCGAAGTGCCGGTCGGTCCCGGTGCCGGTGGCACCTGGGTGCGGCTCGGGCTGATGGCCCTGCCCGTCGCCTTCTTCGCGCTCTTCTTCGCCTGGCCGGTGACCTCCATCGTCGGCCGGGGTCTGAAGACCGAAACCGGCTGGCACCTCGGCCGGGTCGGTGAGGTGTTGGGTGACCGGGACATCGTGGACGTGCTCTGGTTCACCACCTGGCAGGCGCTTGCCTCCACGGTTCTGACGCTGCTGATCGCGTTGCCTGGCGCGCATGTGTTCGCGCGCTTCGACTTCCCCGGCAAGCAGGTGCTCCGGGCCGTGGTCACGGTGCCGTTCGTGTTGCCCACGGTCGTGGTCGGCACCGCCTTCCTCGCCCTGGTGGGGCGCGGCGGTCTGTTCGACGAGCTCTGGGGTGTGCGGCTGGACACCACGGTGTGGGCGATCCTGCTCGCCCACGTGTTCTTCAACTACGCCGTCGTGGTGCGCACCGTGGGTGGGTTGTGGTCCCAGCTCGACCCTCGCCAGGAGGAGGCCGCCCGGGTACTGGGCGCCACTCGCTTCGAAGCCTGGCGCCGGGTGACGCTGCCGGCCCTCGGCCCGGCCGTGGCTGCGGCGGCGCTGATGGTCTTCCTCTTCACCTTCACTTCCTTCGGTGTCGTCCAGATCCTCGGTGGGCCCGCCTTCGCCACGCTGGAGGTCGAGGTGTACCGGCAGACAGCGCACCTGCTGGACCTGCCCACCGCCGCAGTCCTGACCCTGGTGCAGTTCGCCGCGGTGGGTCTCATCCTCGCCGTCCATGCCTGGACGGTGCGCAGGCGGGAGAGTGCGCTCACGCTCGTCGCCCCCGAGCAGACCTCCAGGCGCCCGGTGGGACCCGCGCAGTGGGGCCTTCTCGGCGCGGTCCTGTCGAGCATCGCCCTGCTGATCGTGTTGCCGCTGGGAGTGCTGGTGGAACGCTCCCTCGACGCACCCGGCGGCTACGGTCTCGGCTTCTACCGGGCGCTGTCCGACCCGGACGCCGGTGGGGGCACCTTCCTGGTGGCGCCGCTGCGGGCGGTGGGCAACTCCCTGCTGTACGCGCTGGCGGCCACCGGCATCGCCCTGCTGATCGGGGGGTTGGCCGCGGCGGCGTTGACACGCAGGCCAGGACGCCTGGTGCGTGGTTTCGACGCCCTGTTGATGCTGCCGCTCGGGGTGTCCGCCGTGACGGTGGGCTTCGGTTTCCTGATCACCTTGGACGAGCCTCCCCTCGACCTTCGAACGTCATGGATCCTCGTCCCACTTGCGCAGGCACTGGTCGGAGTTCCTTTCGTGGTGCGGACCATGCTGCCGGTGCTGCGTGCGGTGGACGGGCGGCTGCGCGAGGCGGCTGCCGTGCTGGGCGCCTCCCCGTTGCGGGCCTGGCGGGAGGTGGACCTGCCACTGGTGTGGCGGGCTCTGTTGATCGCCGCCGGTTTCGCCTTCGCGGTCTCGCTAGGCGAGTTCGGGGCGACCGTGTTCATCGCCCGACCCGATCGCCCCACCCTGCCGGTGGCCGTGGCGCGGCTCCTGGGGCGGGCCGGTGAACTCAACTACGGGCAGGCGATGGCCCTGAGCACCATCCTCATGTTGGTCTGCGCAGTGGCGCTGCTCGTACTGGAGCGGCTGCGCACCGACCGAACCTCCGGAGAGTTCTGATGGCGCTACTCGAACTGGACGAGGTCACGGTGCGTTTCGGGGCACGGGCGGTCGTCGACGCCGTGGACCTCGCCGTCGCCGAACACGAGGTCGTCTGCGTCCTCGGTCCCAGCGGCAGCGGGAAGTCCACCTTGCTGCGGGTGGTCGCCGGCCTTCAGCCGGTGTGTGCCGGGCGGGTCCGCCTGGGCGGTGTGGACCAGGCGGCCGTGCCGGTCCACCGGCGCGGTGTAGGGCTGATGTTCCAGGACCACCAGTTGTTCCCACAGCGGGATGTGGGCGCCAACGTCGCGTTCGGCCTGCGGATGCGCGGGGCCGAGCGGGGGGAACGGACCCGGCGGGTGGCCGAACTCCTGGAACTGGTGGGCCTGCCTGGTGCTCAGCGGAGAGCTGTCGCATCGCTGTCCGGCGGCGAACAGCAGCGGGTGGCGCTGGCCAGGGCACTCGCTCCCTCGCCCCGGCTGTTGATGTTGGACGAGCCCCTGGGCCAACTTGACCGGGGGCTTCGGGAGCGGCTGGTGGTCGAGTTGCGCTCGCTCTTCGCGCGGCTGGGCACCACGGTCTTGGCCGTCACCCACGACCAGGGCGAGGCCTTCGCGCTGGCTGACCGGGTGGTCGTCATGCAGCAGGGCCGCATCGCTCAGGTCGGTACGCCGACCGAGGTGTGGCGGCGGCCCGCTTCGGCCTTCGTGGCGCGGTTCCTCGGCTTCGACAACGTGGTCCCGGCGACGGTCACCGGATCGGCGGCCCAGACCGCCTGGGGAAGGATCGGGGTGCCGGCGGGCGCCGCAGAGGGGGAGTGCCAACTCTTGGTCCGCCCCAACGGTATCCGCCTGGTGGCGCCTGCCGATGGCCTCAGGTGCACCGTCGAATCGAGGACCTTCCGCGGTCAGCATGTCGCCCTGCGGCTGCGTCCGGGGACGCACGCGCCGGTAGTGGAGGCCGAGGCGCCGTTGACGCAGGCGCCGGCGTCCGGTGCGGAGGTCGGCATCGTCTTCGACCCGGCCGAGGTCGTCCTGCTGCCCTCCCGCTGAGCGGTTCCGCCGGCGGTGGTGCGGGACAGGGCGGTTCCTCAGCCTGCCCGGCGTCCCGTCAGGGTGGCCAGGGTCCCGGGGACTTCGTCCACGGAGTCCACCAGGGCGATCCTGGATTCCAGGGCGCGTCCGCGCGCGATGGACTTCAGTAGCGGCCAGGCCGGCAGTCGGGTGGTCCAGTGCTCACGGCCGACGAGCACCATGGGCGTGGGTTCACCGCGGGACTCGTAGTAGTTGGGGGTGGTGTTGTCGAACATCTCCTGCACCGTGCCGGCTGCGCCGGGGAGGAAGACCACACCGGCGTTGCACCGTGAGAGCAGTCCGTCCTCGCGGGTGGCGTTCGAAAAGTACTTCGCGACGTGCCGGGCGAACGCGTTCGGCGGCTCGTGTCCGTAGAACCAGGTGGGGACGCCCACCGAGTCGCCGCCGGCGGGCCAGCGTTCGCGTACCTCGAAGGCGGCGCGCGCCCAGTCGGTCACCGAGGGGGTGAAGGAAGGGTGTTTGGCGAGCAACTCCAGGGACTCCAACAGCGCTTCCTCGCCGTGGGGTGCCAGATAGGCGCCGAGGTTGGCGGCTTCCATCGCGCCGGGTCCGCCACCGGTGGCGACCATCAGTCCTGCTCGGGCCAGGGCCCGCCCGAGTCGGGCTGCGCCCTCGTAAGCGGTGCTGCCGCGGGGCGCCGCATGGCCGCCCATGACTCCGACCACCTGAGATTCGAGCAGGAGTTCGTCCAGGGCGTCGGACACCGCGTCGTCGTGGATCGAGCGGAGCAGCGAGGCGAGGACGTCGCGGTCGGTCCTGGTCTCCTGGAACCACCGGTGGGTGAGATGGTCCAGGGTGGCTTCGTAGCCGTCGCCGAGGCCCGCGAAGAGTTCGGTAGCCGTGTAGAGCAGTCCCCGGTAGGGGTTGAACGGCAGGTCCGGCACCGGAGGGAAGACCAGGGCGCCGTCCCCGCGCACCTTCGCGGCGGCGTCCGGCTCCATCGGGCAGCCCAGGAAGACCGCGTGGGAGGCGTCGGTGGCGAGCAACGCGAAGGTGCGCTCTCGTAGGTTCACCGACTGGATGCGGAGCCCGCTCAGTGTTCCGGCGGCAATGACCTGGTCGAACTCGGCCAGCGTCTCGATTTCGTGGTCGGCGTGGCGGTGGGCTGCGTGGAACATCGGGCCACGATAGCGGCGCCCCGGCGCTTAGCCCCCGGTCAGCGGCAGGGCTGTGAGGAGGGACACCGCCCAGGTGAGCGGGATGAACACGGTCAGCAGCGCTGCCGCACGGACCGTGACCGCGCTGCGCAGGAGCGCGCGGGGAGTGCCGAGGTCCAGCAGGGCGGTGGACGTAGGGGCCCGTTGCTGTCGTGATTCGGCCGCGGCGATCAGCAGGGCCGCCGCGCAGCAGGCCACCACCAGGGCTACCGCAGGTCCGGTCATCGTGCCCAGTGGTTCGGGGGTGGCGGAGGGCCCGTACACGGTCAGGGGCGTGAGGAGCCCGGCGAGTACGGCGCTGAGCACTCCGAGGGGGCGGCCGATGCGGAGCGCCTCCTCCTGGAGGGCCCGGCCCGCGAGGAGCCGCAGGGGACCGGGCTGGGCGGACTGTAGGAGCTGTCCGCAGACGTGGGTGAGGCCGGGCCCCGCCAGGGCGAGGCCCACTGCGGTCAGGGTCCAACCAGCGAGGATCCCCGTGGGGCCGTCGCCCGCGTACGCGCCCGCCGCCAGACCGGTGCCGAGGAGCGCCACGCCCCAGGGCAGGGTCTCGCGGTGTCGCCAGGGCGGGCCCTCGCGCGGGCGCAGTGCCAGGGCGGCAGCCGCCGCTGAGGCCACGGGTTGCAGGGTGAGCAGGGTGAGAAGGCCGGGGACGGGCAGGGGGTCCGCGGCGCGGAGTTCGCCGGCGGCGGCGCCGGCGAAGGGCAGTCCGAGGATGCCGTTCCGCAGGTGGAGGAAGAGCACGAGTGCGATGACGGCGCCCACCGCGCAGGTCATGGCGGTGGACAGGGCGGTGATCAGGGTGAGTCGTACGGGGCCCAGACCCACCGCCGAGAGTCCACTGCGGGGCTTGTTCGCGGGGTCGGTACGGGCCACGGCCACGGCGAGGTGAACGGAGGCGGCCAGCGGGACGAGGCACCACAGCAGCCGGAGCGGAGATCCGACCGTGCCGACGGAGGCCTGTACCAGGGTGTGCAGCAGCAGGAGGGCCACGCTCGTCGAGGCGGTGGCCACCAGGAGTCGGCGCATCTGCACCGGGGGGCGGGAGCCGCGGGTCAGACGGAGAGCGAGCACGCGGCCTGACCTTCCAGTTCGCCGGGCTGTCCGCTCGGGGGCCCGGCTCGATGTCCGTCCACCACCTGCACGGTGCGGTCGGCTTGGGAGGTCGCTTCTTCCTCGTGGCTGCTGAGGATCACCGTGATGGAGTGTGAACGGGCAGCTGTGGTGAGGGTGCGCAGCAGTTGGGCGCCGTCGGCCCGGTGTAGGGGGGCGGTCGGTTCGTCGGCGAAGATCACCGCGGGTAGCGGGGCCAGGGCGCGGGCCAGCGACACGCGTTGGCGGTCCGCCTGGGTCAGGGACTGGGGCCGCCGGCGGGCGAGGGCGCCGATGTCGAGGCGGTCCAGCCATGCGCCGGCGATGCGCCGTGCCTTGCGGTGGGTGGTGCCGGACAGGAGCAAGGGCAGCGCCGCGTTTTCCCAGACGTTCAGTTCCGGGACCAGGTGTGGTTCGGAGCCGATCCAGCCGAAGCGGTCTCGGCGCAGCCGTTCCCTGGAGAGGGCGTTCATGGAGTGCACGGGAAGGCTGTTGAACCACACCTCGCCCTGGTCGGGGAGGAGTTGGCCGGACAGGCAGCGCAGCAGGGTGGTCTTGCCGCTGCCGCGGGGGCCGACAACGGCGAGGATCTCGCCCGCGCGGGCATTGATCGACATGCCGGTGAGCGCGGGTGTGGTGCGGTGCGAGTAGTGCAGGGAGCGTGCCCACAGCACGTCGTTGTCCGGCGGGGACACCATGGCGTACACCTCGGTTCACATTGACTTCGGATCGGCTTGGCTACCTGGCTCCCCCTTCTGGGGGAACGAGGTGGAAGTCCGATCGGTCACTGGTGGGCACCGTAAGGAGCGAGCCGGTTGGTGGGTGGACGGCACACGGCCCGGACCCGCTCGTTCTCACTCGAACGGGCGAATCCGGGCCGGTGGGATGACGGCGGTGAGGGGTGCCGTCATGGTGCTCCGGGGGCCGCGGCGTCCCGAAGCGTCGGCGCCACCCCTTCGATCCGCAACATCGAAGGGGTGGCGCCGGGCTCGTCTGGCCGAAGTGGGCTTCGGGCCGTCAGAGCTTGGTCCAGGCCTCCGTCAGGACCGAGCGGAGGATCGCCTCGATCTCGTCGAAGGTGGACTGGTCCGCGATCAGCGGCGGCGCCAGCTGGATGACCGGGTCGCCACGGTCGTCGGCGCGGCAGTACAGGCCGGCCTCGAAGAGGGCCTTGGACAGGAAGCCGTAGAGCACCCGCTCGGTCTCCTCGTCCGTGAAGGACTCCTTGGTGACCTTGTCCTTGACCAGCTCGATGCCGTAGAAGAAGCCGTTGCCGCGGACGTCGCCGACGATCGGCAGGTCGTGCAGCTTCTGCAGGGTTGAGAAGAAGGCGCCCTCGTTGTCCAGGACGTGCTGGTTGAGGCCTTCCTTGTCGAAGATGTCGAGGTTGGCGAGCGCCACCGCGGAGGAGACCGGGTGTCCACCGAAGGTGTAGCCGTGCAGGAAGGTGTTCTCGCCCTTGTAGAACGGCTCCGCGAGTCGGTCCGAGATGATGCAGGCGCCGATCGGGGAGTAGCCCGAGGTCATGCCCTTGGCGCAGGTGATCATGTCCGGTACGTAGCCGAACTTGTCGCAGGCGAACATGGTGCCGAGTCGACCGAAGGCGCAGATAACCTCGTCGGAGACGAGCAACACGTCGTACTGGTCGCAGATCTCGCGGACCCGCTGGAAGTAGCCGGGCGGCGGCGGGAAGCAGCCACCGGCGTTCTGGACCGGCTCCAGGAAGACCGCGGCGACGGTGTCGGGGCCCTCGAAGAGGATCTGCTGCTCGATCTGGTCGGCGGCCCAGCGGCCGAAGGCCTCCGGGTCGTCACCGAACAGCGGAGCCCGGTAGATGTTGGTGTTGGGGACCTTGTGGGCGCCCGGTACCAGCGGCTCGAAGGGGGCCTTGAGGGCCGGCAGGCCGGTGATGGAGAGGGCGCCCTGCGGGGTGCCGTGGTAGGCGACCGCGCGGGAGATGACCTTGTACTTGGTCGGCTGGCCCTTGAGCTTGAAGTACTGCTTGGCCAGCTTCCAGGCGGTCTCGACGGCCTCGCCGCCGCCGGTGGTGAAGAAGACCTTGTTGAGGTCCCCGGGCGCGTACTGGGCGAGTCGCTCGGCCAGTTCCACGGCCTTGGGGTGGGCGTACGACCAGACGGGGAAGAACGCGAGTTCCTGGGCCTGCCTGTAGGCGACCTCGGCCAGCTCCTTGCGGCCGTGTCCGGCGTTGACCACGAACAGGCCGGCGAGACCGTCCAGGTAGCGCTTGCCCTTGTCGTCGTAGATGTAGGTGCCCTCACCGCGGACGATGGTGGGCACGGGGGAGTTCTCGTACGAGGACATGCGGGTGAAGTGCATCCACAGGTGGTCGTACGCGGTCTTGGACAGGTCCTGGGTCACGGTTATCGGGTTCCCCACATGTAGGTCTGCTTCTTCAGCTTCAGGTAGACGAAGCTTTCGGTGGAGCGCACGCCGGGGAGCGTGCGGATCCGCTTGTTGATCGTTTCCAGCAAGTGGTCGTCGTCCTCGCAGACGATCTCCACCATGAGGTCGAAGGAGCCCGCGGTCATCACCACGTACTCGCACTCGGCCATCGCGGTCAGCGCGTCCGCCACGACGTCGAGGTCGCCCTCGACGTTGATGCCGACCATCGCCTGGCGCCGTAGACCCACGGTGAGCGGGTCGGTGACGGCGACGATCTGCATGACGCCCTGGTCGAGCAGTTTCTGCACGCGCTGACGCACGGCTGCTTCCGACAGGCCGACGGCCTTGCCGATCGCCGCGTACGGACGACGTCCGTCCTCTTGCAGTTGCTCGATGATCGCCAGCGACACAGCATCGATCGACGGGGACGTCGCGGGTGATGTCTGCCTGTGCCTGGAATCTGCGTTTCGACTGACCACGAGCACACTCTGCACGAGGACTCGATAGTTCCGCAAGACAGAATCGATGAATTTCGTTGTTGTGGGGTTCGAATCTCACTGATTTCGTAGTTGAGCCTGGGTGGCTCTGTCGAAAGCGTCACCAAACCGACTAGGCTGGGGCGTCGTCTCACTCATTGGACACTGATCAGGAGAGTGGCTGTAGTGACCACCGAACTGCGTCGTCTGCGCAACTACATCGGCGGAGAGTTCAAGGACGCGGCCGACGGGCGGACCACCGAGGTGGTCAACCCCGCTACCGGAGAGGTGTACGCCACCGCCCCGCTGTCCGGCCAGGCGGACGTCGACGCCGCCATGGCCGCCGCCGCTGCCGCGTTCCCGGGCTGGCGGGACACCACCCCCGCGGACCGCCAGAAGGCCCTGCTGAAGATCGCCGACGCCTTCGAGGCCCGCGCCGACGAGCTCGTCGCCGCGGAGTCCGAGAACACCGGTAAGCCCCTCGGTCTGACGGCCAGCGAAGAGCTGCCGCCCATGGTCGACCAGATCCGCTTCTTCGCCGGTGCCGCCCGGCTGCTCGAAGGCCGCTCGGCCGGCGAGTACATGGAGAACATGACCTCGATCGTCCGCCGCGAGCCGGTCGGAGTGTGTGCCCAGGTCGCACCCTGGAACTACCCCATGATGATGGCCGTGTGGAAGTTCGCGCCGGCCATCGCGGCCGGTAACACCGTGGTGCTCAAGCCGTCCGACACCACCCCCGCCTCCACCGTGCTGATGGCCGAGATCATCGACTCGGTCCTGCCCAAGGGCGTCTTCAACGTCATCTGCGGTGACCGTGAGACCGGCCGGGCCATGGTCGAACACGAAGTTCCGGCGATGGCCTCCATCACCGGTTCGGTACGCGCCGGCATGCAGGTCGCCGAGAGCGCCGCGAAGGACGTCAAGCGCGTCCACCTGGAGCTCGGCGGCAAGGCGCCGGTCGTGGTCTTCGAGGACGCCGACATCGCCAAGGCCGTCGAGGACATCGCGGTCGCGGGCTACTTCAACGCCGGTCAGGACTGCACGGCGGCAACCCGGGTGCTCGTCCACGAGTCGGTGCACGACGAGTTCGTCGCAGCCCTAGCCAAGGCCGCAACGGACACCAAGACCGGCCAGCCGGACGACGAGGACGTGCTGTACGGCCCGCTGAACAACCCCAACCAGCTCCAGCAGGTCGCGGGCTTCATCGAGCGCCTCCCCGCCCACGCCAAGGTCGAGGCCGGTGGTCACCAGGTAGGCGAGAAGGGCTACTTCTACGCTCCGACCGTCGTGTCCGGCCTCAAGCAGGACGACGAGATCATCCAGCACGAGGTCTTCGGTCCGGTCATCACCGTGCAGTCCTTCGCCGACGAGGCCCAGGCCCTCGCGTACGCCAACGGCGTGGAGTACGCCCTGGCCTCCTCGGTGTGGACCAAGGACCACGCCCGGGCGATGCGGATGTCCAAGAACCTCGACTTCGGCTGCGTGTGGATCAACACCCACATTCCGCTGGTCGCCGAGATGCCGCACGGCGGGTACAAGAAGTCCGGCTACGGCAAGGACCTCTCCGCCTACGGGTTCGAGGACTACACCCGGATCAAGCACGTCATGACCTCGCTGGGCTGACGCGACCCGCGGTGACGATGGCGCCGGTTCCGGTGCTGAGTTGAGCGGTCCCCGGGGCGGGCGGTAGACACTCTGTCTATTGTCCGCCCCGGCCCTTGCGCCCAGTCTTGGGGCCATGCCTGAACTCGGTAACCCCCGGGGGATCTCCCGGCGTGCGGCGCTGCGCGGACTCGGCGGACTCGGCGCGGTGAGCATGGTCGCCACCCTCACCGGCTGCGGTGTCCCCGCCGCCTACGTGGAACAGGGCAGTCGCAGCGCCCGGGACCGTTCCGCCGGTGAGCCCGTGGTGGACTTCGCCAACTGGCCCCTCTACATCGATACCGACGAGGAAGACGAGACGAAGCGTCCGACTCTCGCAGCCTTCACCGAGCGGACCGGAGTCAAGGTCCGCTACACCGAGGACATCAACGACAACGACGAGTTCTTCGGCAAGGTCAGTCCCGCCCTGATGAACCGCCAGGAGACTGGTCGGGATCTCATCGTGGTCAGCGACTGGATGGCCGCCCGCTTCATCCGGCTCGGCTGGGTGCAGAGCATGGACCGTCAGGGTCAACCGAACGTGGCCCGCTACCTCGACCCGCAGCTGTTGCGGCCGGCCTTCGACCAGGGCCGCCGCCAGAGCGTGCCCTGGCAGTGCGGGATCACCGGCATCGCCTACAACCGCAAGAAGCTGGGCCGAGAACTGAAGTCCACGGCGGACCTGTGGCGGCCCGAACTCGCCGGCAAGGTCACTCTGCTCTCCGGGCTGGACGAGGCCTTCGCCCTGTTGATGCAGGGCAACGGGACGGACGTGACCCGCTGGACCGAGGACGACTTCCACCGCGTCTGCGACCAGGTGCGACGCATGGTGGCCAAGAAGCACATCCGGCGTTTCACCGGCAACGACTACATCAAGGACCTCTCGACCGGCGACGTGCTGGCCTGCCAGGCCTACTCCGGTGACGTGGTCCAACTCCAGGCGGACAACCCCGACATCGAGTTCGTGGTGCCAGAGGAGGGCGGGGAGCTGTGGGCGGAGAGCCTGATGATCCCCAACCTCGCCAGACACAAGTCCAACGCGGAACGGCTCATCGACCACTACTACGATCCGGAGATCGCCGCGGAACTCGCCTCCTGGGTCAACTACGTCTGCCCCGTGCCGGCCGCCCGAGACGTCCTGGCCTCCTCCGGGGACGAGGAGACCGCCGCACTGGCCGAGGATCCGCTGATCTTCCCCGACGACGACATGCGCCGCCGGCTGGCCACCGCCCGGGACATCACCGCCGCAGAACGCGCCACGCTCGCCAAGGAGTGGAACGCGATCGTCGGCCTGTGACGTCCGGTGCTCCCGGCCCGGGGCGGGGGCTCATCCGCCTCGACCGCCCCGTACCGCATCCCGCTCCTTGACCAGAGCCGTCACCCGGTTGGTGGTCACCGAGTCGACGCCGGCGGCCAACAGTGCGCGCATGGTGCGTCGGGTGTCCGCGGTCCAGGCCGAAACCAGCAGTCCTTCCGCGTGCGTCTGGTGCACCAGTTCCCGACTGATCAGGCCGAAGCGGTAGTTGAGCCAGCGCGGGGCAAGCGCGCTGAGGAGCGACCGTCGAGGCGGACATGAGGTCGTCCAGGTGAGGGCGATCTCGGCGGTCGGATCGGCGGCGCGGACCGCGAGCATGGTGTTCGCGCCCGCGCAGTAGCAGACACGCTGATCGGCTCCGCAGGCCTGCACCGTGTCCACCACGGCCGCGGCGGTCGAGGCCGTCGCGCCGGGAAGATCGATCATGAAGCGGCCGGGGCAGGCTTCCAACGCCTCGTGCAGCGTCGGCACCTGCCCGCCCGTCAGGTCGCGAACGTCCCGCGCCGACAGCCCGTAGAGCGAGCGCTCCTTTCCCCAGAGCCGGCTGAGGTTGTCGTCGTGGAGCAGCACCGGCACCTTGTCGGTGGTCAAACGGACGTCGATCTCCACGGCGTCCGCGCCCTGGGCGAAGGCGTTGCGCAGCGAGGCCAGCGTGTTCTCCCGGGCCCGGTAGGGGTCACCGCGGTGGCCGACGACCTGAAGGCGGCGCTCGGAGCCGACGGCGGCGGGGTCGAGTACGGCGGGGTCTGTGTGCATGCCGCCATTGTGGTGGCCGGTCAGCCGCGCAGCCACGCCCGCGTGTACGTGTCGATCTCCGCCGCCAGCAGGGACTTGCCGGCCGGATCGAGGAAGGATGCCTCCACGGCGTTCTTGGCCAGCGCCGCCAGCCCGAGCTCGTCCAGTTCCAGCAGTCGCGCGGCCACCGCGTACTCGTTGTTGAGGTCACTGCCGAACATGGGCGGGTCGTCACTGTTGATGGTGACCAGCACACCGGCAGCCATCATCTCCTTGACGGGGTGCTCGTTGAGGTCGGTGACCGCGCGGGTGGCGATGTTGGAAGTCGGGCAGACCTCCAGGGCGATCCGGTGCTCCGCCAGGTGAGCCAGCAGCCGCGGGTCCTTGGTCGCGCTGGTTCCGTGGCCGACGCGCTCGGCTCCGAGATCGTTGAGCGCGTCCCAGATGGTCTGCGGCCCGGTCGTCTCGCCGGCGTGCGGCACGCTGTGCAGTCCGGCGGCGATGGCCCGGTCGAAGTACGGCTTGAACTGCGGACGCGGTACTCCTACCTCGGGGCCCCCGAGCCCGAAGGACACCAGGCCCTCGGGACGCAGGTCCACCGCCAGCCGCGCGGTTTCGGCCGCGGCCTCCAGCCCGGCCTCGCCCGGGATGTCGAAGCACCACCGCAGTACCACCCCGAGCTCGGCCTCGGCGGCCTTGCGGGCGTCCTCGATGGCGTCCATGAAGGCGACCTCGTCGATGCCTCGACGGGTGGAGCTGAAGGGGGTGATGGTCAGCTCGGCGTAGCGGATGTTCTGCCGGGCCATGTCACGGGCGACCTCGTAGGTCAACAGGCGGACGTCCTGCGGAGTACGGACCAGGTCCACCACCGACAGGTAGACCTCGATGAAGTGGGCGAAGTCGGTGAAGGTGAAGTAGTCCGCGAGTGCTTCGGGGTCGGTGGGGACCTTCGAGTCGGGGTGGCGGGCGGCGAGTTCGGCGACGATCCTGGGCGAGGCCGAGCCGACGTGGTGCACGTGCAGTTCCGCCTTGGGCAGCCCTGCGATGAAGGGCTGCAGGGGGTGCGGGGGCTGCTGGTCGGTCATGGGTCCTCCGGTACGGCGCAGGCGAGTCGAGTGGCGTTCATCGTAGGCATCCCGCCAAGGGGGTTGCCGCGGGCCGTAGCATGACCCGTACGAACAGGGGGCGGGGACATGTCAGAGAAGGGGCGTCCGGGAGGTCCGGATCCGGCCTCCCCGGGTGCGCGGGACCGCGATCCGTGGGAGCCGCCCGAGCGTCGCGCGCCGCAGCTCGGCGGAGACCCGGGCCGCGCCCCTCACCACCCTTTGACCCGTGCCCCCTCTCCGTCGGGGGACTTCGGCGCGTTCGCCGCGCCCCCCTACGTCCCGGGCGGTGGGCATCCACCGGCGAAATCCGCGGGGTACCACAACCATCCGGGCAACGGCCTCGGCACCGCGGCCCTGGTACTCGGCATCCTCTCGACGTGCAGCTTCTGCACCGGTGTCGGGGCCGTGGCCCTGGGGATCGCCGCAGTCGTGTGCGGAGTCCTGGCCAGGGCCAGGGTCAGACGCGCAGCCGCCAGCAATCCGGGACAGGCGCTGGCCGGGATCATCCTCGGTGCGCTCGGCTTCCTCCTGGGCGCAGTGATGTTGGTGTTGGTCGTCGTGGGCATCGGCTACGCGGGGCGGGGCGGTGGTACGGATGACGGGCCACCGCCTGCGGCGCCCCGCCCAGATGACCTCTTCCACGTCTCCTGGACCGCCGGCCGCACCGCCGACTGAGGGCTTCACCGCACGGCTGGGGCGCCATCCTCGCGCTCCACGGCCTCAGGCCGCCGCCCGCAGCTGCTCGCGGGCGCCCATGAGGGCGAAGCCGAGCAGGTTCAGTCCGCGCCAGCGGGCCGGATCGTGGGCCCTCTCGTCCGTGCTCGACAGGCCGATGCCCCAGATGCGGTCCCTGGGGCTTGCCTCCACCAGCACCCGGGAGCCGGTGGAGAGCAGGAAGGCCCGCAGGTTCGCGTCGGAGCCGAACTTGTGGACGTTGCCCTGGACGACCAGCGCGTACCGCTCGCGCCGCCATATCGACTCGTCGAAGCCGCGCACCAGGCGACCGGCCCGCTGGGCCTGTGCCGGGTGCGCGGCTTCCAGCGCCATCCGCTCGGCCCGTGCGTCCTCGAAGAGGCGGGCCTTGGCGGCCATCATCCAGTGCTCGGCGGTGGCGTACCGGACGTCACCGACGGTGAACGGGGATGGCCACCACTGGCTGAGGCAGCTGGCCCCGAGCCTTCCGTCCGGCCGGGGACGGTGGCCCCAGAAGTGCAGGTACTTCACGCTCGCCCCATGGCTGAGCCGTTCGATCAGTTCTGCGGACCGTTCCATGCACGCGAGTGTGGCAAGAACCACTGACACTCCGTACGGGATTTAGGGTCGGATGCGACACATGGTCGACCGATTCCGTCGCGTAATCAAAAGGCAACAACGGAATCACTTGGCGGGGGGCATCTCCTCTGTCAGGATCGGCACTCAATTCGAGCTTGAGCTACGGAGAGCGCGATGGGCAACCGCTTCCAGGTAAAGGACCGCTTCGCAGACGGTGCGCAGTACATCGGTGGGCGTCTGCGGCCGGGGAACTCGGGCGAGTCACACACCGTGGTCGACCCGGCCACCGGCGACGAGGTGCTGACCTACGAACTCGCCTCCACGGCGGATGTGGACGAGGCCGTCGCCGCGGCCAAAGCGGCCTTCCCGGCCTGGTCGGGTGCCACCCCGGGCGAGCGCTCCGACGCACTGCACCGCTTCGCCGCGGTGCTCGCCGAGCAGGCCGAGGACTTCGCGTACGCCGAGTCTCTTCAGTGCGGCAAGCCGATCAAGCTCAGCACCGAGTTCGACGTACCAGGCACCATCGACAACACGGCCTTCTTCGCGGGTGCCGCACGCCACCTCCAGGGTCAGGCGGCCGGTGAGTACTCCGGCGACCACACCTCGTACGTGCGCCGTGAGGCCATCGGCGTGATCGGCTCCATCGCGCCCTGGAACTACCCGCTGCAAATGGCCGCGTGGAAGGTCCTGCCGGCCATCGCCGCCGGCAACACCATCGTGCTCAAGCCTGCCGAGCTGACCCCGCTGACCTCGCTGATGTTTGCGCAGGCGGCCCAGGAGGCGGGCATTCCGGACGGCGTGATCAACATCGTCACCGGTGCCGGCCGGGTGGCGGGCGAGCACCTCGTCGGGCACCCGGACGTGGTCATGACCTCCTTCACCGGCTCCACCGCGGTGGGCAAGCGGGTTGCGGAGATCGCCACCGCCACGGTCAAGCGGCTCCACCTCGAACTCGGCGGCAAGGCCCCCTTCCTCGTCTTCGACGACGCCGACCTGGAGGCCGCCGCGCACGGCGCGGTCGCCGCCTCCCTCATCAACACCGGACAGGACTGCACCGCCGCCACCCGCGCCTACGTGCAGCGCCCCGTGTACGAGGCCTTCGTCGCCAGGGTGGCCGAGCTGATGGAAACCGTCCGTCTGGGAGACCCCTTCGAACCGGCCACCGACCTCGGACCACTGGTCTCCCACGCGCAGCGCGACCGGGTCGCGGGCTTCGTGGAGCGGGCCCGCGGCTACGCCACCGTCGTCACCGGCGGCGAGATCCCCGGCGGCCCGCTCGCCGGTGGCGCCTACTACCGCCCCACCCTCATCGTGGACGCCCCGCAGGACAGCGAGGTCGTCCAGGCAGAGATCTTCGGGCCGGTCCTGGTGGTCCTGCCCTTCGACGGGGACGACGAGGGCCTGGAGCTGGCCAACGACACCCCCTACGGACTGGCCGCGTCCGCCTGGAGCCGGGACGTCTACCGGGCCTCCCGCGCCACCCGGGAGATGAAGGCCGGCTGTGTCTGGGTCAACGACCACATCCCGATCATCAGCGAGATGCCGCACGGCGGCTACAAGGCCAGCGGCTTCGGAAAGGACATGTCTGCCTACTCCTTCGAGGAGTACACGCAGATCAAGCACGTCATGTACGACAACACCGCGGTCGCCGCGAAGGACTGGCACCGCACGATCTTCGGGGACCGATAGGCGATCCGCCCGACCAGCGGACACGGACACGACACTCCCGAAAGGGCACAGCGCATGGACCAGTACGAGCCCGAACGCCTCTCGGCGCCCCAACTCGCCGCGATGCGACGCAGCCTGGAGAGCGGTCGCGGCGCCATGACCCGGCGCTCGCTGTTGCGGGCTTCCGGAGTCGGGGCGCTGACCCTCGGCGGTCTCGCCGCGCTCACCTCCTGCGGAATCCCGCCAGCCAAGCGGGAGGGCGACGCGGCCACGGCCTCGGATGACCACTCGGCCCGGGAGAAGGTGATCAACTTCTCCAACTGGACCGAGTACATGGACATCAGCGAAGACGAGAAGAGCCGCCCCACCCTGGCCGACTTCTCCAAGCGCACCGGCATCAAGGTCAAGTACACCGAGGACATCAACGACAACGTCGAGTTCTTCGGCAAGATCCGTCCCCAACTCGCCGCCGGCCAGGACACCGGCCGGGACCTGATCGTCGTCACCGACTGGCTCGCCGCCCGCATGATCCGCCTCGGCTGGGCGCAGAAGCTGGACGCCGCCCGCCTGCCGCACGCCTTCGCCAACCTCTCCGCACAGTTCCGGACCCCCGACTGGGACCCCGGCCGGGCCTACACGTACCCGTGGACCGGCATCTCCACGGTCATCGCGTACAACGTCAAGGCCACCCGCGGAAAGAAGGTCGACTCGGTCACCCAACTGCTGGACGACCCCTCACTCAAGGGCCGGGTCGGCTTCCTCACCGAGATGCGCGACACCGTCGGCATGACCCTTATCGACCAGGGCAAGAACCCCGGCGAGTTCACCGACGCCGACTTCGACGCCGCGCTGGGGCGGTTGCAGAAGGGCGTGGACCGAAAGCAGATCCGGCGCTTCACCGGCAACGACTACACCGCCGACCTGAACAAGGGCGACCTCGCCGCCTGCCTGGCCTGGGCCGGCGACGTCATCCAACTCCAGGCCGACAACCCGAACATCAGGTTCGCGATCCCGCCGGCCGGCTACATCACCTCCAGCGACAACCTGCTGGTCCCCGCGGGCGCCCGGCACAAGAGCAACGCCGAGCAGCTCATCGACTACTACTACGAGCCGCCGGTCGCCGCCCAGCTGGCCGCCTACATCAACTACGTGTGCCCCGTCGAAGGGGTCAAGGACGAGCTCGCCAAGATCGATCCGGAGCTCGCCAACAACACCCTGATCCTCCCGGACAAGGCCATGGCGGCGAAGTCGCATGCCTTCCGCTCGCTCAGCAGCGAGGAAGAGACGGCGTACGAGGAGAAGTTCGCCAAGCTCATCGGCGCCTGACCGGCACCGAACCCCGCGCCCCCTCCCGCCCCCTCACCACCCAAGGCCGCGACCATGACTGAAAAGACCGCGGGCGGCGATGTCCGCCTCACCGGGATCAGCAAGCACTACGGCTCCTTCACCGCCGTCCACCCGCTGGACCTGACCATTCCGCAGGGCTCCTTCTTCGCGTTGCTCGGCGCTTCCGGCTGCGGCAAGACCACGACCCTGCGCATGATCGCCGGACTGGAGGACCCCAGCACCGGTACCGTCCACCTGGGCGACCGCGAGGTCACCGGCCTGCCGCCGTACAAGAGGCCCGTCAACACCGTCTTCCAGAGCTACGCGCTCTTCCCCCACCTCGACATCTTCGAGAACGTCTCCTTCGGCCTGCGTCGGCGCGGCGTGAAGTCGGTGAAGAAGCAGGTGGACGAGATGCTCGAACTCGTCGAACTCGGCCAGTTCGCCCGACGCAAACCGCATCAGCTCTCCGGCGGCCAGCAGCAGCGTGTGGCCGTGGCCCGTGCGCTGATCAACCACCCTCAGGTGCTCCTCCTCGACGAACCGCTCGGCGCGCTCGACCTCAAGCTGCGCCGCCAGATGCAGCTGGAGCTCAAACGGATCCAGACCGAGGTGGGCATCACCTTCGTGCACGTCACCCACGACCAGGAGGAGGCCATGACCATGGCCGACACGGTCGCGGTGATGAACGGCGGCCGGGTCGAGCAGTTGGGTGCGCCGGCCGAGCTGTACGAGAACCCGCGCACCACGTTCGTCGCCAACTTCCTGGGGACCTCCAACCTCATCCAGGCCACCGTTGAGCAGGCCGCCGGCGGTGAGGTGCAGGTCACCTCCGCCGGCACCAAGCTCAGCCTGCCGGCAGAGCGCTGCTCCACCACGCCGCGGGCCGGCGGCGACCTGCTGGTCGGTGTGCGTCCGGAGAAGATCTCCCTGGTCCACGTCGAGGACGCGGACACCATCCCCACGGGCCGCAACCGGGTCACCGGCCGGATCGCCGCATCCTCCTTCATCGGCGTCTCCACCCAGTTCGTCGTGGACAGCCCCGTCTGCGAGGAACTGGAGGTGTACGTACAGAACGTCGAGCGGGACGTCCGGCTCAGGCCGGGCGCCGAAGTCGTCCTGCACTGGAACCCGGCGCACACCTTCGGACTCGACGCGGCCCAGGACATCGACGCCGGCGTGGAGAGCGTCGAGGTGGACGCATGACCCTGACCGAAACTCCCGCGCCCACGGTCCCCGCCGAACAACCGGTGGTGCACCGTCCGTCCGTACGGCGCCGTTTGGTGCCCTACTGGCTGTTGCTGCCCGGCATCCTGTGGCTGCTGGTCTTCTTCGTGCTGCCGATGATCTACCAGGCCTCCACTTCGGTGCAGACCGGTTCCCTCGAAGAGGGCTTCAAGGTCACCTGGCACTTCCAGACCTACTGGGACGCGCTGACCGAGTACTACCCGCAGTTCCTGCGCTCGCTCCTCTACGCGGGCACCGCCACCTTGTTGTGCCTGCTTCTCGGCTACCCGCTGGCCTACCTGATCGCCTTCAAGGCCGGTCGCTGGCGGAACCTGCTGCTGATCCTGGTCATCGCGCCGTTCTTCACCAGCTTCCTGATCCGAACCCTGGCCTGGAAGACGATCCTTGCGGACGGCGGGCCGGTGGTGGAGGTGCTCAACACCCTCCACGTCCTCGACGTCACCAGCTGGATCGGCATGACCGAGGGCAACCGGGTGTTGGCCACGCCGCTCGCGGTGGTCACCGGTCTGACGTACAACTTCCTCCCGTTCATGATCCTTCCGCTGTACACCTCCCTGGAACGGATAGACACCCGGCTCCACGAGGCCGCCGGTGACCTGTACGCGAAGCCGATCACCACCTTCCGCAAGGTCACCTTCCCGCTCTCGATGCCCGGTGTGGTCTCCGGGACCCTGCTCACCTTCATCCCCGCGAGCGGTGACTACGTGAACGCCGAGCTGCTGGGCTCCACGGACACCCGGATGATCGGCAGCGTCATCCAATCGCAGTACCTGCGGATCCTCGACTACCCGACGGCCGCCGCGCTTTCCTTCATCCTGATGGCCATCGTGCTGATCATGGTGACCGTATATATCCGCCGGGCAGGAACGGAGGACCTGGTCTGATGAGTGCGATCTCCACCGGCGTGCACTGGCTACGCCGCAACCTGGTCGTCATCGCGGGCCTCATCACGCTCGCGTACCTGATCCTGCCGAACGTCGTCGTGACGGTGTTCTCCTTCAACAACCCCACCGGGCGCTTCAACTACACCTGGCAGGAGTTCTCGCTGGACGCCTGGAAGGACCCGTGTGGCGTCGCCGACCTGTGCGGCTCGCTCTCGCTGTCCCTCCAGATCGCCTTCTGGGCCACTCTCGGAGCGACCGTGCTCGGCGCGATGATCGCCTTCGCCTTGGTGCGTTACCGCTTCAGGGCGCGCGGGGCGGTCAACTCCCTGATCTTCCTGCCCATGGCCATGCCGGAGATCGTGATGGCGGCTTCGCTGCTCGCGCTCTTCCTGAACATGGGCGTCAAGCTGGGCTTTTGGACCATCCTGATCGCCCACATCATGTTCTGCCTCAGTTTCGTGGTGGCCGCGGTGAAGGCGCGCGTGCTCTCCATGGACCCGAGGCTGGAGGAGGCGGCCCGCGACCTGTACGCCGGCCCGCTCCAGACCTTCCTACGGGTGACCCTGCCGATCGCCGCTCCCGGCATCGCCGCCGGTGCGCTGCTGTCCTTCGCGCTGTCCTTCGACGACTTCATCATCACGAACTTCAACTCGGGCAACACCGTCACCTTCCCCATGTTCGTGTGGGGCTCCGCCCAGCGCGGTACTCCGGTGCAGATCAACGTCATCGGCACGGCCATGTTCGTCATCGCGGTGCTGGTGGTCCTGACCGGTCAGATCGTCACCAGCCGGCGGAAGAAGTCCCAGCACAGCTGAACCAGTACGTCTGCAATTCCTGAAGGAGTTGGAAACCATGGCCCCAGGCGCCATGCGTACCGCTGCACAGTCCCTTTCCGAAGCGCTTCCCCGGTCGTACTGGCTGGACGACCCGGGCAAACCCGCCCCGCAGCCCGCCCTCACCGGTGACGAGAGCTGCGACCTGCTGGTCGTGGGTGGCGGCTACAGCGGCCTGTGGACCGCGCTGCTGGCCAAGGAGCGTGACCCCGACCGGGACGTCGTACTCATCGAGGGCCAGGAGGCGGGCTGGGCCGCCTCCGGCCGCAACGGCGGATTCTGCGCCGCCTCCCTCACCCACGGGCTATCCAACGGACTGTCCCGCTGGCCCGGGGAACTGGCGAAGCTGGAGGAACTCGGCAGCCGCAACCTGGACGCCATCGAGGAGGCGGTGGCCCGTTACGACATCGACTGCGATTTCGAACGCACCGGCGAGATCGACGTGGCCACCGAGCCGCACCAGGTGGCGGAGCTGAAGGAGCTCCACGCAGAAGCCGAACGGCTCGGGTTCACCGGCTCACAGTGGCTGGACCAGGACCAGGTGCGTGCCGAAGTCGACTCGCCGACCTTCCTCGGCGGCCTCTGGGACCGTGAGGGCGTCGCGATGCTCCACCCCGCCAAGCTCGCCTGGGGTCTCAAGCGTGCCTGCCTCGGGCTCGGGGTGCGGATCTATGAGCACACCGAGGGCCTCGACCTGGGTTCCTCCGGCGCGGGCATGGCGGTCCGCACGCCCTACGGCCGGATCTTCGCCCGCCAGGTGGCGCTCGGCACCAACATCTTCCCGTCGCTGGTCAAACGGGTGCGCGCGTACACCGTCCCGGTCTACGACTACGCCTTGATGACCGAGCCGCTCACGGACGCACAACTGGCGTCCATCGGCTGGAAACGGCGTCAGGGGCTGGGGGACAGCGCCAACCAGTTCCACTACTTCCGGATCACCGCGGACCAGCGCATCCTGTGGGGCGGCTACGACGCGATCTACCCCTACGGCGGCAGGCTCGCCGCCGAGTACGACCACCGCCCCGAGACCTACCTCAAGCTCGCCGAGCACTTCTTCACCTGCTTCCCGCAGCTGGCGGGGCTGCGCTTCACTCACGCCTGGGGCGGGGCGATCGACACCTGCTCGCGGTTCTCCGCGTTCTTCGGCACCGCGCACTCCGGCAAGGTCGCCTACGCCGCCGGCTTCACGGGGCTCGGCGTCGGCGCCACCCGCTTCGGCGGGGAGGTGATGCTGGACCTGCTTGCCGGGGAGCGAACCGAGCGCACCGAACTGGAGATGGTGCGCAGCAAGCCGATGCCGTTCCCTCCCGAGCCGCTGGCCTGGACCGGTATCTCCCTGACCAAGTGGTCGCTGGCCCGGGCCGATGACCGCGGTGGTCGGCGCAACCTGTGGCTGCGGACCCTGGACCGATTCGGCCTGGGTTTCGACAGCTGAGACGGGCGAGGTGACGGGTGCGCCCCTGGGTTCCGGGGGCGCACCCGGTGGCGTCGGTGTGACCCCTCTCACCCCGTCCGTCGGGTGAACCCGCGTCATCCGCGAGAGCTTTCGCGCTCTTCTTCGATGAGACCGCGCCGTGGGCGTGGCCGCGTGGAAGGGACTTTCGGCGATGGTCGGTTCGGGATCGATGACTGCGGTGGAGTGGCTGGTGTCGGTGGCCCCGGACCCGCTGGCCTGTCGGCGGGAATGGGAGCGTAACCCGCTCGGGGTGGCACTACTGCCCGCCGGTCTGGCCTGGGACGTGTTGATACTGCCCGGCGCTCTGGGGCGTGCCACCTTGCGGGTGCTGTTGATGACCGCTCAGCCCGGGCCGGTGCTCGCGGACTTCGGGGCGTCCCGCACGGGATTCTTCGTTCCGCCGGGGACGGCCGTCCGCTGGATGGGTACCGGAGTGCGGGGCATCGGTACCGGGAGCTGGGTCGTCGTGCCCTATCCGGGTCGGGAGACGGGCGGGGTGCGCTGGTTGGTACCTCCTGACGGGTCCGGCGCCCTCAACGACCCGGTGGCTTTGGAGCTTGCGATGCACGAGGCGGCGGGCGGCCAGCTGCCATAGGCATGACCGCCGAAGTCCGTTACGGCCAGAGCTACTTCGGTGGTGGAGCGAGGGGGCTTCGGCGTGCGGGGCCCTTGACACCGGGATTGGTCCGGACCAAGTTGAGGGTGCTCGGCACCCCTCGACCCCCCCCCACCACCGGAGGCAGTTGTGTCGTCCGTGCACACGCGTGCCCGCACCCGGATCCCAATCCTGTCCACGCTCCTGGCCGGAGCCCTCGCCCTGACTGGCCTCCTCGCGGCCGGTTCCACCGCCACCGCAGCCGACCCCGACCTCGCGCGCAACGGCGGATACGAAGCCGGCCTCGACGGCTGGAGCTGCAGTGCGTCCAGCGCAGTCGTCGTCGCCACCCCGGTGCACGGCGGCAACTCGGCGCTGGGGGCCACCCCGAGCGGTCAGGACCGCGCCCAGTGCAGCCAGCTCATCCAGGTCGAGCCGGACTCCTCCTACACGCTCAGCGCCTGGGTCCAAGGCGGCTACGTGTACCTGGGCGCCTCCGGCACCGGCACCACCGACGTCTCCACCTGGACCCCCGCGGCGGCCAGCTGGCAGCAGCTCAGCACCACCTTCCGGACCGGCCCCGCCACCACTTCGGTGACCGTCTACACCCACGGCTGGTACGGCCAGTCCGCCTACTTCGCCGATGACCTCACGCTCAGGGGCCCGGCCCCCGGCGGCGACCCCGATCAGCCGCCAACTGCTCCGACCGGCCTGACCGTGGTCTCCCGTGCCGCCACCTCGATCGGACTCAAGTGGCAGCCGGTCGAGGGCGCCACCACGTACCACCTCTACCGGGACGGGAGTAGAGCCCTCTCCGTAGAGGGCACCTCGGCCCAGATCGGCGCTTTGGAGCCCGAGACGAGCTACACCTTCCAGGTGAGCGCGGCCAATGCGGCGGGGGAGTCCGCCAGGAGCTCCGCCGTCACCGCCGTCACCACGGGCGGCAGCCCGCCCGGCGACGGTCTGCCGGTCCACGCCCTCGTCGGCTACCTCCACAGCAGTTTCACCAACGGCTCGGGCTACGTCCGCATGAGCGACGTCCCGGACTCCTGGGACGTAATCAACCTCGCCTTCGGTGAGCCGACCTCGGTCACCTCCGGGGACATCCGCTTCAGCCCCTGCCCGGTGGCCAGTTGCCCGAACGCGGAATCGCCGGAGGAGTTCAAGGCGGCCATCAGGGCCAAGCGTGCCGCGGGCAAAAAGGTCCTCATCTCCATCGGCGGCCAGAACGGGCAGGTCCGCCTGACCACCACGGCCGCCCGCGATGCCTTCGTGTCCTCGGTCAGTCGGATCATCGACGAGTACGGACTCGACGGACTCGACGTCGACTTCGAGGGCCACTCGCTCTCCCTGGCCACCTCAGACGATGACTTCCGCAACCCCACCACCCCCGTGATCGTCAACCTCATTTCGGCGCTGAGGACCCTGAAAGCGAAGTACGGGGCCGGATTCGTGCTGACCATGGCGCCGGAGACCTTCTTCGTGCAGCTCGGCCACCAGTTCTACGGTTCGGGTCCGTGGGGCGGCCAGGACCCGCGTGCCGGTGCCTATCTCCCGGTCATCCACGCTCTGCGCGAGGACCTCACGCTGCTCCACGTCCAGGACTACAACTCCGGTCCGATCATGGGGCTGGACGGTCAGTACCACTCCATGGGGGGCGCGGACTTCCACATCGCGATGACGGACATGCTGCTCGCCGGCTTCCCGGTCGCAGGCAACAGCGCCCGCGTCTTCCCGCCGCTACGTCCCGAACAGGTGGCCATCGGCCTGCCGGCGACCACTCAGGCGGGCAACGGCCACACCTCGCCCGCCGAGGTGGTCAAGGCGCTGGACTGCCTGACCCGAGGGGCCGGCTGCGGTTCCTACCAGACCCACGGCACTTGGCCCGGCCTGCGAGGGCTGATGACCTGGTCGATCAACTGGGACCGCTTCGGCCACTGGGAAATCTCCCGGAACTTCGACTCCTACTTCGGCTGATCCCGGCGCACGGCCCAGCGCACAGGGGCCAGCAGCGCGATGCACAACAGGGCGCTGGCCAACACGTCCAGCGGCCAGTGGAACCCTCGCAACACCAGACCGATCGCCGTCGCCCCCGTGAGCAGCAAGGCGACGGCCATCGGCCAGCGCGTTGTGGTGTACGGGGCGAGCAGCAACGCGGTGCCGACGTAGGCCACGGCCGCCGTGGCGGTATGGCCGGAGGGGTAGTAGCCGGATGCCCAGGGCTCCAGTGGTCCGGGTCGGGCCGTCCACACCTTCAGTGGAACGACCAGGGCCGGTATGGCGGCCATGGCCAGCCCCGCGAAGAGCGGTGCCCGCCACCAGTTACGGAGGCCTCCCGTCCGGCCGCGCCAACCCGCGAAGACCAGCGCCGTGGCCAGGACGGGAACCGCGACCGTGATGTTGCCCAGGTCGCTGAGGCCCTCGGTGATCCGGTCGGGGACACCCTGGACCACAAGGCTGCTGAGCCGTGCGTCAGCCACCAGCAGGGGTCCGTTGTTGAGCACCTGCCAGGTGATCAGCCAGAAGGCGGCGAAGGAGGCGGAGAGCACCAGGGCGGCGGACGGCCTCCGAAAGACGGAGGCGGCCGGCCGTCCCGGAACGGGGGGGATGGTTCCGGGAGGGCCGGCCGGATCGGTGTGCCGCGCGCCCCGGGGGGTGTGGGGCGTGCGGCCGTCCGATCGGTGAGGAGTGCCGGAGCGGGGAGCTCCGGCGTGGTGCGCCGTGGCGCGCCCAGGTGGGAGCTGGGGAAGCTCCGGTCCTGGATCGTCCGCGGATTCCCGCGGACGGGGTGTTTCTCTCATCTGCCCACACCGTACGGCAGCGAAAGGGGGGCCGGCAGTAGGAAACCTCGCGCCGCCATCGCCCCCCCACAGCTTCTTCACAGGCCCTGACCGTTACCGGCGGTACCTACGTGTTACCGGTGGTACCTGCGGGCGGGCCGTCCCTCGCATCCCGACACGGGCGCGAGGACGGCCAAGGACCCGGCCCTGCCTCGTTCAGATGCCGGCAAACGCGTTCTCGATGATGTCCATGCCCTCGTTCAGCAGGTCCTCACCGATCACGATCGGAGGCAGGAAGCGCAGCACGTTGCCGTAGGTACCGCAGGTGAGCACCAGCAGTCCCTCCGCGTGGCAGGCCTTGGCCAGCGCACCGGCCGCCTCGGGGTTGGGCGTCTTCGAGGCGGGGTCCTTCACGAGCTCGATGGCGATCATGGCGCCGCGGCCACGGATATCGCCGATGATCTGGTACTTCTCCTGCATGGCGGCCAACCGGGTCTTCATGATCGACTCGATCTTCTTCGCCTTGGCGTTCAGGTCGAGCTCGCGCATCGTCTCGATGGAGCCCAGCGCACCGGCGCAGGCAACCGGGTTGCCACCGTAGGTGCCACCGAGGCCGCCCGAGTGCGGGGCGTCCATGATCTCGGCGCGACCGGTCACCGCCGCCAGCGGCAGACCGCCGGCGATGCCCTTCGCGGTGGTGATCAGGTCCGGGACGATGCCCTCGTCCTCACAGGCGAACCACTGGCCGGTACGGCAGAAGCCGGACTGGATCTCGTCGGCGACGAAGACGATGCCGTTCTCGTTGGCGAACTCGACGATCGCCGGCAGGAAGCCCTTCGCCGGCTCGATGAAGCCGCCCTCACCCAGTACCGGCTCGATGATGATCGCGGCGACGTTCTCCGCGCCGATCTGCTTGGTGATCTGGTCGATCGCCTGCGCGGCGGCCTCCGGGCCGCAGTTCTGCGCACCGGTGGGCCAGCGGTAGCCGTACGCGACCGGGACCCGGTAGACCTCCGGGGCGAACGGGCCGAAGCCCTGCTTGTACGGCATGTTCTTCGCCGTCAGCGCCATCGTCAGGTTGGTGCGGCCGTGGTAGCCGTGGTCGAAGACGACCACGGCCTGGCGCTTGGTGTAGGCGCGGGCGATCTTGACGGCGTTCTCGACCGCCTCGGCGCCCGAGTTGAACAGGGCCGACTTCTTGGCGTGGTCGCCCGGGGTCAGCTCGGCCAGCGCCTCACAGACCTCGACGTAGCCCTCGTAGGGCGTGACCATGAAGCAGGTGTGGGTGAAGTCGGCCAGTTGCGCGGAGGCGCGGCGGACCACGGCCTCGGCGGAGGCACCGACCGAGGTCACCGCGATGCCGGAGCCGAAGTCGATCAGCCGGTTGCCGTCCACGTCCTCGATGACGCCACCGTCCGCGCGGGCGGTGAAGACGGGCAGCACGGAGCCCACGCCGCCGGCGACCGTCTGCAGCCGGCGGGCCTGCAGTTCCTGCGACTTAGGGCCGGGGATGGCGGTGACGAGGCGGCGCTCCTGCGGGAGGGAGGTCATCGGGGGCTCCTGGATGTTTCGGACGCAACTGTGTCTTTCCCGCAGGCTAGGGCTGGCCGGTGGCCCACGGCATGCTCCGTTCGGGAGTGAACACCACGTGTCCTTGTCCGCGGCGGACATAGGCACGCCGAAACGGTGGCTGCCCGCCTACGGGCCGCACACCGCCGGCGGGCACTAGATTGAGCGCGAGCGGTACGGCAAAGGGGGCACGGGTCATGGACACCGAGGACACGAAGGACGCCACGGCGCCTCGCGCCGGACAACTGCCGCTACCACGGCCCCCGGTACCGCCGCCCCCCACGCACGCCCCCGCCAGCGGCCCCTCCATCACGGAATGGCTGCGCACACCGCGAAGTGCCGATGGGCCGGGAGTGTGGAGCTACGGGCACGCTCCGCGAGGCGCTGAGGAACCCGAGCGCACCCCCACCCGCCAACTCGTCAGCGGTGCGCTGATCTCCCTGCTCGCGGGTCTGCTCCTGTGGTCGCTGCTGTGGAACGGCTACCTCGGCCAGTTCTGGGTCTGGCCCCTCTACATGTTCACCCCCGACTCCTGGGTCGACCCCGAGCCCACGATGGCCGCCGTCGTCGCCTCCTACCTCTGGTACGCGCTGGTCATCGGCGCGCTGCTGTTCACTTTCGGTCGCCTGGGGCGCTGGCCGGAACTCGGCCGGCGCCTCGTCGCCCCCTTCACCGGAGCGGCAGCCGGTGCCAGGGCACAACCGGGGTCCGAACCGAGGAGAGAGGCGGATCCGGCAGCCTGGCCGCAACTGCGTGCCGCCGGCCTCGACGAACCCGCCGACCGGCTCGCCGCCGAGATCGGCGCCGGCCGGATGAACGACGTCGACTACGCCCGGATCCGCCGCGCCTGGCAGTCGGTACAGAGCGACCCCAGCCGACTCGCCGCCTTCGCCGAGGCGGTGCGGACCCGGGGCGCAGCTGCCTGCCTGCACCCGTCCGGCGCCCGTGACCTGCCGCTCCGGGCGGCCCGCCACGATCTCGCGGCCCGCCAGGTGCTCCTTGGCACCGTCGAGGCGAGCCCCCGCAACCCCTACCAGCGGCGTGGCACCGGACTCGCTCTCGACCCCGGTGTGCTGGGCACCTCGCTACTGGCGGTGGGCCCCTCCGGCGCGGGCAAGACCCGCAAGTTGGTGCGGCCCGTGGTGGAGTCCCTCGCCCTCCAAGCGCTCGCCGGGCAGGCCGCCGTCATCGCGGTGGGCGCCGCCGGCGCCCCGCTCGGTCCCGACGCGGCCTACGACGTGGTGATCCGCATCGGTGATCCCGACTCCGTCTACGACCTCGACCTCTACGGCGGGAGCAGTGATCCCGATGAGGTCGCCGCAGTCCTCGCGGAGGCCTTCGTCGGCCCGTTGCCCGGCGTGGACACCCGCCGGGGCGCCACGGTGCTGGCCCAGCTGATCGGTCCCTTCCGCACCGCGCACGGCCGCTTCCCGTCGGTCCCGGAGCTACGGGAACTCCTCGACGGTTCGGCCACGGCCCTGGGCGAGTTGCGTGCTCGACTGGAGGGGGCCGGGGAGCAGGCGATGTTGCGCGAGATCGATGCCCGGGCCCGCCAGCAACACGCCGCCGGCGATCTCGGTGCGCTCCTGGCCGACCGTGTCGCGCTCCTCGACCGGCCGGCCTTCGCCGGGTTCTTCGACACCAGCGGGCAGGGGCGGCCGTTCAGTCTGCGTACCCTCGAACACCCCTTGCGGGTCCGCATCGATCTGCCCGAACGCGGCCATGCGGATGCCTCCCGGATGCTGGCCCGCCTGGTGCTGGCCCAGTTCAACGCGAGCGCCGCGGCCCGCGCCGACCGTTCCTTGTTCGTGTGCCTGGTCCTCGACGACGCCTCGCACACCCTCACCGCCGAGACGGTTCGCGGGGTGCAGCGGTTGCGCTCCGCCCATGCCGGAGTCGTTCTGACCCTGCGCAGCCTGGAAGACGTCCCGGAGGAACTGCGTACACCGTTGCTGGGAGCCGTTGGCTGCCGGATGGCCTTCTCGGGGGTGACCACCTGGGACGGCAAGCGGTTCGCCGAGGCCTGGGGCACCGAATGGGTGGAGGCCCGCGACGTGACCAGCCGGACGGTCTTCGCGGACCAGCCGCTGACCCGGGCCATCCACTCCTTCCGGAAGCTGGTCACCGGAAAGGCGGTGACCACGGACGCAGTCACCGTCCGCCAGGTGGAGCGGGAGCGCTGGTCCGCCTCGGAGCTGGCGCACGCCGTTCCCGCCGGGTGCGCCGTGCTGTCGCTGACCTCGGTGCGCGGGGAGTACGTGGCGCCTCTCCTGGTCGAGCTGCGGGGCTGAGAAGCCGGGCCTGGGCGGTCCCCGCCCCCGCCGGTACGGCTGTCGACGATCCGTACGGGGTGGCAGAATCGAGCTGGGCCGTTCATACGGAACGGCGAAATCCGGGGCTGCCCCCATCCCCCGCCCGAACAGGTGCCCATGCCGCTCACCCTTGCCACGCTCGTCCAGCACTCGGCTCTCAAGCTCAAAGTCCGGGCCGGGGAGCGCCAGCTCGACACACCGGTCCGCTGGGCACACGTCAGTGAGCTCACCGACCCCGTGCCGTATATGGAGGGCGGCGAGCTGCTCCTGATCACGGCGATGAAGCTGGACGCCGAGGACCCGGCGGAGATGCGCCGCTACGTGCGGCGGCTCTGTGCCGCCGGAGTGGTCGGCATCGGTTTCGCCGTGGGAGTCAACTACGAGGACATCCCGCAGGCGCTGCTGGACGCGGCGCGCGAAGCGGACCTGCCGTTGCTGGAGGTGCCGCGACGCACGCCCTTCCTCGCCATATCCAAGGCCGTCTCGGCGGCCCTGGCGGCGGACCAGTACCGGGCCGTCACCGCCGGATTCGAGGCCCAACGGGAACTGACCCGTGCAGCCCTCTTCGCTGACGGGCCCGGCGAACTCCTGGCCAGACTGGCCGCGCACGTGCACGGCTGGGCAGCGCTCTACGACGCCTCCGGAGCGGTCGTGGCCGCCGCACCGGACTGGGCGGCGCGCCGGGCCGCCCGGCTCACCCCCGACGTGGAGCGCCTCCGGGACCGGCCCACCCCGGCCACCGCCGTGGTGGGAGGCTCCGAGGACCGGGTGGAACTCCAGTCCCTGGGGACCGGCCGGCGATCACGCGGCGCGCTCGCCGTCGGCACCGGAGCACCCCTGGGCACCGCCGAGCGGTACGCGGTGCACTCCGCCATCGCGCTGCTGACCTTGACCACGGAGCGGTCCCGCTCGCTGCGGGACGCCGAATCCCGGCTGGGCTCGGCAGTCCTGCGGATGCTCCTCGACGGCGAGGCAGAACATGCCGAGGCGGTCGCGGGCGAGCTGTACGGCTCCCTGCTTCGCAACCGGGTCCGCCTGGTCATCGCCGAACCCACGGCTTCGGGCGCGCCCCCCACGGCACCCGCACCGCAGGAGGCCGCCGCCGGGCAGCGCACCGCTCCCGGGCGCCCCGGCGGGCGCTCCGGGCGATCCGGCCCCGCGGTTACGGCGCCCGGTCCGGACCCGGCGGTCGCCACGGGAGGCGACCACAAGGCCCGGGCCGCGCCCGAAGCCCTGGGGCAACTGGTCGACGCCATGGAGTCGGCCGCCGCGCGCACCGGCGAGTCGGTCCTACTGGTCGTCGAGGAGGAGCGCCTGATCGCCCTCGTGGCGGACGAGGGCGCCGCGATCGATGCCTGTCTGACACACGCACGTGCGACGGAGTCACGCCAAGGCGCGTCCTTCGCCCGCCACGGTCCCGCAGCCACCGGCCCGGCCCCCGAGGAGCTGGTGATCGGTCTGTCCGCCCCGGCCGACCCGGTGGCCGCGGGCATCGCCCGGCGGCAGGCGGAACAGTCGCTCGCCGTCGCCCGCCGCCGGGGCCGCACTTTGGTGGAGCACGAGGAGTTGGCCGCCGGTTCCGTGCTGCCGCTGCTCGCCGACGACGCCGTCCGGGCCTTCGCCGACGGGATGCTGCGCTCCCTGCGCGAACACGACGCCACCGGCCGCGGTGACCTGATCGCCTCCCTCCAGGCCTGGCTGTCCCGCCACGGCCAGTGGGACGCGGCTGCGGGTGACCTCGGCGTGCACCGGCACACCCTCCGGTACCGGATGCGGCGGGTCGAGGAGATCCTGGGGCGTTCGCTGGACGACCCGGACGTACGCATGGAGCTCTGGCTGGCGCTCAAGGCGAGCCCGGGGCCCGAATAGGACGCGCAGGCGCGCACAGGACTCCGGCGCGGCCGAACCACAGGTTCGGCCAGGGCGCAGGTGACAAAGAGGCGAACCAGTACCCCCGGGCGCTCCACCCCGGACAAACGCCGAACTCCCTCCGCCGCCCTACGGTGGAGGAAACAGGACCACCACTCTTGAAGGGCCGGGAACCGCGATGACTTCCACCCACGCCTTCTGGCTCGCCGGCCGCCAGGCCACCGGCGAGGACAGCTTCGACGTCACTTCCCCGTGGGACGGCCGACTGGTCGGCAAGGTCAGCGTGCCCACCGATGCCCAGGTCGAGGAGGCCGTGGCAGCAGCGCACGCCGCGACCGCCGCCTTCTCCGCGACCCCCGCGCACGTCCGCGCGGCAGCCCTCGACCACGTCTCCAAGCGGCTGGTCGAGCGCACCGAGGAGATCGCGCAGCTGATCTCCGCCGAGAACGGCAAGCCCATCAAGTGGGCCCGGGGCGAAGTCGGCCGGGCCGTCTCCGTGTTCCGCTTCGCCGCGGAAGAGGCGCGCCGGTTCAACGGCGGCGAGGCCCAGCGACTGGACACCGACGCCGGTGGCGTCGGCCGGCTCGCGCTGACCCGGCGCTTCGTCAAGGGACCCGTCCTCGGCATCGCTCCCTTCAACTTCCCGCTGAACCTCTGCGCACACAAGGTGGCCCCCGCCATCGCCGTCGGCGCGCCGATCATCCTCAAGCCGGCTCCTGCCACCCCGCTCTCCGGCCTCGTCCTCGGCGAGCTGCTGGCCGAGACCGATCTGCCGGTCGGCTCCTGGTCCGTACTGCCGGTGGCCAACGACAAGATGCCGGCCCTGGTGCAGGACGAGCGACTGCCCGTCATCTCCTTCACCGGTTCCGACAAGGTCGGCTACGCCATCCAGCAGTCCGTGCCGCACAAGCACTGCACGTTGGAGCTCGGCGGCAACGCTGCCGCCGTGGTCCTCGATGACTGGTCCTCCGAAGCCGACCTGGACTGGGCCGCGACCCGTATCGCGACGTTCTCCAACTACCAGGCCGGCCAGTCCTGCATCTCCGTGCAGCGCGTGATCGCCGACGCAAGCGTCTACGACGCCCTGGTCGAGAAGGTCGTCGAGAAGGTCGGTGCGCAGGTCACCGGTGACCCGACCGATGCCGCCACGGACGTCGGCCCGCTGGTGAGCGAGGACGCCGCCAAGCGCGTCGAGTCCTGGGTGGACGAGGCCGTGGCCGCCGGTGCCAAGCTGCTGGCCGGTGGCAAGCGGGACGGCGCCTCCTACGCGCCGACCGTGCTCGCCGAGGTCCCGGGTGAGGTCACCCTCGCCACTGAGGAGGTCTTCGGCCCGGTCCTGACCCTGACCCGGGTCGACGGAACCGACGAGGCCTTCGCCGCGGTCAACGACTCCAAGTTCGGCCTGCAGACCGGCGTGTTCACCCACAACGTACAGACCGCCTTCCGGGCCCACCGCGAACTTGAGGTAGGCGGTGTGATCGTGGGCGACGCCCCCTCCTACCGTGCCGACCAGATGCCCTACGGCGGTGTCAAGCAGTCCGGCGTGGGCCGTGAGGGCGTGCGTTACGCCATGGACGACTACACCTACGAGCGGGTGCTGGTCCTCACCAACATCGACCTCTAGGAGGCCGATGCACGAAACCGGCGGCCGGAGCCCACTGTGCGGGGGCTCCGGCCGTCCCCCTTTTTTCCTTGCTGACCCGGGAGAACAGCGGGGTCGGCGGTGCGGGCGCTGAATCGATCGGATGCGGCGGGACGAGCGTCTCGAACCCGCGTGCCGGCGCCCTTGAGGCAGGTGGGTCAAGGTCTGAGAGCCGTCCACGGTGGACGACCTCGCCGACCTCCCTCGTGGCATACGGCGCTGAGGGTTGCCCTTGTTCCCACCGGGATGAGCAGGGACAAGGCAGGGACAAGATCGCGGGCAGCCGCTGCGGGCACGGACCGGACGAGGAACGCGCTGGTCGGCGCGGAACCGCAGGTCAGCGGGATCCGCTGGGTGGTCGCTGCACGTGGCTCCGGCCGTCGCGGGCGCTGGCCTGGTGGCCGCCACCGAGATGCGGCGCAATCGCGGGAGTGTCGAGCAGCAGCGGTGCGCGGGTAGCCCTCCTCGCATGGCGGGCCGCGGAATTCGCCCAGCCCGGGATTCAGCCAACTGCGCGACCACTGGTGCGCTCCTCGCGGATCGGGTACAGACTCCCTGGAGAGCACCGACTCCGAAGTAGCACCGGCCGGTAGCCCGCGAACGGCTGGCCGCCGGCGTCCATGACGCTCCATCGGCCGAACCAGTGGCGAGGTGAGCCCTTCATGTCTGCACCATCCACGCCGTCCCAGTCCTCCGGGCAGATTCCCCAGACACCCCCAAAGGTGACCGAGCGCGAGGCCCGCCAGGTCGCCGAGGCCGCTCGGGAGCAGGACTGGCGCAAGCCGAGCTTCGCCAAGGAGCTCTTCCTCGGACGTTTCCGGTTGGACCTGATCCACCCGCACCCGCTACCCGCCGCTGAGGACGTGCGCCGTGGTGAGGCCTTCCTGGAGCGCCTGCGGGAGTTCTGTGAGCGCGAGGTGGACGGCGCCCGGATCGACCGCGAGGCGCAGATCCCCGACGAGACCATCCGTGGCCTGCGGGAACTAGGCGCGCTCGGCATGAAGATCGACGTGAAGTACGGCGGACTGGGCCTGACCCAGGTGTACTACAACAAGGCCCTGGCACTGGTGGGGTCCGCGAGCCCGGCCATCGGCGCCCTCCTCTCCGCCCACCAGTCCATCGGTGTGCCCCAGCCGCTCAAGATCTTCGGGACCGAGGAGCAGAAGGACACCTTCCTGCCGCGCTGTGCCCGTAGCGACATCTCCGCCTTCCTGCTGACCGAACCGGACGTCGGCTCCGACCCGGCCAGGCTCGCCACCACGGCCGTTCCGGACGGGGAGGAGTACGTACTCGACGGGGTGAAGCTCTGGACCACCAACGGCGTGGTCGCCGACCTCCTGGTGGTCATGGCCCGGGTTCCGCGCAGCGAGGGGCACCGCGGTGGCATCACCGCCTTCGTCGTCGAGGCCAACTCACCCGGCGTCACCGTCGAGAACCGCAATGCCTTCATGGGATTGCGCGGCTTGGAGAACGGCGTCACCCGCTTCCACCAGGTCAGGGTCCCGGCGGATCAGCGCATCGGACCGGAGGGCGCAGGCCTGAAGATCGCTCTGACCACCTTGAACACGGGCAGGCTCTCGCTGCCGGCCATGTGCGTGGGTGCCGGCAAATGGTGTTTGAAGATCGCGCGTGAGTGGTCCTCGGTACGTGAGCAGTGGGGGCGCCCGGTCGCCCGTCACGAAGCCGTGGGCTCCAAGATCTCCTTCATCGCCGCCACCACCTTCGCGCTGGAAGCCGTCGTCGACCTCTCCTCCCAGATGGCGGACGAGGACCGCAACGACATTCGTATCGAGGCGGCGCTCGCCAAGTTGTACGGCAGTGAGATGGCCTGCCTGATGGCCGACGAACTGGTGCAGATCCGTGGCGGCCGGGGCTTCGAGACCGCCGATTCGCTGGCTGCCCGCGGCGAGCGGGCGGTGCCGGCCGAGCAGATGCTCAGGGACCTGCGGATCAACCGCATCTTCGAGGGTTCTACCGAGATCATGCACCTGCTGATCGCCCGTGAGGCCGTCGACGCCCACCTGTCGGTGGCCGGGGACCTCATCGATCCGGACAAGGACCTCGCCGACAAGGCCAGGGCGGGCGCCCGTGCCGCCGGGTTCTACGCCCGCTGGCTCCCCAAGCTCGCGGCCGGACCTGGTCAACTACCCGTCAGTTATCGTGAGTTCCACCCGCCGGGGCATCCCGATCTGGCGGCCCATCTGCGCTACGTCGAACGTGGTTCGCGCCGGTTGGCCCGCTCCAGCTTCTACGCCATGTCCCGCTGGCAGGGCCGGATGGAGAGCAAACAGGGGTTCCTCGGGCGGCTCGTCGACATCGGCGCCGAGCTCTTCGCGATGAGCGCGGCCTGCGTGCGGGCCGAACATCTGCGGGCCAGTGGTGACCACGGCCGGGAGGCCTACCAGCTCGCCGACGCCTTCTGCCAACAGTCCCGGTTGCGCGTCGAGGAGCTCTTCGGTCGCCTGTGGAACAACACCGACGACCTGGACCACAAGCTGGTCGACGGGGTGTTGGGCGGTGCCTACGACTGGCTGGAGCGCGGAGTGGTCGACCCCTCCGGCGAGGGCCCTTGGATCGCGGACGCCTCGCCCGGCCCGTCCAAACGGGAGAACGTCCACCGGCCGGTGCGCTGAGGGCTGGTCCCCGGGCCCGCGGACCAGCCCGTGGGGGACGCCCTGTCCACCGCGCGGACGGATAAGGCAACAATGGGGGGATGAGCGACAGCCCATCCCCCCTCGCCGATCCGCATCTCCTCTTCGACCCCGCACCGGGTCGCCGGGACATCGTGATCCTCGGCTCCACCGGCTCCATCGGCACCCAGGCCATCGATCTGGTGCTGCGCCACCCCGACCGCTTCCGGGTGACCGCGCTGTCAGCGGCCGGCGGGCGGGTCGAACTGCTCGCCGAGCAGGCCAGGAAGTTGCGGGTGCAGACCGTGGCGGTGGCCCGGCAGGACGTGGTTCCGGCGCTGCGCGCCGCCCTGGCGGCCGGCTACGGCACGGAGCCGCTCCCCGAGATCCTGGCGGGGGCGGACGCGGCCACGCAGGTGGCGGCCTCGCCCTGCCACACGGTGCTGAACGGGATCACCGGCTCGATCGGGCTGGCTCCCACCCTGGCCGCGCTGCGGGCGGGCCGGACCTTGGCGCTCGCCAACAAGGAGTCGCTGATTGTCGGCGGGCCGTTGGTGAAGGCACTGGCCGAGCCCGGGCAGATCATCCCGGTCGACTCCGAGCACGCGGCGCTCTTCCAGGCTCTGGCGGCGGGTACCCGGGCGGAGGTGCGCAAACTCGTCGTGACGGCTTCGGGTGGGCCTTTTCGTGGTCGGTCCCGGGCGGAGCTGGAGCGGGTCACCGTCGCGGACGCGTTGGCCCACCCGACGTGGGCCATGGGGCCGGTGATCACGGTCAATTCCGCCACCTTGGTGAACAAGGGGCTGGAGGTGATCGAGGCGCACCTGCTCTATGACATTCCCTTCGACCGGATCGAGGTCGTCGTCCACCCGCAGTCCTACGTTCACTCGATGGTGGAGTTCAGCGACGGTTCCACGCTGGCCCAGGCCACCCCTCCGGACATGCGCGGCCCGATCGCGATCGGTCTGGGTTGGCCGCAGCGGGTGCCGGACGCGGCGCCTGCATTCGACTGGACCCGGGCCTCCAGCTGGGAGTTCTTCCCCCTGGACGTCGAGGCGTTCCCGTCTGTCGGCCTGGCCAGGCACGTCGGTGAGCTTGGTGGTACCGCGCCGGCCGTGTTCAATGCGGCGAACGAGGAGTGTGTGGCGGCGTTTCTGGCCGGTCGGCTTCCGTTCACAGCGATCGTCGATACCGTCGCGGATGTGGTTGCAGACCACGGGACGCCCACGGCGGGAACTTCTCTGACCGTCGCGGACGTCCTCGAAGCGGAGACCTGGGCCCGCGCCCAAGCGCGGGAAAGGGCCGCTAAGGCCGCAGTGGAGGCGGGCGCATGACAATCCTGATGACGGTCGTCGGCATAGTCGTCTTCTTCGTCGGACTGCTCTTCTCGATCGCTTGGCACGAACTCGGTCACCTCTCGACCGCCAAGCTCTTCGGTATCCGCGTGCCCCAGTACATGGTGGGCTTCGGCCCGACCATCTTCTCGCGCACGAAGGGCGAGACCGAGTACGGCGTCAAGGCCATCCCGCTCGGCGGCTACATCCGGATGATCGGCATGTTCCCGCCCGGTGACGACGGCAGGGTCACCGCTCGTTCGACTTCACCATGGCGCTCGATGATCGAGGACGCGCGGTCGGCCGCCTACGAGGAGCTCGAACCGGGCGACGAACAGCGGCTCTTCTACACGCGCAAGCCGTGGAAGCGCGTCATCGTGATGTTCGCCGGCCCCTTCATGAACCTCATCCTGGCGGTGGCGATCTTCCTCGGCGTGATGATGACCTTCGGGGTCAACACCCAGACCACCACCGTCGGCAAGGTCTCCGACTGCGTGATCCAGCAGAGCGAGCGCCGGGACACCTGTGGCGCCTCGGACCCGGTCGCCCCCGCCAAGGCGGCGGGTCTCCAGGCACGCGACAAGATCGTCGCCTTCGACGGGGCGAAGATCGACGACTGGGCAGCTCTCCAGCAGCACATCCGCGAGACGGTCGGACCAGCCACCATCACCGTGGAGCGGGACGGCAAGACCCTCGACCTCCAGGCGAGCCTGATCAGCAACCAGGTCAGCAAGTCCGACGGACACGGCGGCTACGTCGAGGGCCAGTACGTCACCGCCGGCTTCCTCGGCTTCAGCCCGGCCTCCGGCATCGTGGAACAGTCCTTGGGCCAGTCCGTGCAGCGGATGGGCGACATGATGGAATCCGGCGTCCAGTCGCTGGTCGCCATCCCCTCCAAGGTGCCCGACCTGTGGAACGCCGCATTCAGTGACGGCGAACGCAAGGCCGACTCGCCGATGGGTGTGGTCGGTGCCGCACGCGTCAGTGGAGAGATCGTCAACCTCGACATCCCGCCGCAGAACCAGCTGGCGATGTTCCTCTTCCTCGTCGCGGGGTTCAACCTCTCACTGTTCCTGTTCAACATGGTTCCGCTGCTGCCCCTCGACGGCGGTCATATCGCCGGCGCCCTGTGGGAAGCGGTGCGCCGCAACACCGCGCGCCTCTTCCGTCGCCCCGATCCGGGGCCGTTCGACGTCGCCAAGCTGATGCCCGTCGCCTATGTGGTCGCCGGCATCTTCATCTGCTTCACCCTGCTCGTCCTGGTGGCGGACGTGGTGAACCCAGTGAAGATCACCTGATCCGGCCGGCCGGAACCCGGAGGGGTGAGCGGATATCGGCCCGCGGGGGTGGACCCAACCGGGTCCGCCCCCGCGATCGAGTGCACCCGCCCGGTCGGATGCACGGGAGCGGCGCTGTTTGGCGTAACCTCGAACCCTCAGTGCCCGCCGATCTCGGGACTTTGATCCACACCTTGGGGTTGCACAGCAGATGACTGCCATTTCTCTCGGAATGCCGTCCGTCCCGACGAAGCTCGCCGAGCGCCGGGTCAGCCGGAAGATCCAGGTCGGTACGGTCGCCGTCGGCGGCGACGCACCCGTGTCCGTGCAGTCGATGACGACGACCCGGACCTCCGACATCGGTGCGACGCTCCAGCAGATCGCCGAGCTGACGGCTTCCGGCTGCCAGATCGTCCGAGTCGCCTGCCCCACCCAGGACGATGCGGACGCGCTGGCCACCATCGCGCAGAAGTCGCAGATTCCGGTGATCGCCGACATCCACTTCCAGCCGAAGTACGTCTTTGCGGCGATCGACGCCGGCTGCGCCGCGGTGCGGGTCAACCCGGGCAACATCAAGCAGTTCGACGACAAGGTCAAGGAGATCGCCCGGGCGGCTTCCGCCACGGGTACGCCCATCCGGATCGGCGTGAACGCGGGCTCCCTGGACGCGCGCCTGCTGAAGAAGTACGGCAAGGCCACTCCCGAGGCGCTGGTGGAGTCCGCGCTGTGGGAGGCCTCCCTCTTCGAGGAGCACGGCTTCCGCGACATCAAGATCTCGGTCAAGCACAACGACCCGGTCGTGATGGTCAACGCCTACCGGCAGCTGGCCGCCCAGTGCGACTACCCCCTGCACCTGGGCGTGACCGAGGCAGGTCCGGCCTTCCAGGGAACGATCAAGTCCGCCGTCGCTTTCGGTGCCCTGCTCTCGGAGGGCATCGGCGACACCATCAGGGTCTCCCTCTCGGCCCCGCCCGCGGAGGAGGTCAAGGTCGGCATCCAGATCCTGGAGTCCCTGAACCTGCGCCAGCGCCGACTGGAGATCGTCTCCTGCCCCTCCTGCGGCCGTGCCCAGGTGGACGTCTACAAGCTCGCCGACCAGGTCTCCGCAGGTCTGGAGGGCATGGAGGTCCCGCTGCGGGTGGCCGTGATGGGCTGCGTCGTCAACGGCCCCGGCGAGGCCCGTGAAGCCGACTTGGGCGTGGCCTCCGGCAACGGCAAGGGGCAGATCTTCGTCAAGGGCGAGGTGATCAAGACGGTCCCCGAGTCCAAGATCGTCGAGACCCTCATCGAAGAGGCGATGAAGATCGCCGAGCAGATGGAGAAGGACGGCGTGATGTCCGGCGAGCCCGAGGTGTCGGTCGCAGGCTGACGGCCGATCGCAGCGCGGGCGCACCCGCCCGCCTGCGGGTACAGTGCGGGGATCAGCAGACCCGCATGGTGAGGCCCCGCCCGTGTTGACGCAGACCACCACCAGGGTCCTTGAGCCCAGCGACCTCGCCGCCGCGCTTGAGGTCCTCGATCGCGACCCGGTCGCCAACGCCTTCATCGCCGCGCGGGTCCAGGTCGCCGGGCTCGACCCCTGGCGGCTGGGCGGCGAGATGTGGGGTTGGTACGCGGACGGGGTCCTCACCTCGCTGTGCTACGCCGGCGCCAACCTCGTCCCGGCGTGCGCCACCCCCGAAGCCGTAAGGGCCTTCGCTGACCGGGCCCGCAGGACCGGGCGGCGTTGCTCTTCGATCGTCGGCCCGGCGGAGCCCACCGCACAGCTCTGGCGGCTCCTCGAACCCAGCTGGGGGCCGGCCCGCGAGGTCCGCGCCCACCAGCCGCTGATGGTCACGGAGGCGTCCTCAGCGCAGGTCCGGCCCGACCCCCTGGTCCGGCGGATCCGCAAGGACGAGATGGAACTGATCATGCCTGCCTGTGTGGCCATGTTCACCGAGGAGGTCGGGATCTCCCCACTCGCCGGTGACGGCGGCCTGCTCTACCAGGCCAGGGTCGCAGAACTCGTCGGAGCCGGACGGTCCTTCGCCCGGGTCGACGACGGGAAGGTCGTCTTCAAGGCCGAGATCGGTGCCGCCACGGATCGCGCCTGCCAGATCCAGGGGGTGTGGGTGGCCCCCGAGTTCCGCGGCCGAGGACATTCCGAGACGGGCATGGCAGCCGTCCTTGAATACGCGCTCGCGGACGTCGCTCCCGTGGTCAGCCTCTACGTCAACGACTACAACACCGCAGCGCGGGCCGCCTATCGACGGGTTGGATTCCGTGAGGTCGGCGCGTTCATGAGCGTGCTGTTCTGAGACGGGTTGCCCGCATCCGGTGCTGACGGGCGGGGCCGCGAAGTAAGGTTCCCGGCATGCTGCATTCCTCTGCCGAGGTCGAGATCGGCGCTCTGGACCTGGCCGCCCGGGTGGACGAGGCACTGGCCGTCCAGGCCGTGGCCTTCGGGCTGAGCCCTGAGGAGGTCGGCGTCCGCCGGCACATCGTGCAGCGCCACATGGCCTGCCCGGGTGCCCGGGCCCTGGGAGCCGTCACCGCCGGCGGGAGATTGGCCGGGTTCGTCTACGGGATGCCCAACGACCGCCTGCACTGGTGGTCCACGGTGGTCGAGCCCTATCTGCGCGCAGACGGCCTCGGTGGCTGGCTCGACGACTCCTTCGCCATCACCGAGCTGCACGTGCACCCGGAGTTCCAAGGGCGCGGCATCGGCCGCTCGTTGATCACGAAGATCACCGACACCGCGGAGCAGCCCCGCTCGATCCTTTCGGCCATCGACACCGAGAGCCCCGCACGCCGCCTCTACCACGCACTCGGATATACCGACCTCGCCCGCCGGGTCTACTTCCCCAGCGCTCCCCAGCCGTACGCCGTCATGGGCGCCGTTCTGCCACTACGCCGTGGATAAGGATTTCCGAGCGTCACGACGCCCGCACTAACCTCTGGCTCACCGAACCAGCACCCTTCCCCGAGCAGGAGCCCCCCATGTCGCAGGTCCAGCGGATGTCCCGGCTGATGGTCAAGACCCTGCGAGAGGACCCGGCGGACGCGGAGACGCTCAGCCACCGGCTCCTCGTGCGTGCCGGCTACGTACGTCGCAACTCCGCCGGGGTGTGGACCTGGTTGCCGCTCGGCAAGAAGGTGTTCGACAACGTGGCCCGCGTGGTGCGCGAGGAGATGGACGCCATCGGCGGGCAGGAGGTGCTGCTCCCCGCACTGCTGCCCAAGGAGCCCTACGAGGCAAGCGGCCGCTGGGAGGAGTACGGCGACCTGCTGTTCCGCCTCAAGGACCGCAAGGGCGCCGACTACCTGCTCGGCCCCACCCACGAGGAGATCTTCACCCAGGTGGTGAAGGACATGTGTTCCTCGTACAAGGACCTGCCGGTCATCCTGTACCAGATCCAGACCAAGTTCCGGGACGAGGCGCGCCCCCGCTCGGGGGTCCTGCGCGGTCGCGAGTTCCAGATGAAGGACTCGTACTCCTTCGACACCACAGACGAGGGGCTCGCCGAGTCCTACCGGCTGCACCGCGAGGCCTACATCCGCATCTTCGACCGGCTGGGGCTGGACCACCGGGTCGTCTCGGCGGTCTCCGGGGCGATGGGCGGCTCGGCCTCCGAGGAGTTCCTGGCGCCCGCCGCGGCGGGCGAGGACACCTTCGTGGACTGCCCCGGCTGCTCCTACGCCGCGAACACCGAGGCGGTGACCTTCGAGGCGCCGGAGGTCCGCGGGACCGCAGAGCATCCGGCACTGCAGGAGCTCGACACCCCGGACACACCCACCATCGAGGCGCTCGCCCAGTACATGGAGGTACCGGCGTCCGCCACGCTGAAGAACCTGCTGGTGAAGGTGGACGGGGAGATCGTGGCCGTGGGCGTTCCCGGAGACCGGGAGGTGGACCTCGGCAAACTCTCGGAGCACCTCGCGCCCGCAGTCGTCGAACTCGTCACGGAGGAGGACTTCGCGGCCCGACCCGACCTGGTGCGCGGCTACGTGGGTCCGCAGGGCCTGGACAAGGTGCGCTACCTCGCGGACCCGCGGGTGGCACCGGGCACCGCGTGGATCACCGGCGCGAACCGACCCGGCACGCACGCCCGCAACGTGGTGTGCGCTCGCGACTTCGAGGTGGACTCCTATCTCGATGTCGTCGTGGTCCGCGAGGGAGACCCCTGCCCGTCCTGCGGAAGCGGCCTGCGTCTGGACCGCGCCATCGAGATCGGCCACATTTTCCAGCTCGGTCGAAAGTACGCCGACACCTTCGCCCTCGACGTCCTCGGGCCCCAGGGCAAGCCGGTGCGCGTCACCATGGGGTCCTACGGCATCGGGGTGTCGCGTGCGGTCGCTGCGCTGGCCGAGCAGACCGGGGACGGGCAGGGCCTGTGCTGGCCCGCCGAGGTCGCCCCTGCTGACGTCCACGTCGTGGCGGCAGGCAAGACCGCCCAGACCGAGCTCGCCCTGCGGGCTGCGCAGGCCCTGGCCGCCGCCGGCCTGCGGGTGCTGGTCGATGACCGGCCCGGGCTCTCCCCTGGCGTGAAACTCACCGACGCCGAGCTGATCGGCGTGCCGAAGATCCTGGTGGCCGGCCGGCGGGCCGCCGAGTCGGTGCTGGAGCTGAAGGACCGTCGCACCGGGGACCGTGAGGAGCTTCCCCTCGAAGAGGCGGTCCGCGTGCTCGCCGGCTGACCGGGCCGGTCCCCTCGGTTGGCCGCCGAGGGGGCCCCAAGTCCGCGGGCTACAGCCAGGCGGCGAACTCCAGGAGCAACTCGGCGTCCTGCCGACGTCCCGCGGTCAGGGCCCGGGCCCCGCTCTCCACGGCGCGGAACAGCGTCCAGCCGCGCAGCCGCTCCCGATCCACCTCCAGGGAGTCGGCGAGCCGGTTCACCCGGCGCCGGGCCGCTGCGGCGCCACCGCTCGCCGCGACCTGGTCGTCCAGCCGGTCCCTGACCAACCGGGCCAGGTCGTAGGCGCGTTCACCCACCAGTGGATCGGGACCGACCGCCAGCCACGGTGCCCGCTCGCCGGCCAGCACCTTGCCCTGTTTGAAATCGCCGTGCAGCAGCAGTTCCTCCGGCGGCGTCGGGGCCAGTTCGGCCTGTGCCGCCCGTGCCGCCGCCACCAGGTCCGCGACCTCGGAGGGTGCCCGCTCCAGGACGGTCAGCTGTCGGCGGGTGTGCTCGGCGACCGTCTCGAAGGGATGCCCGGCGGGCGGGGTCACCCACAGGCGCCGGATGATGCCGGCCGCCTCCAGGAGGGCCTTGGACTCGGGCAGCGAGCGCAGCGAGATCTCGGGGCGAAGTCGCTCCAGCAGCAGCGCCCCGTCGTGGTGTCGGCTGTCCAGCAGGCGCACGGCGCCGAAGCCGCCCCAGTGGCCCAGTGCGGCGAGCTCGCGCTCGGGGCGCGCCACGGGTGGCGCGAACTTCAGCGCGGCCGGGGTTCCGTCTGTGTACTCGACGAGCACCACCAGGCTGCTGCGACCTCCGGGTTCGAGTACCCGCTGAGCCGTCAACTCGCGTAGGGACAAGGCCTTCTCGACGGTCGCGGGGAGTTCGGCGAGCCATCCGGCCGTGCCCTCCCCACCGTCCTGGGGCATCTCGCCGAGCGCCCTGACAAGCCGCTGCGGCGGTTCGAAAGCCATACGTGCAAGGTCCCTTTCAGCTGGTTGGGGCTCGTTCGGCGAGCCCAGGGAAGGCTACGCCGCCGCCGCGCCAGCGCGCCGCCCGCAGCGCGGCTTCACGGAGCGCTTCGGCTGCCAGGGTGCGCAGCTGCCCCTCGCCGGCGCGCACCAGATCCCCGTAGGAACCAGCGATTCGCTCCTCGATCCAGACGGCCAGTCGTACGGTGTCCGCCGGCGCGGACACCCCGAAGGGCAGGGCGTACGCCGCCAGGGAGGGCCGAGGTGATCCGCCCAGTTCGTGCACCGCCTCCAGCAGCGCGTCCCGCCCGTCCCGGTGCGCCGCATAGTCCTGTCGGGCTTCGGCGCGTCGGTCCGCGGACGTCCTCGCGCCGATGACGCCGTAGCCGTAGACCGCGGCGTGCTCGGCGGCCAGTGCGGACTGGGCGGCTGTGAGGGCGGCGGCCCGCTGGGGTGTGTCCCGGTCGTCGTCAGGGAGCCCGGCGGGGGTGATCCGCTGCCCGTTCCCGGGCTCGTCAGTGTTCAACAGCTGCACGTGTACGGCACCGCAGGCTGCCACGGAGGCCAGTACTCGGGCCAGTTCGCCGGGGGCCTGGGCCAGAGCGGTGGTCCGGGCGGCGGCGGTGGCGCGCTCTGCCTGCGCCAAGGCGGCCAGAGCGGCGGCGGCATCGGCCGGCGCAGGCGCCGACGCGCTGCTCCTCGGGGTGGCGGTGGCGCTGGGGGAGGGGCCGGGCGGTAGCCCGGGACCGCTGGGCGGGGGAGCGAAGGCGGTGCTGTGGGCCGCCACCGCCTTCCTCAGCGGGCCGAGGCGGGCGGCGAGCGCGGGATGTGCGGCGAGAGTCGCGTCGTAGGCCGCCTGGAGCCGCAGGCTCTCCCGGACGGCTGTTTCGCGGATCCGCTGTTCGGGGGAAACGCGTCGCCCCCCGCTGCCCTGGCCGAGTCCCTCGGTGGACTCCTCGGAGCAGCCGGCGAGCGGGACCAGGCCGGCCGCGACGGCCAGCAACAGCGACCTGCGGTGCGGCCCTGCGGGCCGCGGCGGTGGCGGCGGAAACGGCACGGTTCGTCCTTGGTGTGGAGGTGCGGACGGGAGGGGGGCTCGGGCCCGTGATCACCGTACCGGTGGCCGCGTGGATACGGGGCGTACGGCAACACCCCTTGGGACCGGATACCCTTTGACCTGACACGCGACGGAAACCACAACAGCACACGCGGCCGAGGAGTCACCCGGATGAGCACCACCCAGAGCGACAGGCTGCGCGAACTGCTGGCGCCGCTCGTCACGGAGAGGGAGCTGGACCTCGAAGAGATCGAGGTCTCCCGGGCCGGCAAGCGGCGGATGCTGCGGATCACCGTGGACTCCGACGAGGGCGTGGAGCTGGACGAGTGTGCCGAGCTCAGCCGCCTCATCTCCGAGAAGCTGGATGCTACCGATGCGATGGGCGAGGGCGAGTACGTCCTCGAAGTGAGCTCTCCGGGTGCTGACCGGCCGCTGACCGAGCACCGTCACTACGTACGGGCCGTCGGCCGCCTCGTGAAGTTCCAGCTGTCCGCCGGGGCGGGGGGCGGCGATCTCGTCGCCCGGATCCTCGAAGTGGACGAGGACGGGCTTGACCTGGAAGTGCCGGGCCTGAAGGGCCGCAAGGCCACCGGTCGCCGCCTCGCCTTCGTCGAGATCGTGAAGGCGCGTGTCGAGATCGAGTTCAGCCGCAAGGACAAGAAGGAAGAGGAGGCGTAGCCGTGGACATCGACATGAGTGCCCTGCGGGGTCTGGTCCGCGAGAAGGAGATCTCCTTCGACCTGCTCGTCGAGGCGATCGAGTCGGCCCTCCTCATCGCGTACCACCGCACTGAGGGAAGCCACCGTCGGGCTCGCGTCGAGCTGGACCGCGCCAACGGTCACGTGGTCGTCTGGGCCAAGGAAGACCCGCAGGACCTGGAGGAGGGGCAGGAGGCCAAGGAGTTCGACGACACACCGTCGGGCTTCGGCCGGATCGCCGCGACCACCGCGAAGCAGGTCATCCTGCAGCGTCTGCGGGATGCCGAGGACGATTTGACGTTCGGTGAGTTCGCGGGCCGTGAGGGCGATGTCATCACGGGCGTCGTCCAACAGGGCAAGGACCCGAAGAACGTCCTGGTGGACATCGGGAAGCTGGAGGCGATCCTGCCGGTGCAGGAGCAGGTCCCGGGTGAGGAGTACACCCACGGGTTGCGTCTGCGGACGTATGTCGTGCGGGTGGCCAAGGGGGTGCGCGGTCCGTCCGTGACCCTCTCGCGCACCCACCCCAACCTGGTGAAGAAGCTGTTCGCGCTGGAGGTGCCGGAGATCGCCGACGGGTCCGTGGAGATCGCGGCGATCGCTCGCGAGGCGGGTCACCGCACCAAGATCGCCGTACGGTCCACCCGCTCGGGCCTCAACCCCAAGGGCGCCTGCATCGGGCCGATGGGTGGCCGGGTGCGCAATGTCATGGCCGAACTGCACGGCGAGAAGATCGACATCGTCGACTGGTCGGACGATCCCGCGGAGATGGTGGCCAACGCCCTCTCACCCGCCCGGGTGAGCAAGGTCGAGGTCGTGGACTGGGACGCCCGCTCCGCGCGCGTAACGGTGCCCGACTACCAGCTCTCCCTTGCCATCGGCAAGGAGGGGCAGAACGCCCGCCTCGCCGCCCGGCTCACCGGCTGGCGCATCGACATCCGCCCCGACACCGAGCAGCCGGCGTCTGACGCGGAATAAAACCACTACCCGTCGGGGTTCCCCGGCGGGTAGACACAGAGCGCGGGGGCGAGTGTTCCGCGACAACATCCGTTCGATTTTTCGCCCAAAGGGGTGAGGTCGGCGCGGGGAGGTAGACTAACTGTGTCTGGCCGGACGCATGTCCGCGCATGCCCTGAGCGCACCTGTGTGGGGTGCCGGGAGCGAGCGGCCAAGAGCGATCTGCTGCGCATCGTGGCGATCGGGGACCAATGCGTACCCGATCCTCGCGGTACGCTGCCCGGCCGGGGTGCTTATCTGCACCCCGCCGTGGTCTGCCTCGACCAGGCGGTCCGCCGCCGGGCGTTCGCCCGGGCCCTACGGACCCAGGGAACGCTCGATACCGCGGGTCTGGGAAAGGTCGTCGAGGCGACAGCGTAAGAAGAAGTACGGCACGGAACCCCGTGCGGTCAGGTACCTCGCGAGTTGGAAGTAGGTCGAGATTGCGATGAGCACTCGATGAGTACGCGATGAGTACGCCCATGAAGTAGCGACGGTCCGGCGTAACCCGGACCTAAAAGGAGCGAAGTGGCTAAGGTCCGGGTATACGAACTCGCCAAGGAGTTCGGCGTTGAGAGCAAGGTCGTCATGGCCAAGCTCCAAGAGCTCGGTGAATTCGTCCGTTCGGCGTCCTCGACGATCGAGGCGCCGGTTGTACGCAAGCTGACCGATGCACTGCAGGGTCCCGGCGGTAACGCCGGCAAGACCGCTGCGAAGCCGGGCGCGCCCCGCAAGGCCGCGCCCTCCCCCGCTGCGCCCAGCCGCGCAGCCAACACCCCCTCGCCCGCGACGGCGCGCCCCGGTGCGCCCAAGCCCGGCGCCCCGGCCCCCAAGCCGGCCGCCGCGCAGCCGCCGGCGAGCAGCGGTCCGGTCACGCCGGCCGCTCCCGGCCCGCGTCCGGGCCCGAAGGCTCCGGCCGCCCCGAAGCCCGCCCCGGCGGCCCCCGTGGCGACCGAGTTCACCGCGCCTCCGGCGGCTCCCGCCGCCCCGCAGGCGCAGCGTCCGACGGGTGGTGCGACCCCCGGTCCCCGCCCCGCACAGCAGCGCCCCGCCGCCCCCGGCCAGGGCGGTGCCCGTCCCGGCGCCCCGCGCCCGGCCGGCCAGGGTGGTGCCCAGGCGCCGCGCTCCGGTGGTCAGGCGCCCCGTCCCGGTGGTGCCCGTCCCTCGGGCCCGCGTCCGGGCAACAACCCCTTCACCTCTGGTGGCTCTACCGGCATGGCGCGCCCGCAGGCGCCCCGCCCCGGTGGCGCTCCGCGCCCCGGTGGCCCCGGTGCCGGCCAGGGTGGCCCCCGTCCGCAGGGTGCCGGCCAGGGCGGTCCCCGTCCGCAGGGTGCCGGCCAGGGCGGTCCCCGTCCCTCGCCGTCCGGTATGCCCCGCCCGCAGGGCGGTGCCCGCCCCGGGCCCGGGGCGGGTGGCCCCGGCGGTAACCGCCCGAACCCGGGCATGATGCCGCAGCGTCCGGCCGCCGGGCCCCGTCCCGGTGGTGGCCCCGGCGGTGGCGGTCGTGGCCCCGGTGGCGGTGGCCGTGGTCCCGGCACCGGCGGTGCCGGTCGTCCCAGTGGCGGCTTCGCCGGTCGTCCGGCGGGGCCCGGTGGCGGCGGTCGTCCCGGTGGTGGCGGCGGCTTCGGCGGTCGTCCCGGTGGCGGTGCCCCCGGTGGTGGCGGCGGCTTCGGCGGTCGTCCCGGTTTCGGTGGTCGTCCCGGTGGCCCCGGTGGTCGTGGCGGCACGCAGGGTGCCTTCGGTCGTCCCGGCGGTCCGGCCCGACGTGGCCGCAAGTCGAAGCGTCAGAGGCGCCAGGAGTACGAGGCCATGCAGGCCCCGTCCGTGGGCGGCGTGATGCTGCCTCGCGGCAACGGCGAGACCGTTCGCCTGTCGCGCGGTGCATCCCTCACCGACTTCGCGGAGAAGATCAACGCCAACCCGGCGTCGCTGGTCGCGGTCATGATGAACCTCGGCGAGATGGTCACTGCCACGCAGTCCGTCTCCGACGAGACCCTCCAGCTCCTCGCGGGCGAGATGAACTACACCGTTCAGATCGTCAGCCCGGAGGAGGAGGACCGCGAGCTGCTGGAGTCCTTCGACATTGAGTTCGGTGAGGACGAGGGCGGCGAGGAATACCTCATGCCGCGTCCGCCGGTCGTGACCGTCATGGGTCACGTCGACCACGGTAAGACCCGACTGCTCGACGCCATCCGCAAGACCAACGTCATCGCGGGCGAGGCCGGCGGCATCACGCAGCACATCGGCGCGTACCAGGTCTCCACCGAGGTCAACGACGAAGAGCGTCGCATCACCTTCATCGACACCCCCGGCCACGAGGCGTTCACCGCCATGCGTGCCCGTGGTGCCAAGTCGACCGACATCGCGATCCTCGTGGTGGCGGCGAACGATGGTGTGATGCCGCAGACGATCGAGGCGCTGAACCACGCCAAGGCGGCCGAGGTGCCGATCGTGGTCGCGGTCAACAAGATCGACGTCGAGGGTGCGGACCCGACCAAGGTGCGCGGTCAGCTGACCGAGTTCGGTCTGGTGGCCGAGGAGTACGGCGGCGACACCATGTTCGTCGACATCTCCGCCAAGCAGGGTCTGAACATCGACTCGCTGCTGGAGGCCGTCGTCCTCACCGCCGACGCCTCGTTGGACCTGCGGGCCAACCCGGAGCAGGACGCTCAGGGTATTGCGATCGAGTCCCACCTCGACCGTGGCCGTGGTGCCGTCGCGACCGTCCTCGTCCAGCGCGGTACTCTCCGCGTCGGCGACACGATGGTCGTGGGTGACGCCTACGGTCGTGTCCGGGCGATGCTCGACGACAAGGGCAACAACGTCGAGGAAGCAGGTCCCTCGACCCCCGTCCTGGTCCTGGGTCTCACCAACGTCCCCGGTGCCGGCGACAACTTCCTCGTCGTCGACGAGGACCGCACGGCCCGCCAGATCGCCGAGAAGCGGGCGGCGCGCGAGCGCAACGCCAACTTCGCCAAGCGCACGCGCCGGGTGTCCCTGGAGGACCTCGACTCGGTGCTCAAGGCTGGTCTGGTCCAGGAACTCAACCTCATCATCAAGGGCGACGCGTCCGGTGCGGTGGAGGCCCTGGAGTCCTCGCTCCTCCAGCTCGACGTCGGCGAAGAGGTGGACATCCGCGTCCTGCACCGCGGTGTGGGCGCGGTCACCGAGTCCGACATCGACCTGGCGATGGGCTCCGACGCCATCGTCATCGGCTACAACGTCCGTGCGGCCGGTCGCGCCGCGCAGATGGCGGAGCGCGAGGGTGTCGACGTCCGGTACTACTCGGTGATCTACCAGGCCATCGAGGAGATCGAGGCGGCCCTCAAGGGTCTGCTCAAGCCGGAGTACGAAGAGGTCGAGCTCGGCACGGCGGAGATCCGCGAGGTCTTCCGCTCGTCCAAGCTGGGCAACATCGCGGGTGTGCTCATCCGCTCCGGCGAGGTCAAGCGCAACACCAAGGCGCGCCTCATCCGTGACGGCAAGGTCATCGCTGAGGACCTCACCATCCACGGTCTGCGCCGCTTCAAGGACGACGTCACCGAGATTCGTGAAGGCTTCGAGGGCGGTATCAACCTCGGGAACTACAACGACATCAAGATCGACGACGTCATCGCGACGTACGAGATGCGCGAGAAGCCGCGCGGCTGACGCCCGGCTCTGCGGTCACCGGTCCGGGGCCGGTCGGCGGAAGTATTTCCGTCGATCGGCCCCGGCCGTTGCGTGTACGGTTCTGGTGTCCCGCCAAGTGGTTGGTGGGACACCGAACCCGAACCGGCGGGACATCCGGCAACCGCATGTATGTGGGGACTCTGTCCTTTGACCTGCTCCTCGGCGACGTACGGTCGTTGAAGGAGAAGCGCTCCGTGGTACGCCCGATCGTCGCCGAACTCCAGCGGAAGTTCTCCGTGAGCGCGGCCGAGGTGGGCGAACAGGACCTGCTCCGCCGGACCCGCTTGGGGGTCGCCATGGTGACCGGGGACACGGGGCACCTCTCGGACGTACTCGACCGTTGTGAACGGCTGGTCGCGGCGCGTCCGGAAGTGGAGCTGCTGTCCGTGCGACGGCGGGTCCACGGTGATGAAGACTGAATGCAAGAAAAGAAGGAGACGGACCAGTGGCCGACAACGCGCGGGCGAAGAAGCTGGCGGACCTCATCCGGGAGGTGGTGGCCGAGAAGCTGCAGCGTGGCATCAAGGACCCCCGCCTCGGTACGCACGTGACCATCACGGACACCAGGGTCACCGGCGACCTCCGGGAGGCCACGGTCTTCTACACGGTTTACGGTGACGACGAGGAGCGGGCCAGCGCCGCGGCCGGTCTGGAGAGCGCCAAGGGCATCCTGCGCTCCGCGGTGGGCTCGGCGGCGGGCACCAAGTTCACGCCCACCTTGACCTTCGTCGCGGACGCCCTCCCGGAGAACGCCAAGACCATCGAGGACCTCCTCGACAAGGCGCGTGCCTCCGACGCCCGGGTGCGAGAGGCATCCTCAGGCGCCGACTACGCGGGCGGCGCAGACCCGTACCGCAAGCCCGACGAGGACGAAGCGGCGGAATGAAACGCTCCACCGAAACCACCCCGGACGGCTTGGTGATCGTCGACAAGCCGTCCGGTTTCACTTCGCACGACGTGGTGGCGAAGATGCGCGGGATCGCCCGGACCCGCCGGGTCGGGCACGCCGGCACCCTGGACCCGATGGCCACGGGCGTGCTGGTCCTCGGGGTGGAGAAGGCGACCAAACTCCTGGGTCACCTCGCGCTGACCGAGAAGGAGTACCTGGGTACCGTCCGCCTCGGTCAGACCACGGTCACCGACGACGCGGAGGGCGAAGTCACCGCCACGGCTGAGCCCTCGGCGGTCGAGGCGGTCACCCGTGCCGCCGTGGACACGGCGATCGCCAAGCTCACCGGCGAGATCATGCAGGTGCCCTCCAAGGTGAGCGCCATCAAGATCGACGGGGTCCGCTCGTACAAGCGGGCCCGCGACGGCGAGGACTTCGAGATCCCGGCCCGGCCCATCACGGTCTCTTCCTTCCAGGTTCACGATATGCGCCAGGCCCACACCGAGGACGGCCGGCCCGTGATCGATCTGGTCGTGTCCGTGGTCTGCTCCAGCGGTACCTACATCCGTGCCCTCGCCCGTGACCTCGGAGCCGACCTCGGCACCGGCGGCCACCTCACCGCCCTGCGCCGTACCCGGGTGGGCCCGTACAAGCTGGACCGGGCCCGCACCCTGGAGCAGCTCCAGCAGGAGCTGACCGTGATGCCCATCGGCGACGCGGCCACCGCGGCCTTCCCGCGCTGGGACCTCGACACCCGCCGGGCGAAGTTGCTGGGCAACGGGGTCCGCCTGGAAATGCCGGACGAGTACGCCACGGGGAGCCCCGTGGCGGTCTTCGATCCCCACGGGCGGCTCCTGGCGCTCGTGGAGAGCAAGGGCGGAAAGGCCAAGGCGCTAGCCGTCTTCGTCTGATGTCTTTCCGGACGCGGCGTCCCTCTCCGGCCGCCTCGCACGGACATCGGGCCCGGCCCCGCCTCTACGGTGGGCCGGGCCCGCCGTGTGTGCGAGGGCGCCCGGGGAAGGGCGGAGCGGTGAGCGCGTCCCCTCCACCGCCCACCGCTCCACACCCCCCTCGACGACTCTCTATCCATCGAGCGGGCGATATTCACCCGACCGTGCAGGCGCTCGGAGTGAAGACGGGGAGCGCGCGGGGGCGCAATGGTGATGGGCCCTACCCCGCTGATCATTGCCCGCCTAACGTCGATATGACAGGCGCAGTGGGGGAGGTTCGGAGATGGATCGGCCATGGTAGAGCTGGTACGCATCTTCGACTGCGCCGGCAGCCCCCGGGGCACCGGATTCGTCGCCGATGACCGGGGGACCGTGGTCACGGCCCACGAGGCCGTGGACGGTCTGGGCACCGTGGTGCTCCGAGGGCCGGCAGGAGTCAGCCACCGGGCCGGAGCCGAGTCCCTCACCTTGCTGCCCGAGCTCGGCCTCGCCCTGGTGCAGACGAGCGGTCTGGGGGTGCCTCCGCTGCCCGTGGCAGCCATCGAGCAGGTCAGTCGGGGGTCCTACGTCACGCTGGTGGCCGGAGGCCGGCGGCAGGCGAGGGTCCTGGGAGAGTGTGGAGCGACCCATCCCGCGGCGGGGCGGTCGCACCGGGTGGAGGGCGTCCTGGAGCTGGCCCTGGGTACGGACGGGCGCGATGTGCTGCGGATGGGCGGACAGGTCTGCGGTGGCCCGGTGCTGGATGCCACGTCCGGAGCGGTGGTCGCCGTGTTGGGCACCGCACTGCGGGCCGAAAACCGTTCCGCGGTCTTCGCCCTGCCGCTGCGGGCCCTGGCCGCCCGGCACCCGGCAGGACCCCTGGCCGAACTCCTCACCCGCAACGGTGCCACCGTCCCGGCCTACGGAAGCGACCTCAACCTCGCCGGCGCGCTCCACCTGACCGCCATCTGCACGCGCGCCGACAGTGGTCCGCCGGCCTGGCTCAACCTGGTCCGCCGAGCCGAGCCCGCACGGGAGTTCAGCGCCTTCTCGGCCGGTGATGCCACGGTGCTGGGACTGGTCGGAGCCCCCGGCACGGGCCGCACCACCGAACTCGCGGCACTGGCCGCCCGCCGCGCCAGCGGCCCCCGCCCGGCTCCGACCGTCTGGCTCCGCGGCGCCGACCTCTTCGAAGGGGACGCCTCGATCGCCTGCGCCCTCGCCCGGGCCCTGACCGGGGCGGCACGCATCCTGACCGCGTCGGGGGCCAGGGAGGTCACCGGGGCCACCCCGGAGCGGATCGCCGCGCTCGCCGACGCGGCCGGACGCCCCCTGCTGGTCCTGCTCGACGCACCCGAGGAGATGCCCCCGGAGCTCGCCCACCGGCTGACCGAGTGGACCGCCCGGACCGCGGACTGGCTGCGCTCGCACCACGCACGCCTGGTGGTCGCCTGCCGCCCCGAGCACTGGGAAGGCGCCGGACGCCGCTACCCGGAGCGGGATCTGCACCGGCCGAGCGGTGAGCAGCGGCGCACCGGCCGGCCGCTCCCCCCGTGCGTGCCCCTGGGGGACTACACACCGCAGGAGGCCGCCCAGGCCCGGGCGGACCACGGCATCCCGAACACCGCACTGGCCGGACCGGAGCGCGCCCACCCACTGACCTTGCGTCTGCTCGCCGAGGTGCGGGCCGCGCAGGTCACCCACGGCGCCCCCGACCGGGACGAGGTGTTCAGCGCCTACCTGGACCTGATGTGCCTGCGCATCGCCGTGCGCCTCGCGGCAGGTGTGGTCCCCCCACTGCGTGGATCTGCGGTCCGTCGCCTCGCCGCCCAGGTGTCCGGTCGGGTGCACGAGGCGGCCCGGCGCTGCCTCGGACCCGGCCAGGGCCAACTCTGCCGCGCCGGGTTCGAGGAGCTTTTCCCCTGGCGATCCGGCTGGGCACCGGCCGTGCTCACCGAGGGCCTCCTCGTACCTGCCGGGAACGGCTACCGATTCGCCCACGAAGAACTGGCCGACTGGTTGCAGGGGGCCCACCTCGACCTGGCGGGGGCACTCGACTCCCTCGTGCACCGCCATGTCGGTTCGACCGCGCGGCGCAACGAACGGCGGGGCGACGAGGGGCGGCCGGGCGTGCCCAGACACCGGATCGGTCCGGTCCTGCAATCCCTCCTCCAACTCAGCCGTCGCAGGGGTCCGGAGCCCCTCGCCCGACACCTGGGCGGACTGTTGGACTCACTGGAGGCGCTGAAGGCCGAGACAGGTGCAGGGCCCCTCGGTGCCCGCCAGCGGGAAGCCGGCTGGTGGGCCGGTCGCCTCCTGGCCGAAGCGTTGTCGCGGCTGCCCGACGCCAGTGCACAGCTCCCGCTGCTCCGCTCCCTCGCAGAGCGGATCGCCGCCCAACCCGGCCGCTGGTCGCCGGACCAGCAGGACGACGGGCCGGCGGAGTTCGGCGGCCGGTTCTGGTGCGAGCTGGCGCTCGCAGAAGCCGACCGCCTCGACCTGCTGCGCCGTCTGGTCCCCGCTGACCCCCCGCCCGGGGCACCGGCCCTGAGCGGGAAGGGCGACCGGTACCTCGATGCCGCTGCGGACCGCCTCAAAGCCGAGCCGGAAGCCGTGGTGCCCTTGCTGTGCGGCTGGTTCCGCGACGAGCGCCCCATCGCCCCGGTCGACGCCCCAACGGGTGCGGGCGGCACACCGGCGCGACCGACCAGGGAGCGCCCGAGCGCACCGGACGGCCACTGGAGCCCCGTGACCGCTCCGGGCCGCGCGAACCGCTGGGTCGGGCTCACCGGCGCTCCCGGCGCCGGCCCGATCCCCAGACAGCCCGACGCCGCCGACCGACGCATTTCGCCCACTCTCCGCGGGCCGGTGGCTTGCGGAGCCCCGGTTACCGTCGCGACCGCGGCCCAGGCACTGCTGCACACCCATCGCCGGGCCGCCACGGACGTACTCACCGAAGCCCTCGTCGCCTGCGCGCACCCCCGCGCCGACGAGTTGCTCGTTGCGCTCGCCGAGGACGAACCTGCCGCGCTGTGCCGCGCGGTAGGCCGCTGGGCCCACGACGAGCGCCCCGAACGTCGGGTCGCCGCCGCCACCTACGGCCGGTTCCTGGTCCCGTCGGCGGTTGCCGCCACCGGGCGTGACCTGCTGCGGCGCGCGGCCCTCGCCTTGCTGGACCACCCCGGTGACACCAGCCTCCACCCGGCCGCCCTCACCCTCCTCGTCCGGGACGAGGGGACCCGCCCCGATCACCTCCCGGCGGCGCTGTCGTTGTTCGTCGCCGGCGACCGGCGGATCTGTCCCGCGGTCCTGGCCATGGCGCTGCCCACCCATCCCGAACAGGTGGCCGCCGCATTCCGCGCCCGACTCCTCCGGCCGGGCGCCGCAGCGGCCGAAGTCCTGCGTGCTCTGGCCGAGCCGATCGATGGCGGCGCGGCGCGCCGGGCGGGCGCCCTCGTGCAGGAGTACCTCGACCACCATCCGGAAGGCATCGCCCATGTGGCGGCCTTCGTGGAGCGCCGCCTCGAACACGGCCCGGTTGCCCGGGAAAGCCTCTTCCCCCTGGTTCTCGACCTGCTACACCGACCCGTCCGCGGGATGCGCGCCGCGCTGGCGCCGCTGCTCGGCGCCGCTGGCGGGTCCTGTGGTCAACCTCTGCGGGGCGAGCTCCTCGACGTGCTGCTGACCGTCCTTGAACTCGAAGCTTCGGCCATCCCAGGCTCGTCCGCCGCTGAGGATCTCGCCGCGCTGGAGCGGCTGTTGAGCGACTTCGCCGGCACCGCGGCACAGGCGGGCTCTCGCCCGAGGGACTTGGTCCACCGGATCGGGCGGATCATGGTGCGCACGCCTGAGGGCGCGGCCCTGCTCGATCGGCGGCTGGTGGAGTTGGCCCGTGGCCATCCCGCTTTCGCGCGGCAGATGGCCCGATGGCTGGCGGAGGATCCGAGCTACTGGTCGACGCTGCTCGGGCCGAGTGCCCGCCGGATGCTTGAGAGGCTGGGGGAGCCCCGCACGTCGACCGGTTCCATCCCGCCAGCCCCACGGCTCGATACCGATGCGGGGCCGAGAGCGAGGGCATGGCAGTCTTAGACCTCGTATCAGGTAGTCGAGGTTCGGGTGAGGAGCGGTCACAGTGCATCGCTGGCGTGGCTTGGAGGACATCCCCCAGGACTGGGGGCGCAGCGTCGTCACCATCGGCTCGTACGACGGGGTGCACCGCGGCCACCAGCTGATCATCGGGCGGACCGTGACCCGGGCACGGGAGCTCGGCATCTCCTCGGTGGTCGTCACCTTCGACCCCCACCCGAGCGAGGTCGTGCGGCCCGGGAGCCATCCGCCGTTGCTCGCCCCGCACCATCGGCGCGCGGAACTGATGGCTGAGCTCGGCGTCGATGCCCTGCTGATCCTGCCCTTCACCGCAGAGTTCTCCCAGCTCTCGCCGGCCGAGTTCATCGTGAAGGTCCTCGTCGACAAGTTGCACGCGCGGGCGGTCATCGAGGGGCCCAACTTCCGGTTCGGCCACCGCGCCGCGGGGAACGTGCAGTTCCTGGCCGAGCTCGGAGAGACCTACGACTACGAGACCGAGGTCGTCGACCTCTTCGAGCGCGGCGCCGCGGGCGGTGGCGAGGCCTTCTCCTCGACCCTGACGCGCCGTCTGGTGGCGGAGGGTGACGTAGTCGGCGCCGCCGAGATCCTCGGCCGGCCGCACCGCGTCGAGGGTGTGGTCGTGCGCGGGGCGCAGCGCGGCCGGGAGCTCGGCTATCCGACGGCGAACGTCGAGACGTTGCCCCACACGGCCATCCCCGCCGACGGGGTCTATGCGGGGTGGCTGACCGCTGGCGGCGAGCGTATGCCGGCTGCGATCTCTGTGGGAACGAACCCGCAGTTCGACGGAACCGAGCGCACCGTGGAGGCGTACGCCATCGATCGCGTCGGTCTGGACCTCTATGGGATGCACGTGAGCGTCGACTTCCTCGCCTACGTGCGGGGGATGGCGAAGTTCGAATCGGTCGAGGTCCTGCTTGAGGCGATCGCCGACGATGTGAAGCGGGCCCGTGCGCTGACCCAGGAGTACGACACGGCTCGCTGAGGGCCCGGCGGACGTCGGGGCCGGTGCCGTGACCACGACACCGGCCCTCGTCGCGTTCCTCGGCTAAGGCCGGGGCGGCTGGTGGAAGGCCTGCGGTGGCTGTCCGTCGCCGTCCTTGCGCGGTTGTTGGACGGGCGCCCCGGGCAGCGGCGGGGCGAACTGCGGCGGCGGGTTGCCGTCGGTGGTCCACAACCCCAGTGCGTTCTGGGCCCGGGCGAAGTCCTCGGCGACGAGCGCCGCGAGGTGGAAGTAGGCGTCCCGGGTCTTGGGCCGCATGAGGTCCAGGTCGACTTCGGCGCCGGCGGCGAGATGCTCGTCGAAGGGCACGACCACGACACCGCGGCAGCGGGATTCGAAGTGTCGGACGATATCGTCAACTTTGATCATCTTTCCGGTCTCCCGGACCCCTGAGATGACGGTCAGCGAGCGTGAGACGAGCTCGGCGTACCCGTGCGCGGAGAGCCAGTCGAGGGTGGTGCTCGCGCTGCTCGCCCCGTCCACCGAAGGGGTGGAAATGATGATCAGTTGGTCGGCGAGGTCGAGCACTCCGCGCATCGCGCTGTACAGCAGTCCGGTGCCGGAGTCGGTGAGGATGATCGGGTACTGCTTGCCGAGCGTCGCGATGGCGTTGCGGTAGTCCGCGTCGTTGAAGGTGGTCGAAACAGCCGGGTCCACGTCGTTTGCGATGATCTCCAGCCCGGACGGAGCCTGCGAAGTGAACCGCCGGATGTCCATGTAGCTGTGCAGGTACGGGATGGCCTGCACCAGGTCGCGGATGGTCGCGTCGGTCTCCCGTCGCACCCGGCGGCCCAGGGTGCCCGCGTCCGGGTTGGCGTCGATGGCGAGGATCTTGTCCTGGCGTTCGGTGGCCAGGGTGGCGCCCAGCGCGGTCGTCGTGGTGGTCTTGCCGACGCCGCCCTTCAGGCTGATCACGGCGATGCGGTAGCAGGACAGCACGGGCGTACGGATCAGGGCCAGTTTGCGCTGCCGCTCCGCCTCCGCGGCCCTGGCACCGAACCGGAATCGGCTGCCGCGGCTCCCCGCGCTCTTGTTCTTCTGCCTGCCCCGCAGCAGCCGGTCCGAGGAGAGCTCCACAGCGGCGGTATAGCCCAACGGCGCCGCTGGCGGCTGGCCCTGCTGTACGGGCCCCGACCAGGTGCCCTGCGGTTCGAGTGGCTGCGCCACGGGCGGCCCGGGGCTGTGCGCCGGCGGCGCGGGGCTGAAGCCACCGCGCTGCGCGGGCTCCCCGTAACCCTCCGGCGGTGGACCGTAGCCAGCAGGGACGGTGGGCGGCTGGGTGGGGAACCCGTAGCCCACCTGCTGCTTCGGTGCGGGCTCCGCGAGGCCGTAGCCGCCTGGAGCGGCAGCGGGGGACTGCGGTGCGTCCGACGCCGCTGCACGATGGGCCGGTCCGTCCTGCAAGGTGGGAGCCACGATGCCGGCCGGGTCCGGACCAGGATCGACGAATACGTCGGTTCCGGCCTGCTCCTTTGCGCGCGGCTCCGCTCCCTCCGGGGCGAGGGGTTGTTCCACCGGCGTCTCGGCCGCCGGCTCCACGGGCGCAGCCGGCCCGAGCGCTCCCCGGCCAATACCGTGCTCGGCCATCGTCCCTGGGCTGGCGGCCCGCTCGGATCCCACTTCGATGTCCGGTTCCGGGGCGGCGCCGTCGACGAGGGGTCGCGCGGTGTCAGCCCGCGGTTCGAAACCGCTGTTCGGCGGCAGGGCGGGCACCGGCAGCGCGGCCGGGGCCCGCAGAGACCAGGGCGGGGGGTGTTCTTCGTTGGTGGGCTCGCCCGCCACCTCGGGCTCCGCGTCGGACTGATCCTCCTGGCGGGCGTCCCGCGCGCCGCCGCGGCTCTCGTCCCGATCGCCGTGCACTCTGCCTCCTGGTGTGGTCGAACGAGCTGCGGCGCCCCCGCGCCGCGCCCACGCTCAGCCTAATCACCCAGTGCGATCAGCCGGCAGGCGCGCCTTCGCACCCGAGTGGCCGCCTCACACGTCCTGAGGGCCCAGATGCTTCTGACGCCGATGCAGCTAGGGCCGGAAAGTGGGGATGCCTCCCTGTTTCCGGCCCTAGAGCGGGGTCCGTGCCGCCTGCCGGCGCGCGGACCCCTACTTCAAGTCGAACTCGCCGTCCCGAGCTCCCAGGACGAAGGCGGTCCACTCGGCTTCCGTGTAGCGCAGCACGGTGGCCGGATCCAGGGAGGAGCGCATCGCCACGGCTCCACCCGGCAGGTGCGCGATCTCCACGCGTTCCTCGTCCTGTGAAGTCCCCGGTGCGCTGAGCCACTCGACCCCCGAGATGTCCAGGGCGTAGAGCTCGTCCTTCTCGCGCTGGCGTGCGTCGTCCATCAGCGTCTTCCCCTTCGGCAGTACCAACGGCCTCGCCCGGCATGCTACTTGCCGGGCGAGGCCGTTGGTCCGATATCCGGTGAAGCCCTCCGAGGGGGTGAAGCGCATCCGGCGCGACAGTGGATGCGAGGCGCGGGCCCAACCCGGGGGTCAAGGCTGCCGGAGAACTCCCGGGCGGCCCCGCCCGCCGAGCTGGTACTCTGTGTGACGGCCGTTTGTGTACGCGCCCCGGGTTCATGGGGGCAGCGCCCAGCGGGCCTCGCCATCCGAGTCACGGAAGATCCCCAGAGAAGTGGACCTGGGGCACTCGGTGGCCACGAAGACATCACAGAGGAGTACGCGTGTCGCTCGACGCCGCTACGAAGAAGCAGATCATGGCCGAGTTCGGTACCAAGGAGGGCGACACCGGCTCCCCCGAGGTCCAGGTCGCCATGCTTTCGCGTCGCATCTCGGACCTGACCGAGCACCTCAAGACCCACAAGCACGACCACCACTCCCGTCGTGGTCTGCTGATCCTGGTCGGCCAGCGCCGCCGCCTTCTGCAGTACCTTGCCAAGAAGGACATCCAGCGCTTCCGTACCCTGGTGGACCGCCTCGGCATCCGCCGCGGTGCTGCGGGCGCCAAGTAAGACGCTGTGAAGGGAGCGGTTCCCCACGATGAGGGAGCCGCTCCCTTTGCTGTACGTGCGGCACCTACCGGACGCTTTGTAGTCTGGGAGCACGCGCACAACTGAAGAGGGGAAGCGCCCTCAACCGCCGCCGGTCCTCGGTAGTGGCATCCGGAAGGCCGATCGGCCCCGCCCCGGATGCTTCGATCGAAGACCGGCCCGCACGGCAAGGAGCGCTTCTCCGCACCCGTCCCCCGCCACACGGGCGCCGGACGTGGACGACGAATATGGAGAAAACGCTAGTGGAGAACGAGACCCACTACGCCGAGGCCGTCATTGACAACGGCTCCTTCGGCACCCGCACCATCCGCTTCGAGACGGGCCGTCTGGCCCGCCAGGCCGCCGGCTCCGCCGTTGCCTACCTGGACGACGACACCATGGTGCTTTCCGCCACCACGGCGTCGAAGAAGCCCAAGGACCAGCTCGACTTCTTCCCGCTCACCGTGGACGTCGAGGAGCGGATGTACGCGGCAGGCAAGATCCCCGGCTCCTTCTTCCGCCGTGAGGGCCGGCCCTCCGAGGACGCGATCCTCACCTGCCGGCTGATCGACCGCCCGCTGCGCCCGTCCTTCCGCAAGGGCCTGCGTAACGAGATCCAGGTCGTCGCGACGATCATGGCGCTCAACCCCGACCACCTCTACGACGTCGTCGCGATCAACGCCGCGTCCGCGTCGACCCAGCTGGCCGGCCTGCCCTTCTCCGGCCCGATCGGCGGCGTCCGCGTCGCGCTGATCCGCGGTCAGTGGGTCGCGTTCCCGACGCACACCGAGCTTGAGGACGCTGTCTTCGACATGGTGGTCGCCGGGCGCACCCTGGAAGACGGCGACGTCGCCATCATGATGGTCGAGGCCGAGGCCACCGAGAAGACCATCCAGCTGGTCAAGGGCGGTGCCGAGGCGCCGACCGAGGAGGTCGTCGCCGCTGGTCTGGAGGCTGCGAAGCCCTTCATCAAGGTCCTGTGCAGGGCCCAGGCCGACCTGGCAGCCAAGGCCGCCAAGCCGACCGGGGAGTTCCCGGTCTTCCTGGACTACCAGGACGACGTCTACGAGGCCCTCACCGCCGCGGTCAAGGGCGAGCTCGCCCAGGCACTGACGATCGCCGGCAAGCAGGACCGCGAGACCGAGCTGGACCGAGTCAAGGACCTTGCCGCCGAGAAGCTCCTGCCGGCCTTCGAAGGCCGTGAGAAGGAGATCTCCGCCGCCTACCGCAGCCTGACCAAGGCCCTGGTGCGCGAGCGCGTCATCAAGGACAAGGTGCGCATCGACGGCCGTGGCGTGACGGACATCCGTACGCTGGCCGCCGAGGTCGAGGCGATCCCGAGGGTTCACGGTTCGGCGCTGTTCGAGCGCGGCGAGACCCAGATCCTGGGCATCACCACCTTGAACATGCTCCGGATGGAGCAGCAGCTGGACACCCTCTCCCCGGTGACCCGCAAGCGCTACATGCACAACTACAACTTCCCGCCGTACTCCGTCGGTGAGACCGGCCGTGTCGGCTCGCCCAAGCGCCGCGAGATCGGCCACGGCGCGCTGGCCGAGCGGGCGATCGTGCCCGTGCTGCCGACGCGTGAGGAGTTCCCGTACGCGATCCGGCAGGTGTCCGAGGCCCTCGGCTCCAACGGGTCGACCTCCATGGGTTCGGTCTGCGCCTCCACCATGTCGCTGCTGAACGCCGGTGTGCCGCTGAAGGCCCCCGTGGCCGGCATCGCCATGGGCCTGATCTCGCAGGAGATCGACGGCAAGACGCACTACGTCGCCCTCACCGACATCCTCGGTGCGGAGGACGCCTTCGGTGACATGGACTTCAAGGTCGCCGGCACCAAGGAGTTCGTGACCGCCCTCCAGCTGGACACCAAGCTGGACGGCATTCCGGCCTCCGTGCTGGCCGCAGCCCTCAAGCAGGCCCGCGACGCCCGCCTCCACATCCTCGACGTGATGATGGAAGCCATCGACACGCCTGACGAGATGTCCCCGAACGCCCCCCGGATCATCACCGTCAAGATCCCGGTGGACAAGATCGGTGAGGTCATCGGCCCCAAGGGCAAGATGATCAACCAGATCCAGGAGGACACCGGCGCCGAGATCACGATCGAGGACGACGGCACCATCTACATCGGTGCCGCCGACGGCCCGGCCGCCGAGGCCGCCCGTGCCACGATCAACGGCATCGCCAACCCGACCATGCCGGAGGTCGGCGAGCGTTACCTGGGTACGGTCGTCAAGACCACCACCTTCGGCGCCTTCGTCTCCCTGCTTCCGGGCAAGGACGGGCTGCTGCACATCTCTCAGATCCGCAAGCTCGCCGGTGGCAAGCGCGTGGAGAACGTCGAGGACGTGCTCGCGGTCGGCGCCAAGGTCCAGGTCGAGATCGCCGAGATCGACCAGCGCGGCAAGCTCTCCCTCATCCCCGTCATCGAGGGTGAGTCCGAGGGCGCCGAGGCCGACAAGGACGACGCTGCCAAGTGACGTCGCGTAGTTCCCGTGTGACGGCCCGCCCCTCTTCGGAGGGGCGGGCCGTCGCCCGTACCCAAACCCTGCTGGCCGGTAGGGACGGCATCGGCACCGTCCGTCGCACCACGCTCCCCGGTGGGCTGCGCATCGTCACCGAGACGTTGCCCTCGGTTCGCTCCGCGACCTTCGGAATCTGGGCGCACGTGGGCTCCCGTGACGAGACGCCCGCCCTCAACGGCGCCACCCACTACCTGGAACACCTCCTTTTCAAGGGCACGAGGAAGCGCAGCGCCCTCGACATCTCCTCCGCCATCGACGCGGTCGGCGGCGAGATGAACGCCTTCACGGCGAAGGAGTACACCTGCTACTACGCCCGCGTCCTCGACACCGACCTTCCGTTGGCGATCGACGTCGTCTGCGACATGCTCACGGGCTCCCTGATCCTCGAATCCGACGTGGATGCGGAACGCGGGGTCATCCTCGAAGAGATCGCGATGACCGAGGACGACCCGGGCGACTGCGTGCACGACCTGTTCGCGCACACGATGCTGGGTGACACCCCGTTGGGCCGCCCGGTGCTTGGCACCGTCGACACCATCAACGCTCTTGGCCGGGACCAGATCGCCCGCTTCTACAAGAAGCACTACGATCCCACCCGCCTGGTCGTGGCAGCCGCAGGCAACGTCGACCACGCCAAGGTGGTGCGACAGGTACGGGCCGCCTTCGACAAGGCCGGAGCGCTCGGCCGCCCCGAGACCGAGCCGCGCGGACCGCGCACCGGAGCCAAGTCCATCCGGACCGCAGGCCGGGTCGAACTCCTGGACCGCAGGACCGAGCAGGCGCACGTAGTCCTCGGCATGCCGGGCCTGGCCCGCACCGACGACCGCCGCTGGGCGCTCGCAGTGCTCAACACCGCCCTGGGCGGCGGCATGTCCTCCCGTCTCTTCCAGGAGGTCCGCGAGAAGCGAGGCTTGGCCTACAGCGTGTACTCGTACACCTCGGGCTTCGCCGACTGCGGGCTCTTCGGCGTCTACGCCGGCTGCCGCCCGAGCCAGGTCCACGACGTGTTGAGGATCTGCCGCGACGAACTGGACCAGGTCGCTTCGGAGGGGCTCACCGACGAGGAGATCAGCCGAGCCATCGGCCAGCTCTCCGGTTCCACGGTCCTCGGCCTGGAGGACACCGGCGCGCTGATGAACCGCATCGGCAAGAGCGAGCTGTGCTGGGGCACGCAGATGTCCGTCGACGACATGCTCGCCAAGATCTCCGCGGTCACTCCGGACGACGTGCGCGCGGTGGCCCGGGAGGTGCTGGCTCGGCGGCCGTCCCTTTCGGTCATCGGCCCGCTGAAGGACAAGCAGGCCGACCGCTTGCACCAAGCGGTCGCCTAAACCGTTCTACCTGCGAAGGAAGCAAGATGAGCAAGCTGCGCGTGGCCGTCCTCGGTGCTCGGGGACGGATCGGGTCGGAGGCGGTGCGGGCCGTGGACGCCGCCGAGGACATGGAGTTGGTGGCGGCCCTGGGCCGTGGCGACCGGCTGGAGACGCTCGTCGAGGCCGGTGCGCAGGTCGTGGTCGAGCTGACCACCCCTGCGTCGGTCATGGGCAACCTGGACTTCTGCGTCCGCCACGGCATCCACGCGGTGGTCGGCACCACCGGCTGGACCGAGGACCGCCTCGCGCAGCTCGACACCTCGCTCGCGGCCTCCCCGGAGACCGGGGTGTTGATCGCCCCCAACTTCTCGATCGGCGCTGTTCTCACCATGAAGTTCGCCGCCCAGGCAGCGCGATACTTCGAATCGGTCGAGGTCATCGAGCTGCACCACCCGAACAAGGTCGACGCCCCCTCCGGGACGGCCACCCGCACGGCCCAACTGATCGCCGAGGCCCGGTCGAAGGCAGGTTGCGCTCCGCAGCCCGACGCCACGACCACCGCCCTCGACGGGGCCCGCGGCGCGGACGTGGACGGCGTCCCGGTGCACGCGGTCCGGCTGCGTGGGCTGCTGGCCCACCAGGAGGTGCTGCTCGGTGGGGAGGGGGAGACCCTGACGATCCGCCACGACTCGCTGCATCACAGCAGTTTCATGCCGGGCATCTTGCTCGGCGCCCGCCGAGTGGTGAGCACCCCCGGTCTCACCTTTGGCCTGGAACACTTCCTCGACCTCGGCTGAGAAGTAGTCACCACGATGCGCGCAAAGATCACTTACCTCATCACGGCTGCCGTCCTGGCCTTCTACTTCGTCCTGGTCGGCAGCCGTGGCCTGCTGCTCATCAAGCACGGCACCCTGCTCACCGTCACGTTCGGCGTGGCCGTGCTGATCCTGCCGGTCATCGGCGTCTGGTTCCTGTGGAAGAACACCCGGTTCGTCACCAAGGCCAACCGGCTCGCCGCAGAGCTTGAGGCCGAAGGCGCACTCCCCGTGGACGAACTGGTCCGTGACGAGTACGGGCGGGTGCTGAGGGAGTCGGCCGACGAGGTGTTCGCACGCCGCCGGGCGGAGACGGAGGCCACGCCCCAGGACTGGCGTTCCTGGTTCCGCCTGGCGGTCGCCTACCACGATGCGCGTGACACTCCGAGGGCCCGCAAGGCGATGCAGCACGCGATCGCCCTCCATGACAGCCGGCCGGTCCCCGCGCCCTGAGGACGCCGGCTGGCTGCCGAGAACGTCCGTGGGGAGCCCTCGGGAGTCTGAACACTCCCGAGGGCTCCCCACGGACGTTTCGTGCGTCGTGCGGGCAGCGCCGTCGATCTGCGGGCGGGGCCCCAACCCTTCAGGGCAGGTACGCCGGACGGTACTCGTCCGCCCATGCCTCGACGGTGTCGGCGGCCCGGTCGAAAGCCTCCACCCGGGAGAGGAAGTCGGCGTTGTGGTCGGTCAGCAGAGCGAGCCTCTCACCTCCGCGCGGGGTGGCGGTGAGAGCCTGCCCCTGCACGGTCCGTGGGAGCCCCAACCACCGCACCGGCTGCTGCACCGTGCGGACCTCGCCGACCTCGCCCCAGGCGATGGTGCGGGTGGTCAAGAGGGTCACCCGGCGCAGGCCGTCGCGACTGACCCAGACCCCGACCCGCAGGATCCGCAAGGCCACCGCCACCACCAGCGAGGCTGCTGCCAGACAGGCGAAGGCACCGGACAGGGCGCCCGCGAAGGCGACGATCACCGTCGCCAGCAGCATGAAGGAGGCCAGGAGCAGCAGGAGCGCTCCAGCTCCTACCCGCCAGGGGCCGGGCCGGTAGGGCCGTCGCCAGCCGGAATGGTCGTCGTAGGGCAGGGGGGAATCGTCTGCGCCGTCGGGGTGCCGCGCGTCGAATGCGCTGTCCGCCGTCAGGAAGGGCAGGGGCACGACTGGTCCTCACTCAATGCACACTCGGTTGGGCTGTGCCAGGTGAGGCTACCCAGCCCGAAATCCGCGGGCTACTTCAGGGGGGCCGGACGGGTCAGCGTTGCTGTGCCGCTTCGGGCTGCTGGGTACCGCCGGGGGCCTCCTGGGGCCGGAGGGCGGGTAGCCCGAAGAGCAACGCACCGACCAAGCCGGCCACCAACGTGACTCCCATCAGGGTACGACCGGCCAGCTGAGTCATGGTCAGATGCTCACGGGGTGGCGCAGTGACGTTACTGCGAAAGCGGTCGGCTTCCGCGACGAAGGCGAACGGGACTGGCTCGCGCCGGCGGAACATCTAGGAGCTCTCCTCACCACGGGTACCCAACGCACTGCTCTCACTGAGTACAGACGTGCGGGAGGGCCGTTCGGTGCCCGGCTGTCCCCTGCCACCGACGAACGGTGCTGTTCGACGGTGAAGGGGGTGGTGCCGGACGCCTAAGGTGGGGTCCGACCGCGCGAAGCAACTTGGAAGGACGCCGGTGAGCGAGACCCCCGAACTGAAGCTCCACTTCCGTAGCGATATCACCGTTGAGCTGGTGAGATCCGCCGCCCAGGACTCCGACGTGCTGTGGGCCGCCAGAGTCTCCACGGCGGGGGAGCAGTCGTTGGAGGAGCTCCAGAAGGACCCCGAGCGCTCCAAAGGCCTCATCAACTACCTGATGCGCGACCGCCACGGCAGCCCCTTCGAGCACAACTCGATGACCTTTTTCATCAGTGCCCCGATCTTCGTCTTCCGGGAGTTCATGCGGCACCGCGTCGGCTGGTCCTACAACGAGGAATCCGGTCGCTACCGCCAGCTCGAACCGGTCTTCTACGTCCCGGACGAGTCCCGCAAGCTGGTCCAGCAGGGCCGCCCCGGCAAATACGTCTTCGTCGAGGGCACCCAGGCCCAGCACGAACTCGTCGGCCGCGCGATGGAGGACTCGTACCGTCAGTCCTACGAGGCCTACCAACAGATGCTGGCCAACGGTGTGGCCCGAGAGGTGGCCCGTTCGGTGCTTCCGGTCGGCCTGTACTCCTCGATGTACGCCACCTGCAACGCCCGCTCGCTGATGCACTTCCTCGGGCTGCGCACCCAGCACGAGCTCGCCACCGTGCCTTCCTTCCCGCAGCGGGAGATCGAAATGGTGGGCGAGAAGATGGAGGCGCAGTGGGCGAAGCTCATGCCGCTGACCCACGCCGCCTACAACGCCAACGGTCGCGTCGCGCCCTGAGGGAGGTCCGTGGCGCCCGGCGGACCCACTGCACCGGCTTCGAGTCTGAGGCTCTCACCCGAATGCGCGGGGCGCTCCCTGGAGCGGAAACCAACCCCGTGCCCGGCTGTGTGCCGTGCGGCCCCTGCGGCGCGTGGCCGGGGCCGACGTTCCTGGTACACATGTGCGGCACAGAGTGCCGAAGTGTCCGTATTGCGGCGTTTCGAGAAGTTCATCTAGGCTGATCAAACGGACCCGGCACTGCTTGAACCCCCGAGCAGGCAGTGCCGGGCTCCATGAGCTTCCACACCGCGAAATGCCGGGGTGACCCGAGGCTTCACAGTCCCCCCGAGGGGGTACCCGGAGCTGAGCAGCGAGTAGCGTGTTACCCATGGCTCCGATCTCCACTCCGCAGACCCCCTTCGGGCGGGTCCTCACCGCCATGGTCACGCCGTTCACGGCGGACGGCGCACTCGATGTCGACGGCGCGCAGCGACTCGCCACGCACCTGGTGGACGCAGGCAACGACGGCCTGATCATCAACGGCACCACAGGCGAGTCCCCCACCACCACCGACGCGGAGAAAGCTGACCTGGTACGAGCCGTGCTCGACGCCGTCGGCGACCGAGCCCACGTCGTGGCCGGAATCGGAACCAACGACACACGCCACAGCCTCGAACTGGCCAGGGAGGCGGAGCGCGTCGGCGCGCACGGCCTCCTCGCCGTCACCCCCTACTACAACAAGCCTCCGCAAGAAGGTCTCTACCAGCACTTCTGGGCGATCGCAGATGCCACCGGACTTCCCGTGATGCTCTATGACATTCCGGGTCGAAGTGGCGTACCGATCAACACGCAAACCCTCGTACGCCTTGCCGAGCACCCCCGTATCGTCGCCAACAAGGACGCCAAGGGCGATCTCGGCCGCGCCAGTTGGGCCATCGCCCAGAGCGGTCTCGCCTGGTACTCGGGCGACGACATGCTCAACCTCCCCCTGCTTTCTGTCGGCGCCGTCGGCTTCGTGTCCGTCGTGGGGCATATCGTCACCCCCGACCTGCGTGCGCTCCTCGATGCGCATCTGAACGGTGACGTCCAGAAGGCGACGGAGATCCACCAGAAGCTGCTCCCGGTCTTCACCGGCATGTTCCGTACTCAGGGAGTGATGACCACCAAGGCGGCGTTGGCGCTCCAAGGCCTGCCGGCGGGCCCGCTCCGGCTGCCGATGACCGGACTCACGGCAGAGGAAACCGCCCAACTCAAGATCGATCTCGCGGCTGGCGGGGTACAGGTTTAGCCACAGACTTCAAAACTGAACAGACAAATCAAATAGCAACACCCCCATTCCCCATGCAAGTGCACGAATGTCATACGCGCCACGTGCCAGGAAGGTACGTGGCGCGTGTGGTGAGGAGAGTCTTTTGAGCCATCCGCACCCTGAACTCGGTCCCCCGCCGAAGCTGGCCAAGGGCGGTCTGCGTGTCACCCCTCTGGGTGGTCTCGGCGAGATCGGCCGCAATATGACCGTATTCGAGTACGACGGCAAGCTGCTGATCGTCGACTGCGGTGTCCTCTTCCCCGAAGAGGACCAACCCGGTGTGGACCTGATCCTGCCGGACTTCACGTCCATCCGTGACCGACTGGACGACATCGAGGGCATCGTCCTCACCCACGGCCACGAGGACCACATCGGAGCGGTCCCGTACCTGCTGCGCGAGAAGGCGGACATCCCGCTCATCGGGTCCAAGCTCACACTCGCTCTGATCGAGGCGAAGCTCCAGGAGCACCGCATCCGCCCGTACACCCTTGAGGTGGCGGAGGGGAACCGCGAACGCGTCGGGCCCTTCGACTGCGAGTTCATCGCGGTCAACCACTCCATCCCGGACGCTCTCGCGGTCGCCATCCGCACCCCCGCGGGCATGGTGGTGCACACCGGCGACTTCAAGATGGACCAGTTGCCTCTCGATGGTCGACTGACCGACCTGCACGCCTTCGCGCGGCTCAGCGAGGAGGGCATCGACCTCCTGCTGTCCGACTCCACGAACGCCGAAGTGCCGGGCTTCGTGCCGCCCGAGCGCGACATCTCCAACGTGCTGCGGAGCGTTTTCGCGCACGCCCAGAAGCGCATCATCGTGGCCAGCTTCGCCAGCCACATCCACCGCATCCAGCAGATCCTCGACGCCGCCCACGAGTACGGTCGAAGGGTCGCCTTCGTCGGTCGCTCGATGGTCCGCAACATGGGGATCGCCCGCGACCTCGGATACCTGAAGGTACCCGCCGGCCTGGTCGTGGACGTCCGTACCCTCGATGACCTGCCCGACCACGAGGTCGTGCTCGTCTGCACGGGATCCCAGGGCGAACCGATGGCCGCACTGTCCCGGATGGCCAACCGCGATCACCAGATCCGCATCGTCCAGGGCGACACCGTGATCCTGGCGTCCTCCCTGATCCCGGGCAACGAGAACGCCGTCTACCGAGTGATCAACGGCCTGACCCGCTGGGGCGCCAACGTGGTGCACAAGGGCAACGCCAAGGTGCACGTCTCGGGCCATGCCTCCGCTGGTGAGCTGCTGTACTTCTACAACATCTGCAAACCGCGCAACCTGATGCCGGTCCACGGCGAATGGCGCCACCTTCGGGCCAACGCCGAACTCGGCGCACTGACCGGCGTACCCAAGGACCGCATCGTCATCGCCGAAGACGGGGTGGTCGTCGACCTCATCGACGGCAAGGCGCGGATCACCGGCAAGGTGCAGGCCGGCTACGTGTACGTGGACGGGCTCTCCGTCGGCGACGTCACCGAGTCGTCCCTCAAGGACCGCCGCATCCTCGGAGACGAGGGCATCATCTCGGTCTTCGTCGTGGTGGACAGCACCACCGGCAAGGTGGTGGGTGGCCCGAACATCCATGCACGTGGCTCCGGCATCGAGGATTCCGCTTTCGGTGCGGTGGTCCCCAAGATCGAAGAAGCCATCGCCAAGGCGGCTGCCGACGGAGTGGCCGAACCCCACCAACTTCAGCAGCTCATCCGCCGCACGCTGGGCAAATGGGTCTCCGACGGCTACCGGCGGCGCCCCATGATCCTCCCGGTCGTGGTCGAGGTCTGACCCCTCCCGCACGACCTCCACTGGAGCGGGGCGCTCGGATTTGCATCCGGGCGCCCCGCTCCAGTAAGTTTGCCGCTCCACCCCAGGGAACGCCCGGCACTTCGTGTGCCCGTAGACGGACCATGAGGGAATGGATCTCCGACCCAGAGGAATCTGATAGCGTCGGAAATGCGGAAAGGGAAATCGCGAAAGCGAGGGACCTTAAAGCGATCCCGTTTCGACTGGGAGTCAGGTCCGAAAGGATCTGGTAGAGTCGGAAACGCCGAAAGGGGAAATCGCGAAAGCGAGGAACTGGAAGGCGGACCCGCTTCGACCGGGAATCGGACGCGAAAGAGTCTGATAGAGTCGGAAACGCAAGAACAGAAGGGAAGCGCCCGGAGGGCCCGGTAACGGGAACGAAGGAAGCGT